>JBNJGR010000411.1:0-2506 GCA_051747885.1 Bacteroidota bacterium | reverse complement strand
CGATCAAATACAAATGGCTCAGAACTAAGAATTTTACATTTTTGAATATCCGGGTGGAGAGGATTTAAAACTAAATTAAATTCATCCGGGATAATCACTGAGGGAACTCTTAACGCCAGGAATTCTTTTTTTTGTAAAAAAGAGGTGCCGTAATCTGTAGTTTTGCTGCTGAACGGGAAATCATCCCAGCCGGGAGACAGTATATTATCCGGCACTGTCTGGATTTCCAAAGCATCCGGGATTTCAATTTTTACCAGCAAGAGATCGTCCGGGAGATTTTCAAAACTTGCAACATGCACAATTTTTTCCCAGGCCGCCAAGGAAGCGTGTTCCGAAGTATAAATTACCTGTTTTCCTTTTTTATGCCATCTACCCGGACCAAACAACCCGCCCATTCCGTCGAGAGCAGCATGTTCCTTTTTTGTAATCCTGTAAACAATCATCAGGCGGAAAATCCGTGCTCAATGGCATTCAGTTCATCCATTACCAGTTGGATCCCCGAAAAAGTATCGAGGTAAGAAACAGGTTTTTCACCGCCCATAGCCTGGTTTTCGGTATTCAGCCAGCGATAGAACTTATCCCGGCTCCCGAATATTTTAATTCCTGAATTAAACAGGCGGGCAATATACAATGCTCGCTCCGATGCGCCGGGTGCAATTAGTTGGGTCAGCCCTTTCTCCTGGATTGACCGGGTAGAAATCCGCAGGAACGAACTCAACTCTTTCAGGGTTAAACCGGATTCGCGCGCAATGGACAATAGCCTCGATTTTTGGATGCCCTCCCGGGCGCCTGTCAAAAAATCTTTTTCTGAAATTTCCAGCATGCTCATATCAATAACGAATTTATTCATTCAAATATACGAATTATTTCCGTTTTTGAAATTTGAACTACCAAAAATTTAAGATATACGCAACCAATTGTCCATGAACAGCTGCGGAACTATAATGTCAAAATAAAATTTTCAATTATAATTTTCTGTTTGTTGTCTGTTCTGTTTTTAACAAGCTGTGAATAACATGAAAGAATGAGGAGTGCACCAGATTCAAGAAAACTACAAGAATTTGACTACAGAGGTTAACCGTTATAATCTGGGTTTTTCATTGATTTCCGATTTTCATAAAATTCAATACTTCACCGGTGGGATACAAACAGAATTTTTCTACTAAAATAAGAAACGACCACTTTACACTTTAAATAGTGTGCATTTTTTGATTATTTTCCTCAGAGAACCGACTCCCCTACCTCTTCTTCGAGCATGGGATTACCATAGTTAATATCGTGCCCTCTTTCAAAGTCGTAGAGTGTAAGCATCCGCAAGCGGAAGTAGGCGACCCAGTAACTACGGATGGAATTGATATAGTCGCGTTTGGCTTTTTCACGTTCCTGCAGTGCGATGTTTAAATCGGTAATACTCAGCTCGCCGTTTTGAAATTTACGGAGTGCAATCTGGTATCCGTTTTCAGCCACTTTATCGGCCTCGTCAGCGGTTTTTAACTGATCGCGCAAAAGGCCAAACTGTTCTACCTGCACAATCACCTCGCGGTCGAACTCTTCAATGTCCTGGTTCACATTATAAATGGTAAGTTCCCGTTCCGATTCGGCCAGTTTAACCGTAGAAGCCGAGCGCCCCCAATCGAGAATAGGGATACTTAAAGAAACACGCAGCACCCGATCTTTCTCCGGTTGATCATAAATATCCATAAACTCCTCCGCACTGTTTGATAAACCAAAACTTCCCCTCAGAGTGGCGCTGAGCCCCGTACTATTTTTGGCCTGGGCAAGCTCCCGATCGGCATTTATCAGACGCCTTTGGTAGAGGCTGGTTTCACTTCGGTTTTCTTTGGCTTTGGCCAGCGCCAATTCCGGATCGATTTCAAAAAGATTAATGCCTAACGGAATGCTGAGATCGATTTCCCTTGATTGCTCCAGCCCCACGTATCTTTTTAATTCAAAATCGGCATTTTTCAGTTCCATACTTGCCTGGTTCAATGACTTTTGGGCATTCAACACCGAAAGTTCGATGCGGGAATAATCATTGTCCGAAATCTGTCCAAGTTCTTTTTTTGTCTGGGAAATTTTCAGGTTATCCTGACTGTTTTTCAGGTTGTTCTCGGCCAGTTTGTAGTTTGTTTGAACAGTTAAGTAAGTAAAATAACGATATGTTGCCCTGAGTGCAATTTCTTCGATCTGTTTCACGTAGCGTTTTTGAGCTTCATCGTAAATCATGGGTTCAGTTTTCCGGTACCATTTCATCCAGTTGTAGGCAAAAAGCGGCTGCGTAAAACCGATAACAAAAGGGCTCCCCGAATAACCAATTTCATTTTTGTTCAGGTTCCTGATACCATGCGCCGAGGTGCGGGCCCAAATACTGGTACCAATCTGCGGAATGGACTGGTTGAGCGAGAGGTTGGCCGAAGCGGCCAGGTTGGAAACCTGTTTAAATTCAATGCCGCCATCGGGTTGTGTAATTGGCTGGGTGGTGTGCGTGTAATTTGGCAGGTCACCA
>JBNJGR010000410.1:0-2513 GCA_051747885.1 Bacteroidota bacterium | reverse complement strand
TAATATGCCCAACTGGGGAATTGCTTTTTTTTCAATATCATGGCTTGGTGCAACAGTAGTCCCCATTTTACCCGATTTCCATTCAAACGAAATTGAATCAATAATCGAGCATTCAGAAACAAAAACGTTGTTCGTATCTGAAACTTTGTACAACAGCTTAAATGAAAGCACAATTGGTAAACTCGGAAAAATTATTTTAATCGAAAGTTTTGCTGTAATTCCGAAAGGAACTCCCGAAGAAAATTTAAAAACACTGGAAGCTGAATTACCCGAAACAGCTGAATTATTGCCTGCTGAAGTAAACGAAGAAGATTTGGCTTCCATTATTTATACCTCCGGAACTACCGGAAACTCAAAAGGTGTAATGCTTACCCATAAAAACCTGATGTGGACAGCCGAAAAAAGTCACACCCTGCAGGATATTAGTGAAACAGACCGTTTCCTTTCTGTACTTCCATTGTCACATACTTTCGAAAACACCCTGGGGTTTCTTTTTCCGGTGATGTTTGGCGCCTCCGTGCATTACCTTCGCAAACCGCCGGTTGCATCGGTTCTGCTGCCGGCATTGCAAACGGTAAAACCCACTATTATGCTGGTGGTTCCGTTGATTATCGAAAAAGTTTTCAAAACAAAAATAAATCCAAAGTTTCAGAAATCGAAAGCCATGCGCACGCTCTATTCCATTCCTTCCATACGGAAGGTTTTACACCGTGTGGCCGCCCGGAAATTATATCAGACTTTTGGCGGAAAACTTCGCTTTTTCGGTATTGGCGGGGCAAAGCTCGACAGCACTGTTGAACGGTTTTTATATGAAGGCAAATTTCCATACGCCATTGGGTACGGACTTACCGAAACATCACCGTTGCTGGCAGGAGCTGTTGGCAAAAACAGGAAATTAGGCTCAACCGGAATTGCTATGGATGGTGTCCAGCTCCGTCTGGGCGACGTTGACCCTGCAACCGGCGAAGGTGAAATTCAGGCCAAAGGAAACAATGTAATGAAAGGGTATTACAAAGCTCCTGAAATTACAAAAGAAGTGTTTACTGATGATGGCTGGTTTAAGACCGGTGACAAAGGAACATTCGATAAAACCAATTTTCTCTATATAAAAGGGCGCATTAAGACCATGATTGTGGGTGCCAGCGGAGAAAATATTTATCCGGAAGAAATTGAATCGGTTATAAATAAAATGCGATTTGTGCTCGAATCACTGGTTATTGAAAAGAAAGGAAAACTGGTAGCAATGGTTCACCTGAATGCCGACGAAGTTGAGCAACATTTTAAAAACCTTAGAGCCGATGCACAACAATATTTTTCTGATAAATACGACGATGTTCTTATAGAAATCCACAATAAAGTAAATGCAGAATTGAATAAATTCTCAAGGCTTCAACGGGTTGTCCTGCAGCCGGATCCGTTTGAAAAAACGCCAACTAAAAAAATTAAACGGTTTTTATACGCTTAGCATCCTATTTGAAAAGAAAAAAGGAAAGTCATTACGCGGCTTTCCTTTTTTTCTTTTAGATGAGCAGATTTTGCTAATTTTGTACCCGCAAAAACCGAATAAAGAAATGGTTACCGAATCGAGATACAACTCCAGAGGGGTTTCAGCATCGAAAGAAGATGTGCACAACGCCATAAAAAATATCGACAAAGGATTGTTTCCCAGGGCCTTTTGTAAAATTGTGCCCGATGTACTGGGCGGGGATCCGGCATGGTGCAACATTATGCATGCCGACGGTGCCGGCACCAAATCGTCACTGGCCTACTTGTACTGGAAAGAAACCGGCGACCTTTCGGTGTGGAAAGGCATTGCCCAGGATGCGCTGATTATGAACATCGACGATCTGCTGTGCGTGGGCGCCACCGACAATATACTCGTTTCCTCGACCATTGGCCGGAACAAAAACAAAATTCCCGGCGAAGTGATTGCCGCCATCATCAACGGGAATGAAGAAATTTTGCAAAATCTGCGTGATTTGGGCATCAGCGCGTGGTCAACCGGTGGTGAAACGGCCGATGTGGGCGATTTGGTGCGCACCATCATTGTAGATTCTACCGTGGTTTGCCGCATGAAACGCGACGATATAATCTCCGCCGGTAATATCTCTGCCGGCGATGTAATTATCGGTCTTTCCTCAACGGGACAGGCAACTTACGAAGACAGTTACAACGGCGGCATGGGCAGCAACGGGCTCACCTCAGCCAGGCACGATGTTTTTGCCAACTACCTGGCCGAAAAATTTCCCGAAAGTTTCGATCCTGAAGTCCCCTCAGATTTGGTTTATTCAGGGAAATACAGGCTGACTGACGGGATCGAAGGACTCGGTGTGAATGCCGGCCAACTTGTTTTGTCGCCAACCCGCACTTATGCTCCGGTAATCAAAAAAGTGCTGGAAAAACACCGAAAAGAAATTTCAGGAATGATTCACTGCTCGGGCGGTGCGCAAACCAAAGTGCTGCATTTTGTGGAGAATGTGCACGTAATTAAAGACAACATGTTTCCGGTTCCG
>JBNJGR010000409.1:0-2513 GCA_051747885.1 Bacteroidota bacterium | reverse complement strand
CACCGGGCCATACACTTTCCTGGAAGCCCTGAATCCGAATGCAGGCCACTGGCCGGTAAATTATCCGGATGAGCTGAAAAACAAAACATTCCCTGATGATTTGGAGTCATGGTCGGAGGAGTGGCTGCAGGCCGTGAAAGAAGGGCTTTTTGTGCACCGCGATTTTGAGAAAGGGCAAATGTCGCGCGACATGACGCTCTATATCGATGATGACGGAACGGCTTACCACATTCATGCGGCAGAAGAAAACCTGACGCTGCACATTTCGGAGCTGAACGACGATTACACCGGTTTTACCGGGAAATATACCAGGTTACTGCCCACCGGTCACAACGAGGCACCCTCAATTTTTAAACGCAACGGGAAATATTACATGATTACCTCGGGCTGTACCGGCTGGGATCCCAACGCCGCACGCCTGCTGGTGTCCGATGCCGTAATGGGCGACTGGCAATATGTTGAAAATCCGTGTGTGGGCGAAGATGCTGACATTACTTTCGATTCGCAGAGCACCTATATTTTTCCCGTCCAGGGGAAAGAGGATGCCTTCATTTTTATGGCCGATCGCTGGCGACCCCAAAATGCCATCGACGGAAGATATGTTTGGCTGCCCGTTCAGTTTAAAGAAAACGGAATGCCTTATCTGGAATGGATGGACGAATGGGATTTGAGTTTTTTTGATTAATTTTTTTACGTTTCGCAAAAATATAAGGCTTATTTAAAAGCTGAATATTAGCCTTATGAAAATCTTCGCGTATTCTTTGTGCTTTAGTGTCTTAGTGGCAAATATTTGTGAGTACATTTGTTAGCAACAATATCATAATAGACTGTAATACAGCCACCAAGACTCCAGGTCGCGAAGTTTTCTTAATACGATAAACAAAAAAATGAATTGTGTCTTTTTTTGATTATCATGACCTTGTTAAAAATTCAATAATTATATTTCTTTATTGTGTTTCATGCAATAAGATACTGTAGAACTAAAGATAATAGTTGATATATTTGAAATATGTAACGTATTCGTTACCTTTGCATCATGAGAGAAATTGACATTACAGAAAAATGTTTGGATTTCATCGATACTCAAGGACAAAGAGTCTCTGATAAATTTTTTCAACTAATTGAGATTATTGGAGAAGTAAAAATAGTACATACGAATTTCGTTAAAAAGCTGACAAATTCAAGATTTTATGAATTGAGAATTAAAGCAGGAAACGAGTATCGAGTTTTGATATTTGCGATTGACCATCTTAATTTTTCTGAATGTACAAAGGCTGTTTGTTTGAATGGGTTTATAAAAAAGTCAAATAAAGACTATGTGAAAGCAATTAAGGAAGCAGAGAAGGTTTTAGATGAATATTTTAAAAACAAGGAATGATGAAAACAATGAAAGCAAAGGATTTATTAGCAGAACGCTATGGGAAAAAAGGTTCGGAAAGTAGAGAGAGGTTCCGAGAGGAAGCGTATTCCTACTATTTTGGAGAGATTATAAAAAATAGACGAAAAGAATTACATATGAGCCAGGAAAAACTTGCAGAAGCAGTAAAGAAAAAACGCCCTTATATTTCTCGGATTGAAAATGGCGAAGATGTAAGAATTTCAAATCTTTTATTGGTTGCAAATGCTTTGGATTTATCTATTCAATTGATACCTAAATGATAAAGTACGAAAACAGCGCCTAATCTTAAATGTAACCGACGTAATTCATTAAATTTAAGGTTATGAAACGAACATGAATTTTCATTCTTCAAATTCACAAGCAAGAAGATTTAAAATTCATTGAGAGTTACCTGCCTACCGCAGGCAGGCATCGAATACAAATTAAATAAACAATTTTAATGAGATGAAAAAACATTTGTTCTACGTTTTCGGGTTCCTGTTCCTTTCCGTTTTTTTCGCCTGTAATTCAAAACAGGAAAATCAAAAAATTGATTCTGAAACCTATTCTGATCTTACAGAAAAAGGGAATAACATTTCGAACCAGGCGCAGGGTGTTTTGCTGGCCAACGTGAGCAGCGCAATGCAGCAGGGCGGCCCAACTTATGCCATTGAATTTTGCAACCTGGAGGCTTCCCCGCTGATTGACAGCCTGAGTGCCGCCAATAACTGTATTATTTCAAGAGTTTCTTCCAAAAACCGGAATCCCGGGAATGCCCTCGGGGGTGAACAGGAAAAAGCGTTGTGGAATTTATACGAGAAGAAGCTGCAAATCGGAAATGCCGGCGATACATTAATTGTGAATGATGATGCGCTGGTTTATTACAAACCCATAAAAACAGCCATGCCGGCCTGTTTAAATTGCCACGGTACACCCGGTTCCGATATAGCACCTTCCACCCTTGAGAAAATTCAGGAATTGTACCCCAACGACAAAGCCACTGGTTATAAACTGAATGAATTCAGGGGGTTGTGGAGAATCGCTTTCACTACATCGGAATGACTTTAGTTTAAAAACCAAAGAGAAACCTGAGATTTTTTTTCATGTTGCAATAAGAAAATCCTCCGACCGCCTG
>JBNJGR010000408.1:0-2527 GCA_051747885.1 Bacteroidota bacterium | reverse complement strand
GGTTTTGCCAATATTTCGTTCGAAAAAAACGGGGAAAGAATTGCATTCGACATTTGCCCGGTGAATTTTATCCTGAATTCCCTGGCAAAAAAAGAAGGGCATCCCTACGACAATAACGGCGAACTGGGCAAAACCGGAAAAACAGACAGTAAATTACTTAACCAACTCAATCGGCTCCCGTTTTACAGTCAAAAGCCACCCAAATCGCTTGGAAAAGAGTGGATGGATCACCACTTTTTTCCGCTGATTGAAAATTCACCGGTTTCAATCCCGGACAAACTCCGAACAGTTTACGAACACATTGGGGTTCAGATTGGCAAAACAATTCCGGACAACATGAAAGTGCTGGTAACCGGCGGAGGAGCCTTCAACACCTTCTTGATCGAACAGCTGAAAACACACAGTACTGCTGAAATAATCATTCCGGAAAAACAGATTATCGATTTTAAAGAAGCGCTCATTTTTGCTTTTTTGGGATTGCTTCGCTATTTGGGCGAAAATAACTGTCTCGCTTCGGTGACCGGTGCTAAAAAAGACAGTAGTTCTGGATTGGTATTTCCGGGAGTTTGACTTTCCAAAGTCAAACAAAACCCTGTGATGTTCAGCTTTAAAATAATTTACCGGACTTGGGAAAGTCCGGCTCCCGGAATCCCGATCAATATCATATTTTGCCAGTAAAAATTCCACTAATTTCAACCCAAACAAAAAATCAGTAAACATGAAATTTGATCCGGCACAAAAACTTTACGAGCTAAAACAATTTGGCGAGTTTGGAGGTGTAAACCCATCGGTTACCGACTCCTCCACCTATACTTTTCTTGAAGGCGAAACCATGGAAGAAACCTTTCAGGGACATATGGAGGGATGTTTCCTGTACTCACGTCACTGGAATCCCAGCAACAAATACCTGGCCGATGCCATGGCAGCACTTGAAAATACCGAATCGGCATGGATAACTTCCTCGGGAATGGCAGCCATAACCTGCGCTCTGCTGCAATTGTGCCGCTCGGGCGACCACATTGTTACAAGTGTTACCACATACGGCGGCACATTCGCTTTTCTGAAAAACTGGCTCCCGAAGTACAACATCGAAGTTTCATTTGTGGATATCACCAACCTGGAACAGGTGAAGGCAGCCATACAACCCAACACGAAAGTTATTTACACCGAAAGTGTGACCAATCCGCTGCTGCAGGTTTCGGATGTTCCGGAACTGGCAAAAATTGCGCGTAAACATAATGCCAGACTCATGGTGGATAATACGTTCACACCCATGATTATGTCGCCGGCACAGTTGGGAGCCGATATTGTTGTGTACAGCATGACCAAATTCATCAACGGCAAAAACGACTGCGTGGCCGGTGCAATTTGCGGAACAAACGAATTTATTAACCAGCTTTCGAACGTAACAGAAGGAACCGCCATGCTGCTGGGCCCGGTACTCGATCCGCTGCGTTCTTCGAGTATTCTAAAAAACCTGCATACACTCCACATCCGCATGAAACAGCACAGTAAAAATGCATTGTTTCTTGCTGAAAAACTGGAAAGTACCGGAATGAAAGTGAATTACCCGGGTTTGAAAAGCCATCCGCATCACGAAATTCATAAAAAGCTCATGAACAACGAATTTGGTTTTGGCGGTATGCTGGCACTCGACTTTGAAACAGAAAAAAAAGCCAACCAATTCATGAAAAAAATGCAGGATGCCGGAGTAGGTTATCTTGCTGTGAGTCTCGGGTATTTCAAAACACTTTTCAGTTGCTCGGGGCACAGCACCTCCTCAGAAGTTCCACCTGAAGTGCAAAAACAAATGGGACTTTCCGACGGGCTGGTACGTTTTTCAGTGGGCCTCGACAATGACATTGAAAGCGTCCTGGAAAAAATAAAAGGGTGCTTATAATTTGCAGTCACGACGGGTGTACGACAAATTCCACGTTTTAAATCACAGAACAATCAATCAATTTTTTACACCGGTGTTTTAGTCCGGTGTTTAACCTTTTCGAGGTCTTTTTCGGCTTTAGCATTTAATTCTATTAATGGCTAAAGCCCTTTTGTTTTTGACACTTCTGTGCCCCGGGCTGAAGCCGCGGTGTAAAAGATCCGTTTTTCCGAAAACGTATAAAAGATAGTATTTGTCGTACACCAGGCACGACAAAAATCAGTAACAGATATTTTGAAATAATTATATTTGCCTTTCCTGAAAATTAAAATGAAAATAATAATGAAGACAAAATTAATGACCGGGATACTTGCAGTTGTATTCCTTTTATCGAATGTTGAAATTTCAATTGGCTGCACCAATTTCCTGATTACCAAAGGTGCAGCAGCCGATGGCTCAACTATGATTACTTATGCGGCCGACTCTCACAGTTTATACGGCGAACTGTACTACCAGCCCGCACAGGATCACCCGGAAGGCGCCATGCGGGAAATTTACGAATGGGATACCGGTAAATACCTGGGCAAAATACCGCAACCGCGCCACACCTACAGTGTAGTTGGAAACATGAATGAATTTCAGCTGGCA
>JBNJGR010000407.1:0-2535 GCA_051747885.1 Bacteroidota bacterium | reverse complement strand
ACATCATTCAACTGCCAGTAAAGACTCCCCATGGTAAACGGCATGGCGCGGCGGTGACCTTCCAGCCCAAACTTGATTCCTTCGGCCTGCAACACGTGATTTACATATAGGAACGACTCAAAATCTTTGGGCTGCTTGTACTCTTTCAACATGTAATATTCAATGGTTTCATTTCCGATGGAAGAGCGCTGGTGCGATTTCATCACCTCCGAGTAAATATCATAATCCTGTGGTTCGGCATATTTTTCCACTGTGCTCATTTCGGGGAACGACTGGAACCCGTACTCACTCATAAAACGTGCAAGGTGAGTGGCATAGGTTTCAAAGGGTTCTTTGCCCCACCATACACCCCAGTAATGTTCGTCGCCGTTTATCAAATCGGCTTGTACTCCGAGTCCGGACGACGGGCTGGAGCCCCAGTAACTGCGTTGCGGGTCGAGTTCTTCCACCACTTCGGGCAATGTTTCATGAAAAATATCCACATAAGCCTGCCATACTTTCTCAGGAACATCTTCGCCCTGTTCTTCAGCCAACGCTTTCCATCCCCAGGTATTCCAGGCGGTAAGAATTTCGTTGTTGCCACACCACAAAGCAATGCTCGGGTGATTGCGCAACCTTTTTACATTGTCGATAGCTTCCTGCCGAATGTTCTCGAGAAACGGTTCATCGTTCGGGAACATGGCGCAGGCAAACATAAAATCCTGCCAAACCAGGATGCCGTTTTCGTCGCACAGGTCGTAAAAAATATCTTCTTCGTAAACACCGCCACCCCAAACACGCAACATGTTCATGTTCGATTCTTTGGCAGTTTCAATCATTGTGCGGTAGTTTTCGTCGGTTACCCGCGGCAGAAACATGTCGTTGGGAATGTTGTTGGCGCCTTTCATAAATACCGGGTGACCGTTCAGTTTGAAATAGAACGAAGTGCCGTGTTCGTCTTCTTCGCGCACCAGTTCAAGTGTACGGATTCCGATTCGGGTATCTTCTGAAACAGACTGCTGACCAATTTTCATTTCCCCGGTGATGTTGTACAAATGCGCGTCGCCCAAACCGTTTGTCCACCACAATTCAGGGTTTTCAATTTCAAAATCCACGGAGTATTTATTCACGCCTTCCTCTAACTGAACTTTATTGCTGGCAAGCGTTGTTCCGTCGTTGATAACCGAAAGTGTTACCTTTTCTTTTCCTTCTGCTTCCACTTCAAATTCAGCGGTGAATGTGGCTTTTTCATCCGAAACTTCGTGTTGCACAATCCGCAGGTTTTCGATGCGGGCTTCGTCCCAGGCTTTTAACAGAACCGGTCGCCAGATTCCGCTGGTTACCAGTCGTGGTCCCCAGTCCCAGCCGTAATGATAACCGGCTTTCCGGGTGTAGATGCTCACACGTTTGCCATCTTCCACCTCGCCCCTTTCGGCCTGGTCGTTTTCGGCGCCTGGGTAAACAAATTCATTTGCATCGTATTTTTCCAGACCTATTCTTATGGGTGATTTGAATAGTATCCGCAGTTCGTTTTCGCCTTCTTTCAAAATCGCTTTCACATCAATTTGCCATTCGCGGAACATGTTGTTGGCCGCCAACACCTGTTCTTCGTTTAAAAATACATCGGCGTAGGTGTCGAGACCTTTGAAATCGAGCTCTACACGGTCGCGGGTGAGCATATTTTCATCCACAGTGAAAGTGGTTTTGTATTCCCAGTCTTCTTTGTCAATCCACTGCACATCGAGTTCGTTGAGCCGGTAATAGGGATCGTCGATTACGCCGTTGTCCATTAAATCGGTGTGGACTGTACCGGGAACGGAGGCATCCATCCAATCCGCTTCACCCGCCTGGCGGAATTGCCAGTTTTCGTTAATTTCTTTTTGCACCATGAGGTTGGGATTTTTCTCTTTTTGCTGGCAGCCAAAGCCAACAGCCATGGCGATTACCATATTTAAATACAATACTTTTTTCATTGACATTTTTTGGATTTTTAGTGGGGCTAAATTTCGAAAAACATCTTCATTAATCAAATATTTCCATAAAAAAAGCGGCAGGGGTTCAGTTCCTGCCGCTTTCTTTCGTTTCATTATGAACTACTTTTCTTTTTTTGCTGTGGAAATATTGAAAGGCATGTACAGCAAACAACATTTAAACAAACCGGTTGCAATGAGCGGGATTCCGATAAGTCCCCACCAGCTGTTAAATACCACCCCAACAATGGCAATTATTAAACCTAAAATAATTCTGATTAACCTGTCAACCGGACCTACATTACATTTCATATACTATTGAATTTTTTGATTCTAATGTATTGAACGTAAATTTTCAGTATAGGTTCAAAATTCATCTTCCAAAATATCGCACGCAGTTTTGATAAATGCTGTACACTTCGTTTGAAAAACCGCATCTTCATGGGCTGCTGAAGCTCCTTCAGGCGTTGAAATATCGTAGCCGGTGAGTTTTTTGCAGATGAGCGAACCGTGTGTGGTTTTAAATTTTTCGTTGAACCGTTGAATGGCCTGTTTCGAACGTGCTTTTGCATCGGGATCACTGGAA
>JBNJGR010000406.1:0-2544 GCA_051747885.1 Bacteroidota bacterium | reverse complement strand
AAAGTCAGGTTTGCTTTTGTACTCAGGGAATGTGTAATACCCCTGTCGTAATCGAAGCAGAAGTCCTTTTTTAACCCAACGGACAAAATTATTCCTGTCAAAATCCGGCTTCCAGGCATAAACCTGGTGTGTGTTAAAACACGCTAAATCAAACATCCTGTTTTTAAATTCCAGATAATTCATCAGCTTCTATAATCTATGGCTAGTTAATTTATTTCTATTCTGCATCAAAAATAGTGCATTTTAGAAATAAAACAAAATCTTTTTATAGATACTAATCAACCCTACAAGAATAATTGAAATTTAGGAGCTGTGGCCATTTATTTCCTAATGTAATTTATCTCAAATAAATATTTAACCAAACAAAATCGAACCGGTGTAATATCCAGTAAACTTGCCAATTGAATCTATTTTTGTCTTGATTTTCCTTTTGGGTTGTAATAATAAAAAAACTCCGCAATCTCTTTACTGATGCGGAGTTTCAAATTTTCGTGAACCTGGAGGGACTCGAACCCCCAACCTCCTGATCCGTAGTCATAATTTTATACTATTATTTTGATGTTCGAACATTGTTAGGATACTCATAAAACCTATACAAACAGGCATTTTTAGCTATTAGTTTAATATTAGTATTTTATTGCTTTTTCTTGTGCAAATTTGTGAAAATTTTGTGCAAATTTTTGTATCTTCGTTTTAAAGCATAAAAGATATGAAAACAGATGTCACAATTACCCAGGACACCCGAAGGGCAAAAAAGGCCAAAAGTCATTCCACATGTAAAGAAAAAATCTATCCGGTTAAACTCAGGGTTTATTCTCCCCTGCTTAAAAGGTGGAAAATGTATTCCACTGGATTTGATATGACTGTGAAAGAATTTGAAAGTGTGTGGCAAACAGAAAAGCCGCGTAAAATCCATCAGGAAAAAAGAAATTACTTAGACGCAATCAGAGTAAAAGCGGTTGAAGCTGCTGAAAATTGCGATCCATTTTCTTTTGAAACTTTTGAAAAGAAACTGCTACGAAGGAAAGGTGACGGCAAAAATGTATTTTATCACTTTGGTGAACAGATTAAACTACTTAAAGAACTGGGAAGGTACAGCACGGCTGAAAGCTATGAACTGAGCTTAAAATCAATAAAAAACTACCTGAAAGACAAACAGAAAAGCAAATCCAAAACCAAACAGGAGATTAAAGAACCTACAAGTTTAAGTTTTAACTCGATAAACGAACTGTTCCTTAAAAAATATGAAACATACATGATAAGCAAAGGCAAAAGCAAAACAACCGTTGGCATTTACCTTCGTAATTTAAGAGCAATTTTTAACCTTGCTATTAATGAAGGTGAAATCTCAGAAGATATTTATCCGTTTGGAAAAGGTAAATACAAAATACCAAAGGGCAGGGCTGTTAAAAAAGCTTTAACAAAACAACAGATACTTGCTTTAATCAAAACTGAACCTGAAATACCCGAACAAAAAAAAGCAAAAGATTTTTGGCTGTTCAGCTTCATTTGTAACGGAATTAATATGAAAGACATTGCACTACTAAAATACAAGAACCTAAAAGGTGACAGAATAGAATTTGAGCGTGCAAAAACCGAAAATACAAACGAACAATAAATAGGACTCTGAGTGGCGCGCAGCGCCCAGCGATGAGTCCATGTTGAACTACACCTGCCGGTATCAGGGCTATGTACTTACTGAAGGTTTTTAAAATTTTTTGAAGAAAAATAATTGTAGTGTTCTTTGACGTATTGCAGGTTTTTGTGCTTATTCTGTCAGTTAACAAATACAAGTTTATTAACAAACCAGCTGTTTCAGGCATTTTTTGTTCAATGGCAGGCATACCTTTCCCGGTTGCTCAGTTGATGCAAAAAGAAGTTGGGTATTATGCTGTTTGCAGTGTGTGTATCCTACCAGACATTCCCGGGGAACGTATCCGGGGCAATTCCCTTAGGATAACCATCCGCCCGGTTTTGCATACCGGGCAAAGGCACGGATCAACACCGGTCAGGCGTTCAAACCGCTGCTGATTGGTTTCGGGTGGAAGCCCGCTTTTTATTATGGTATCAATACTGGGCTTTTCTTCCACTACAAACCGTAAAGCGAGATTTCGTTTGGTGGTGTGATTGTAAATACCGAACCTCCGGATTTTAACGAACCTGCGGGGTAAAATGTGCTGGACAAAGCGGCGCAGAAACTCCGTACCATCGAGGGTAACCGGTTTTTTAACGGCCCTGTCGCGATAATCTTTAGCTACGAACGTGACTTTTCCTTCGGCAATGTTCAAAATACGCTGATTTGTTATGGCCACGCGGTGGGTGTATTGTCCCAGGTATTTTATCACATGTTCTGCACCCGCCAGCGAAGGCTCACAATGTACTACCCATTTGGTTTTGTAAGCCTGCTGAACCTTGTCGTAAAACAACGACAGTTCGTTCTGCTTGCGTAAAGCCCGTTTCAGGCTGTCGAGAAATTTTCCTTTAAAGGCGCTGCTGAGTTGGTGGACCGGGTAAAGGTACCTGCCGGAATGCCCGATGTTTTTC
>JBNJGR010000405.1:0-2560 GCA_051747885.1 Bacteroidota bacterium | reverse complement strand
GGCCACCATGAGTGTAATTTTTTTTCGCAGAAATGTATTCAGCGTAAAATTGATAAACAAAACCAGGCTGATTGTGGCCGGGTATTTTGACCAGGTGATATCCCTGTTTCCAATAAAATCGATGAGTAAGGTGATAACAATACCGGAAATAAGGATCAACCCTGATATTTGCCAAAAGATTTTTCTTTTCTGAAAACCTGTTAACTGATGATAATCTGTGAGCAGTTTTTCTTCCCTTCGTAATTTTCCCGATTTTATAAACGCCACGTTATCGGCAATATTTTCGACCAAAGGCTCACCGCATAACGAACAAAAATTGGCATTTTCTTCTGCTTCCACCCCGCAATTCGGACACTGTATCATAACCTTCAATTATTTGTTTTCTGTTCAATCGTAATATTCTGATCGCTCAAAAATTGCAAAAACCTTTCTTCAAATTCAAGCGATTGTGTAATGTTGCCAAAACTCAGCACCAACTTATCGCCAAATCCGGCTACTCCGCAATTTATTTTCAGCAACTTATTGGGTGGCGGTGGTGTCATAATAAAGTAGTCAATCAATTTGCCGGTTTCTGCCGGAAAATCTATTTTACCCAAATTGGTAAGCACTCCGCTGTATTGGCTTGTGCCCAGCGAATAGTATTTCATGCGCAGAATAAAACCCTTCAAAAAAAG
Source organism: Bacteroidota bacterium (assembly GCA_051747885.1). Lineage (GTDB taxonomy): Bacteria > Bacteroidota > Bacteroidia > Bacteroidales > Prolixibacteraceae > Tangfeifania. The sequence continues at coordinate 1,886 of JBNJGR010000405.1, read as the reverse complement.
TGGTACTCCTCTGACAATCAGATTTCTTTCGCCTCCCACATTTCTTGAGATATTTTTATTGATTAGCTTTTCATCGGTTTCGAGTTTTGTTTGATGATAAACCGACTTAATAATTTCATCGAAAGTAAAATGGCCCAGACGCAAATCAATTTCAGGCATCACAAACAGCGAAAAATTCCGCATGGTTTTCGACGGGAATATATTGCGTAGGTTCACAGGCACCTGAACACGAAGCTTTTTTCTTTTTTTATACTTGCTGACCCCCTTCAGGTTTTCATAAATTTCCTGCAAAATATACAGGTAAACCGATGTAAGATAAACCGTTATGCTCACCTCTTTCCGGTGTGCCATCTCTTTTATTTGTTCCAGGGAAACAATTGCCCTGAGCACCGTAAAACGGGGAGACGATTTCAACGAATAAGGCAAGTGAAAAGCCTTTGATCGTTTTACCATTGGCGGGATTTCTGCTTTAAAGTAACGGTTGTAAGCATCTTCGTATTCCTCCTCCGAAATTTGACTAACCGTATCATTCATTTTGTATTTGGCAGGGATTTCGGCGCCACATTCAGCCGAATAGAGAATGAGAATGGTTTTGAAAAATTCAAATGCCCCGGTGCCATCAGTTAAAATGTGCGAACATTCAACGCTTATGCTGTTGCTCTTTACAGGAATTCGTATCAACAAACTTCCTTTGGGAAATTTCCTGCACAGCAGTTGCTCATCGGGCTCTACGGGAATGTGTTGCGGAAGATGCTCGAGATAATACCAGAAAAATCCTTCCCGGAGCTGAACCCTGAAAAACGGGAACCGCTTTTCTGCCTGCAAAACTGCTTTTCGGAACGGTTTAATCTGAACGGGTTGTTTTAATATGGCCGTGACCCTGAAAACGGCAGTAACATTTTCTGTGATAATAGCCGGATAAATTTTCGCAGCATTATCGAGGGCAAACCAGAACCTGCCGGGTTTCGATACAATATTTCTGTTTTTACTCTTCAAGAATCGTTATTTTATTGATGTGAAGTAGTACAGATTTAATTATCAAATTTATCAATTATTCAGGAATTAAGTGCATTTGGATAATTGCATAATCCCAAATGTGTGAATGATGTAACTCTTGTCCTGAATTATGTAATGTTTTCCAGTTCCATACATAGTATTTTTATACAATAAATTGAACTTTAGGAAAAAAGTTCCAATAATAGTAACCATGGAAAATTCACTTTACATCATTGCAGGTTTACTGGTGCTTCTTTGGGCTATAGTAATTATTGGATTTCACTCATTCAGAGCAATCGACATACTGCTTCCAATAGCGGCTTTTATAGTACTGATGAGAATTCTGTTTTATAAAAAATCACTAAATAATAAAAATGGAACAGGCATTTAATTTGGATTACTGGGACCACCTTAAGCCAATACTCAAGAGTGAGTTTCCTCAACTGACAAACGCCGATTTATTTTGGCGGCATGAAACGAAAGACGATTTGTTTAAGATGATTGCATCAAAACTTGGAAAAACACAGAAACAATTTGAACAGGCAATTGATACGCTGGACCGTTTCAATTAATCCTTACGATTTTGACAATTAACAATTATTGAGATGAGAAGAACAGAAAACAAAGTGGTCATTGTTACAGGCGGCGCATTGGGAATTGGGCGCGAAACATGCCTTTTATTGGCAAAAGAAGGCGCCAAAGTCGCCGTAACTGATGTGCTCGACAAAGAAGGAAAGGAATTAACAACGGAAATTAACCAATCAGGAGGAGAGGCAAAATTCTGGCACCTTGATGTTGCGGACGAAAGAGCAGTTAAAAAAGTGTATGCTGAAGTAGTCAAAAAATTCGGAAAAATTGACGCATTGGTAAATAACGCCGGAATTGCAGGC
>JBNJGR010000404.1:0-2566 GCA_051747885.1 Bacteroidota bacterium | reverse complement strand
CCTGTGTTCCGGATCAGTAATCGCCTTGTGAACCCCGTTGTTATAAATAACACAATTTTGCAAAACCTCAACAACAGAGGCACCTTTGTGTGCTGCAGCTTGTTGGAAAACCGACTGGCTAACCTTCAGATTACCATCAATAGTTCGGGCGTAAAATGTCCCCCTGGCACCAACTACCAGCTGGCCGGGCACAAAAGGGTCTTCAATTGTTCCGAAAGGAGAAGTTTTACTTTTGAACCCCCTGTCGGATGTTGGTGAATACTGCCCTTTAGTCAAACCATAAATCCGGTTATTGAAAAGAATAATATTCAAATCGATATTCCTGCGAATAGTATGAATAAAGTGATTCCCGCCAATTGCCATGGCATCGCCATCGCCTGTAACCACCCACACACTCAAATCGGGGTTGGCTAGTTTTACACCGGAAGCCACAGCCGCCGCCCTTCCGTGAATGGTATGAAAACCAAATGTATTCATATAATAGGGAAAGCGTGAAGAACAACCAATTCCTGATATAACAGCAAATTTTTCTTTTTGAATGCCCATTTCGGCCATTGTTCGCTGTACAGCGTTCATAATGGCATAATCGCCACACCCCGGACACCAGCGTACTTCGTTTTCGCTTTTAAAATCTTTAATAGTATATTTCTGTTCCGTCATTGCTTATTCCTCCAGTAATTTGTTAATTCCTTGTTTCAATTCAAAAACCGTAAAAGGTAAACCTTTCACTTTGTTAAACTGATGGTATTCAAAACCCGGAATCTTGTCGCGCAGGTAACTGGCAAACTGCCCCATGTTTAATTCGCAAACAATTACTTTTTTGAACTTGCTGAAAATCTCCTTTGTATTTGCCGGAAGTGGCTTAATATAGTTGAAATGTGCAAGGCTGACATTCTTCCCTTCCTGCCTGAGGTCCCTAACAGCACCAATTAAATGACCGTAAGTTCCTCCCCAGCCTACCACTAAAACATCGCCATCTTCATCTCCACAGGTTTCCAAATCGGGAATCAAATCAACTACCCGCTGAACTTTTTCTTCCCTTATTTCCGTATTTCGCTGATGGTTTTCCGGGTCGTGGCTAACCGTTCCGGAAACATTCTTTTCAAGCCCGCCAATGCGATGTTCAAAATCTTTCATTCCCGGAAAAGCCCAGTCACGTGCTAATAATTTATCATCTCTTTTGTAGGCCAGAAATGTTGAAGCATCTTTTGCAATCCTTGGGGTGATAGATGGCAGTTCAGAAACTTTTGGCAGTTTCCACGGCTCGCTTCCGTTGCCTAAAAAACCATCGGTAAGCAAAATAACCGGCAACATTCTTTCCAACGCTATTTTAGCAGCTTTGTATGCATAAAAGAAACAATCGGACGGAGTTGTTGCGGCGAGCACTACAACCGGGCTTTCGCCATTTCTTCCGTACAGTGCCTGCAATAAATCAGACTGCTCGGTTTTGGTGGGCAACCCTGTTGATGGTCCGCCACGCTGTACATTTACTATAACTAAGGGGAGTTCGGCCATTACTGCCAGACCGATAGCTTCTGACTTCAGGGCAAGCCCCGGTCCCGATGTGGTTGTGGCAGCCAAATCGCCGGCAAATGCTGCTCCAATTGCTGAAGATATTCCTGCAATTTCATCTTCTGCCTGGTATGTTTTCACACCTAAATCTTTGCGTCCTGAAAGCTCAACCAATATTTCAGTGGCAGGTGTAATCGGGTAAGACCCCAGAAAAAGTTCCAGCCCGGCTTTTTCTGCAGCGGCCAGCAGCCCCCAGGCAGTTGCCTGGTTGCCGTTAATATTCCGGTAAATTCCGTTTTCGATATTTGCCGGATGCACAATATAGCTGGGTGTCATGTGCTGCATGTTTAACCCATAGTTATACCCATCGTGCAAAACCTTAATGTTTGAGTCTACAACAATAGGTTTTTTGGCAAATTTCGAACGTAAAAACTCTTCGATATAATCGAGTGGTCGGTTAAACATCCAGCAAACCAGCCCAAGTGCGAACATGTTTTTACTTCTCAGAATGCTTTTATTGTCGAGTCCAAAGTCTTTTAATCCTTCGCGGGTAAGGCTTGTGATTGGTACGGCAATTTTATTGTAATCCTGCAGGTCGCACTCCAAAAATGGATCATCGGTCTCAAAGTTTGCTTTCTTCAAGTTCTTTTCAACGAAAGCATCCGAATCATAAATAATAGTCCCGCCGGGTTGCATGAATTTGGCATTCGCTTTTATGGCAGCGGGGTTCATGGCCACAAGTACATGGGCATAATCGCCCGGGGTACTAATTCTTTTCTCTCCAAACTGCACCTGAAATCCAGAAACTCCACCAACCGTACCTTGCGGAGCTCGTATTTCGGACGGATAATCGGGGAATGTTGAAATATCGTTACCTAAAAAAGCTGTAGCATCTGAAAACAGTGTTCCGGTAAGCTGCATTCCATCTCCGGAGTCTCCCGAAAACCGGATGGCAACTTCCTCCAGCTGAATCACTTTTGCATCCTTCATTTAATTATATTTTTTGTTCTGAAAATTTCAATCTATAAGCAAAACGATTCCAAAACTAAATAAT
>JBNJGR010000403.1:0-2574 GCA_051747885.1 Bacteroidota bacterium | reverse complement strand
ATCACCACTCAAGAGAATAATTATTATCTCATGCGAGCCCGCCTGACCAGCTTAGTCGGGCAGGTTCCATATGATGCCTTATAAATAAACAATTTTAATCATATGAAACCTACATGACAAAAATTAGACACCCGAGAGAATGAAAATATCGGTTTAATCAAGGTTATTTGAGTTATCATTTTGTATCTTAGGGGTATAATTAAGGTCGATTTTTTCTGGCACCTGTTGTTTAACAGCAACTCCAAAGCCGAGTATGAAACTGACCTCAACAGCTAAGTACCCAAGAAAGTGCCAAGAGCACGCGTATGAAATTTTATAACTCTTAGCTGTTCAATATTTGTCTCTAATAACCTTGCATTTGCCATACCGACAAGTGCTCTCTTTTTTTGCTTTATATTTTTAAAATTATTGATTTTAAACAAAAAATAGGCTTAAAAGGCTTATTTTATAGAAATTATTTACGTATGAAAAAAGGTTCGGATCCTTTGCGCTACAAACATGGAATAATTAAGTAATTTCAATTATAAATTTATAAACATCTATGAAATTTAATCAACGCATTCTTTTTTTCGTTTTATCCTTAATTTATATTTCTGCCAATGCACAGCAGGAATCAGATTTGGAATTATGGTATACAAAACCGGCTGAATTATGGGAAGAAGCGCTGCCGCTAGGTAACGGAAAGCTGGGGGCGATGGTATATGGTGGAATTGAAACTGAACACTTTTCCTTGAACGATAATACATTATGGTCAGGGGCCCCGGTGCCCGGAAATGCTGAAGATGGACCGGAGGTATTAAAACAAGTTCGTGAAGCAGTTTTTAATGAAGATTATGGTCGTGCGGGTGAGATCTGGAAAAAAATGCATGGTCCTTATTCTGTCAGGTATTTGCCACTTGGTGATCTGTTTTTAAATTTCAATTTTTCAGGAAAGGAAGTGAAGGAGTATTCAAGAAGTCTCGATTTAAATCAAGCCGTTTCAACAACAGAATTCAAGATTGACGGAATCAACTATTTCAGGGAATCATTTATAAGCTTTCCGGACAAAGTTTTGGTGATTAAACTTTCCGCGTCTGAAAAAGGGAAGATATCATTTGCAGCTGATATGACAACTCAGTTGAAATTAAAAAACAAAGTTGTAGTTGGAAATGAGATGAGTCTGTTTGGGAAAGCACCCAAATATGTAGCTCACCGGGAGTCTGAACCCGAACAGGTAATTTATGATTCGTTTGATGGGGAGGGAACGAACTTCGAAATTAAATTGAAAATTGAGAATAAAGGTGGAAAAATCTCATCTGACGGTGAAACCCTCCAGGTTCTCCACGCTGATGAAGTAGTGATCGTTCTTACCTCTGCAACCAGTTTTAATGGCTTTAATAAATCGCAGGGGCTGGAAGGGAAGGATCCTGCAAAAGAAACTGCTGAAATATTTAAAAATATCCGCAGGAAAAATTATGAACGGTTAAAAAACAGCCATTTAGAGGATTATCAAAATTTATTTCAAAGGGTATCTTTACGGTTTGCAGAATCTCAGACAAAGCTTCCAACTGATGAGCGGTTAATAGCATTGGGAAAGGGGAACAACGATCCAAATTTAGCTGCGCTTTATTTTCAGTTTGGGAGATACCTGCTGATCTCGTCATCGCGAGACGGAGCTGTTCCTGCAAATCTTCAGGGCATTTGGAACGATAAAATTCAGCCCCCGTGGGGAAGCAACTATACTACCAATATCAATATTGAAATGAATTACTGGCCGGCAGAAAATACCAATCTGTCAGAATGCCATAAGCCGCTGTTTAATTTTATGGAGAATCTGGCGATAAACGGAAGTATTACCGCCAAAATGAATTACGGTATTGAAAACGGCTGGTGTGTTCATCACAACTCCGACATTTGGGCAAAGACATCCCCAACAGGAGGCTCCGACTGGGATCCGAGAGGAACACCCCGATGGACGTGCTGGGCAATGGCAGGTGGCTGGATGGCACAACATGTTTGGGAACATTATTTATATACGGGAGATAAGGAATTTCTGAAGAAACAGGGATGGCCACTAATGAAAGGGGCTGCTGAATTCATGCTGAACTTTTTGGTGGAAAATGAAAAGGGACAACTCGTTACCAATCCCTCTACCTCACCTGAAAATTCCTTCAGAATAGGTGATGCTGTATATGATGTAAGCATGGCTTCTACAATGGATATGTCAATTATTAAGGAACTGTTTTTGAACAGCATTCAGGCAACAAAAGTTTTGGGCACAGACCAGGCTCTTGCCGACAAAATGGAGGAAGCTTACCGTAGATTGTACCCATTTAGGATTGGGCAATACGGGCAGTTGCAGGAATGGTATAAAGACTGGGACAGCCCGGATGATAAGCATCGTCATATTTCTCATTTATACGGGATGTTTCCCGCGGGGTTAATCACCCCGGAAAGTACACCTGAACTGGCAAAAGCGGCAAAACGGTCAATAATCTTTCGGGGTGATGTCAGCACCGGCTGGTCAATGGCCTGGAAAGTTAACTGGTATGCCCGGTTAAAGGAAGGAAACCATGCACTGGATGTACTAAAGGA
>JBNJGR010000402.1:0-2581 GCA_051747885.1 Bacteroidota bacterium | reverse complement strand
CTGGCATTTTTATTTATGTTTTCATAACTTGCTTACCATTAAATTTTTAATCTTTTATCAAAACAGTGAAAATGCTTCAGACACATTGGTTCTTCGCCGCAACTGCAAACCATGCCCCCGGAATACCAAACAAGGCTACTGCTAAAAATAATCCTGCAAAAATTCACGTCCCAAACCCGGGACACATTATTCATTAAAATCAATTTATCATGAACAAAACTCAAACAAATCACATGCGGATGTTCCTGAACACTCAGGAAACCCTTGATGAAAACACCACGTTGTGGAGCAGCATTCCGATGTTGCTGGAAGTAAAGAACAATTTTGATGAGCTGATACAGCGCATCGAAGAGACCAACGAAAAAACCCTGCCGGCAAGTAAGGCCGTAACCGCGAGCAAGGCCACAGTGCTGAAAGCCCTGGCACAAAAGGCGGTATCGCTGGCAGGTGCATTGCTGGCTTATGCCGCCATCACCGGAAATGCGAAGCTGGCCGGGGAAGTAAAGCTGGTAAAATCGGATCTTGACCGGGCCCGCGAAACCGATGTGGAAGCATTGGTGGCGCCGGTTATCGACCATGCCCGCGCAGAGCTGGAGAACCTGGCTGATTACGGAGTTACCGAGGCGATGATTACCGAAGTGGAAACCTCGCTCGACGACTTTAAGGCGCTCATTGGCCAGCCGCGTACCATTCGCAACAAAGCCTTTGCCGCCATGAGCCTGCTTGAAGAACTGTTCGACACGACCAACGACCTGCTCAAAAACCGGCTCGACCCGCTGATGATTCGCTTTAAGTATTCCAACACCGAATTCTACAGCGAATATGAACGGGCCAGAACAATTGTGGATTAATGAAACCTGACTTCACTTTCAAAGATGCCGGAAAGTTGTTCGAACTACCCGCCAACCAATTCAAAAGTATTACAAGGTGGTTCGGACAACCCGGCACTTTATTCAGAGAAGTACCCGATGAATAAATTTAACACGATAACTAATGCATTGACAGCCGCAGGCGACACATTGGCAGACGAAACTCATTCAAAGGACTCTGCAAGTCGTTCAGAGAACTCCGAAAGGCATTCAGAGAACTCCACGGGTCGTTCAGAGTACTTCGCAGGTCGTTCAAAGAACATCCAGTCAGTAAGTTAAGTGCCTTTAGTGCACAACAGCCCGGTAACGGGCAGTTCCGGAAAATCCCGCCCACCGGCATTGCTTTTAAGCAAAAGTTTGATAGTTTTAAACATTGAAAACCAAAAAAACTACAATTGAACGAAAAACCGAAAATAACACTCAGCACTGCAACACACCGCCAGCAAACGGTAGTTAAAGTTGAATTTGCTTACAACCGCGAATTGATTGACGCGTTGAAAACCCGCACCAGTGCCCGGTGGAGCGCCACTATGAACTGCTGGTATATTACGAAAGACAAATTTGTATTGGGCGAATTATTCACTGCCATGAAACCGTTGGCGTGGATTGACTATTCCGCATTAAAGAATAAAAATTCACAGCAACCCCAAAAAAGTGCAGGAAAAAAATACAGCCCGGCCTCTGTGAAAAAACGTATTTCACCAGAAACCCGGGGAAAAATAGATGATTTTAAAAAGTGGTTGGAGCAATGCCGATATGGTGAGAATACGGTAAAAACCTATACCCACCAACTTGAAATTTTTTTCGGATATTATTCAGCCATCAAACCGGAGCATATAACAACACAGCATATCACATCTTTCAACAGCGAATTTATACTGAAAAACAACCTGAGCGCCACATTTCAAAACCAGACCATAAGTGCGCTGAAAAAATTTTATAACTGGGATTCGAACAAAAAAATAGAACTCGAGAATATTGAAAGACCAAGAAAAAGCAGGCCGTTGCCTAAAGTAATTCCCCTGGAAATAGTAAAAGAAATGCTGGCCTTCATTTCAAACCCGAAGCATAAACTGGCACTTAGCACAATTTATGGATTGGGATTACGCAGAAGCGAACTGTTAAATTTAAAACTAACCGCTATTGATTTTCACCGGAAAACCGTAACTGTTTTTAATTCGAAAGGGAAAAAAGACCGGGTATTGCCATTACCCGGGAAACTGGAGAAAATGATGACTGATTACATCAGGCAAAAACAGCCACGAACCTGGCTAATAGAAAGCACCCTGAAAGGCAAACCTTATTCGGCAACCAGCCTGCAAAATATTTTTGAAAGATACATGAATGGTGTTCAAAAAAATCATAATTTTACTCTTCATTGTTTGAGGCACAGCATTGCCACCCATTTGCTTGAGAGTGGAACTGATTTACGCTATATACAAGAACTGCTGGGACATAAGTCGTCAAGAACAACAGAAATTTACACCCATGTAAGCATGAAAAGTTTGAAAAACATAAAAAATCCTTTTAATGATTTTGATATATAAAACAAAACCTGAATATATCCAACAAATATTGTACAGTGGATTCGATAAATATGAACAGATAAACAAGTTATGCGTCAGCTTGAAAGAAATCAAATAAAGTATTTTTTAATTCACTTGTTTCCTAATTAAGAAACTCCTACTTTTGCATAAAACTACTTGAATGGA
>JBNJGR010000401.1:0-2581 GCA_051747885.1 Bacteroidota bacterium | reverse complement strand
ACTGCAATAACGATTCAGAATATACTTTGTGGCGTGATATCCCAAAGGAATTAAAAATTCCGGTTTTATAATTTCAATTTCCTGTTCCAGATATTTGCCGCATAATTCAATTTCATCGCTTTTGGGTTTTCGGTTTTTGGGAAGCCTGCATTTTATCAGGTTGGTCATATAAACCTCATTTCTGTTCAGGCTAACTTCCGAAAACAACTCATCAAATACCTTCCCTGTTGGACCAATAAACATTTTGCCTGCTTTGTCTTCCATTTCGCCTGGTGCCTGTGCAATAAAAAAGAGTCGGGCATTTACAATTCCCTCACCGCAAACAGCATGTGTCCTTCCGGAACTTAAATGACAGCGGTTACATTCGTTTATTTGATTGTTCAGTATTGTAAGTTCTTCATATTTACCGGAAATTTTTTTCATAAATAACTTGTTTAATTTCAGATAACTAATTGTAAAAACTGAAAAACAGGGGTAATCAGTTTTATCACAATACTGTTCCGGTAAGAATAAATAATAACTCTTCCATTATCTCTGTAGCCTTTCCCTGAATAAAAATATCTGTAATTGTGGATGTATAGTTTGAAGCGGCAGTGTTGATTTCAATTATTTTGCATTTATTTTTTTTTGCTTCGATTGGAATTAGCGATGAAGGCATAACTTCACCGGAAGTTCCGATGAGTAAGAAAACTCCGGCTTTTTTAGCTTCGAATAAAGAATCAGTATTGGCAGGCTCCTGAAGAGGTTCGCCAAAAAATACAAAATCAGGTTTTAGAACAGCACCGCAAACAGAACACACCGGAGGTAAGTTGGTAAGATCAGTTTCTGAAACCGGAAATTTCTTCAAACACTTTTCGCACACCAAATATCTGCAGCTGCCGTGAAGTTCATAAACAAGTCTGCTTCCGGCTTCCTGGTGCAGGTTGTCAATATTCTGCGTAATGACGGAATGTAATAATCCTGTTTTTTCCAATGTAGCCAAAGAAAAATGGGTCGCATTTGGTTTTACTTTTCCATAGTAATCGCAAAATATTTCTTTTATTAACGGCCATGATTTTTCCGGATGTTTGTGAAAATAATTAATGTCCAGAAAACCAGGATCGTATTTCGTCCATAATCCATTTTTCCCGCGAAAAGGCGGAATGCCGCTTTCCACGGAAATACCTGAACCTGTAAATGCAACTGTATGTGCAGAATATTTTATTAGTTCCGCTGCCTGTATCATTCTGTCTGAAATTCCGTTCATAATGAATGTTTTACCAGAGAATTTGATTTATCTCGTGCATCTGGATTTTTTCTAATTCTGTACCCGGGGAAACTCACCTGGTAAATTTTCTCAGGTAATATGAATGATCTCCGAATTGAACTTGCTCGACCAGCTTTTCCTGCAAAAGCGCGTCAAGTAAATTTTTATTGTCGCTTGTTTTATCCAGCAACTCCAAAACTGCATCTTCGCGCATGGGATGTACCGCCGTGATGCTCAGCAAATCGTCCCTGAAATTTCCTGCAGAAGCAAAAGCGTTGCCTTCGTATCCCGTTAGCAGTTCAACATGTTCAACGTATTCTTTGAAAATATGGTAAGCTGCATTCACGGTGATTTCATCCGGTGGTTCAACTTTTTTAAACGCAGGCGGGCGTGTTGGTATTGCAATGTAGGCTACATCAGGTTCAAAACTTTGGATAACACGGGCAGTGTTTTTTAATTCCTCAGGTGAATCGTTTACTCCTTTTGCCAGCATGGTTTCTGTAACCATTTTCCCTGAGAAATAATTTCTGAAAACACGTATCCCTTCTTTTATTCTTTGAAGATCGAGTTGCTTGTGCGGGATATTTATTTTTTCCCAGATTACGAAAGAAAACGCATCGGCTTTAATGGAAACATAATCAGCTTTGAGCAGATCATTCTGCACTTCGGGCTGGTCAATTAACGAAGCATTGGTAATTACAGCTACCGGAACCCCCAGCGTTTTAAGTTTCTCAATCAAAATTCCCAGGTTAATATCCAGCGTTGGTTCCCCGTCGGGGACGATGGTAATATAGTCAGGGTATTCATTTTTGTTATGAATATTGTTTAGCAGCTCTTTTACTTCACCCGCCAGGTCGTCGGGTTTATAAAATTCCTGCCGGTTTATCTGCATTTTAATTGCTTTCCCCAGCTGGCAATAAATACACGAATACGTGCAAATTTTATACGGAATATTATTCACCCCCAGGCTTTTCCCCAGCCTGCGGGATGGTACCGGACCAAAAACTCTGCGTTCCATACTATTTCTAATTTTCAGGCTACCGTAATTTCTTTATGCAGGTAAATATCCTGAATGAGATTTAACAGTTTAACTCCCTCTTCCATGGGGCGCTGAAAGGCTTTTCTGCCCGAGATAAGTCCTGTGCCACCGGCACGTTTATTGATGACAGCCGTGCGGACAGCCAGTGAAAAGTCATCGGCACCCGAGGATGCTCCGCCGGAATTAATTAACCCGATTTTTCCCATATAACAGTTGGCCACCTGATAGCGGCAGAGATCAATCGGATGCTCCGAAGTTAGTTTTTTGTACATGTCAGGGTGGGTTTTGCCAAACTT
>JBNJGR010000400.1:0-2588 GCA_051747885.1 Bacteroidota bacterium | reverse complement strand
ACATGATAAACGGGCTGCCGGCACAGCTGTAGTTTTGAAGCATATACTCTTTTTGAATATAAAAACCAAGGCTGGGAATATCGTTGTGGTAAAATCCTTTTTTTGTTACAAACTGAAGCAACGACCCCGAACAAAGCCTCCGGGCCCACCCCGGATCAAGAAGCGATTTGTCTTTCAGCATAAAAGCAATGGGGAAGGCACCTGAAACCCACGTCCGGTAGGTTATACTTCTCGCCCACATGTTAACGTATCCGTCGCGTCCGAAAAAGCTGGTGAGCGACTCCATCAGTTTCTGGGCCGATTTTTCAATTATTTCTGCGATTTCGGGATAGTGTTCGTCACCGAATGTTCTGTTCCAGATGGTTGTGTAAACAATAAACAGGCTGATTGAATAGTAGTTATAAGTTTGCTCGAGGTACCAGCCGTCGCCCGAATGATGAGATGCTACCCACAAAAGGTGGTTTTTCAGGAGGTCATCATCAATTTCGTAACCGTATTTTTTCAGAAATGAAAGCGTGACGATATTGAATATCCGCCAGTTGTTTTGCGTTGTCCGGTGATGCCCCCATTTTGAGATACATTCCACCATGTCGTCTTTTTCCTGTTCAGAATAAAGCTCCCAAATGGTTTCGGGCATGAGAAGCAATGTTTTGAACAAGCCTCCGAATTCGCAGGTAAACTGATAATTTGAGTCGGGTAAATCTTCAGGTAAAGGAATGGAGTTGGGATGCCCAGGAGTAAAAGCATTGTAGATTTGCAGTTTGTAATAATCCCTGAGTTTGATGTTGTTGATTTCCACTTCCGGATCAACATGAATAAGCGGACCTGCCAGGGTAAATGTTCGTTCCAGCGCTTCAAATTCAGCCGAACGGTATCTCCAATCCGGCGCGTTGGGCTGGGGATAGGTTTTGCCGGGCACTTTTGGAAAACTTAATGGTTGATCGATAGAATCGATACGTTTTAAAGCCCTTGTTAATAAATACTTTGCCAAATCAACATAATGCTGCTTTGTCATCCCTGTTAACGGGCTTAAATTGTAATCCGGATTTTTTACTTCGAATGCGTTTTTCATTAATTAATGTTTTACCACATAGCCACATAGTTCACAATAGCAAAAAACTATGTGTTTCTATGTGGACATGTGGTTAATACTATAATCATTTGAATATATGAACCTTAACTCAAAAGATTTTTTTTATAATTCCACATAATTTGTTCCGTAAGGATATCGCTGAGGCCGACTCAACATGGAGTTGGCCAGATCATTATTCACAAACCTTTCATTTTGAGGATCCCATTCCAAAATTCCGGGAACTTTCATGGCAATGTGGCTGATCAAACAAACCGAACAGGCACGGTGCCCGATTTCAACCGGTGAGATAGGTTGTTTGCGCGACTGCACACAGTCGAGCCAGTTGCCGTGTTGCTCTTCACTCAAATATAAATGGATTTCATTTTCACCGATTTCAGAGCGCAAAATATCTTCACTACTGGCATCGAGCGCTTTTGTGCTGCCTTCGGGAATCGGGTCACTGGCGGTAGCCCGGTATGCACCGCGGGTTACAAAAATCCAACCGTCGGTTCCTTCGTAGCGGATGCCGTTAGGGAATCCGCCACTGGTATAAACCGTTATGCCGTTTTCGTATTCCTGTTTTACCATAAAATCGCCGTGTACGTTCCAGTCGCCAAATTTGGGAAACTGAGCCACTGCCTCCACTGAAACAGGACCTGTGTACTCGGTGTCCATTCCCCAGGCAGCCGAGTCGTAGTGGTGTTGACCCCAGCCGGTAATCATTCCTGCGCCGTAGTTTTCATGGCGCAGCCAACCCGGACGGCTGTAGTCGCTTTGCGGATGTACCAGTTTTTCTTTGTACTCCATTTCGGGAGTTGGCCCGAGCCACATGTCAAAATTCAGGTTGGAAGGCACCGGGCTGGTTTCAAATACGGGGCCTGGCGGGTCACCTGGCAGTCCGATTTTTACCGTGTGCACTTTTCCGATTCTTCCATTGCGCACCAGTTCGGCTGCCCTGCGGAACTGTGACGACGAACGTTGCTGGGTGCCTACCTGCAATATCACACCCTGACGGTTAACAATATCGCTCATTAACCGCCCCTCTTCCACTGTGAGCGAGTTGGGCTTTTGCATATAAATGTCTTTTCCGGCCAGGGCAGCTTCCATTGCCGGCTGGGCGTGCCAGTGATCGGGTGTGCTGATTACAACTGCATCGATATCTTTGTTCAACAACATCTCTTTGTAATCGGCATACATTTTTACATCCACGCTGGTTTCTTTTCCCTTGTAAAAATCTTCCACCAGCTTTTTGCCGTCGGCCATGCGTTTACTGTCCACATCTGAAACAGCAATCATTCGTGCCACATCGTATTGCATCACTCCCGGCATATCATGGCTGCGGGCAATTCGTCCGCATCCAATTTGTCCAATATTAATTTTGTTGCTTGGCGCATTCTTGCCAAAAACAGAGGATGGTACAATGGTAGGAATTACCATAGCGCCTGCAGTTGTTGCGGCAGTGTTTTTTAGAAAATTTCTTCTTTCCATGGTTATATATTTTATAATTTAAACTTTA
>JBNJGR010000399.1:0-2594 GCA_051747885.1 Bacteroidota bacterium | reverse complement strand
CGAATTCATTAGAAAATTCAACACTCCGGAATGATAAGCGGAACTCTCGCGCGGATTGGAAATTTTGGAATGTTTCCACTGCGTTTGGCTGCACCAGTGCGTGGCATTCGGAAATTGAAGTTGCAACTTTCCGTCAACATTTTTTACCGCACCGGTGGCATGATCCCAATGCAGGTGGGTGAGGAAAACATCAGTAATATCGTTGGGTGAATAGCCGTTTTCTGTGAGCGATTTTTCAAGTTGGTCCAGGCCGGTAACTCCATTGTTTTTCAGGTGCTTTTCAGAATAATGGTTGCCGATTCCGGTTTCAATCAGGATCTTGCGTTCACCCTGATCGACCAGCAGACAACGCAGCGCCAGATTGGTAAAATTATTTTCGTCGGCCGGGTAAACTTTATTCCACAATACTTTGGGAATGACGCCGAAAAGTGCGCCTCCGTCGCAGTGAAAATGTCCGGCTGAAATTGGGATGAGTTTCATATCTTAAAATTAGTTGGAAGACGGAAGACCGAAGTCGGAAGTTTTGGTTTCGACTTCGATAAAATCCATTCTTCTTTTAAATACTGGTGCAAAAATAAGAGGATTTACTCTGAATTCAAATTCCATTTCCTTTGAAAAGCCGAATCGAGCGAAAAATTCATCACATGTTTTACTACCCCGTGGTAGTCTTCAATTCCCTTTTCCACTTTGTTGGTTTTCAGGTAGGCATCGTTCATTTTCGAAGCGGCGTGGTCAATTTTTTCATTCCGCAGTTCCATCCAGTGTTCACGAATTTCCTGAAAATCGGTTTTAACCTTGTCGTCCAGTTTCGATGTTATTTCGGAAAGCTGTTCGAGATGCCTGCCGTGGTAGAGAAAATGCCTGAATACATACAAATTGGCCGAGTACTTTAATTGTTTCGACGGACTATGCGTGCAAACAAGCCAGGCGTAAAAATTGGCTTCGGCTTCGCTGGTAACACCAAACTGGTGTGCTTTTTCGTGTGCCAGAATAAACGGGTACTCAACCGGCAAAAGGTGTTTGTTGAGATGGATTTCATTGAAAAACGGCCCGTAATAACCCGAAATACCAGCCCCTGCAAAAAAACGGCTGAAGGTGATGCTTTTCGCACTTCTTTTTCCTGCAGGATAGGGAATGTTTAGCATTGGTGACAGGTTCCGGTACGAAGCTTCAACCAGCGAATCGGCAGTTTCTTCATCAAAATTGTCAAATTCAATGTATGAATCATTTAGTTGTGTTATGAGGTGTTCGAGCACATTCAAAAATTGTTCTGAATTGGCGGTTTGTTCTGAAATTTTCAAGCGTTGGTTCACATCGCTCCGGTAATAATTGAATCCCCACAAAAAATAAAAACTGATGTAAATCGCAGCCAGAATGTTTAAAATTGTTTTGCCGGCGGTTTCCCATTTTATCTTATTGAAAATTAAAAGGGCAATCAGAAGAATAAAAAATACGATTAACAAACTGTAGAACAGGTCGTCAAGTGAAAAAGGAATCAGGCTGCTAATTGCAGAAATTGTTGAGGCAACAACCGGATACATTTTCTGCGTGTAAATGGCTTCAACGCTGTTAGGGTTTCGTGCAGCCAGTTCGGTTAATATAAATGTAAAAACAGCCAGCCCCGGCAAAACCAGCCACCGCGGAAAATTAATTTTTGTTTTTTGAAAATTCATGCATCCAAAAATATAAAATGACAGGAAATAGGTGTTGTTGTTGAGCTATAAAGACAAAAGAATATGAATTGGGTTCAAAAAATACCATCCTTTTTGTTATTATTGCATTTGTATTCAAATTAATTTCAGACAAATGTTTATTAAAAGTGCTTTATTGCTCATAACCGGAATTCTATTTTCCACCCTTTCTCCTGAAAAAGATACAATAACAGAAGAGCAAGTTGCAGAAATTCATGATAAGGCTTTAACGGTTGATACACATGTAGATACTCCGATGGCTTTGCTAAACGATGGCTTCGATATTGGTGAACGCAACGAAGCTCCCCGCAGTCGCGTTGATTTTGTGCGGATGGAAGAGGGCGGACTGGATGCCATATTTTTTGCGGCTTTTACCGGCCAGCGCGAACGGACACCCGAAAATACAGAAACGGCCTACAAACGTGCACATGAAATGATTGACGCTACCTACGAAAGCTGCAATAATTACAGTGGAACCGCAGAAATTGCTAAAAGTGCTGACGCTGCGGCACGAATTGAAAGTTCGGGCAAACGCGCCATTTACATTGGCATGGAAAATGGGTTCCCGCTGGGAACAGACCTGGCACGGGTAAAAGAGTTTTACAACCGCGGTGTGCGGTACATCACATTGTGCCATTCCTCCAACAACGATATTTGCGATTCGTCAACCGACCGCGACGGACCGGAACATGATGGCCTGAGCGAATTTGGAGAAGATGTGGTGAAAGAGATGAACCGGATGGGAATGATGATCGACGTTTCGCACATTTCCGACAAATCGTTTTTCGATGTGATTGAACTAAGCGATGCGCCTGTAATTGCTTCCCATTCCAGCGTGCGGGCCATTGCCAAACATCCGCGCAATATGACGGATGAAATGATTAAAGCACTGGCAAAAAACGG
>JBNJGR010000398.1:0-2598 GCA_051747885.1 Bacteroidota bacterium | reverse complement strand
AACAATGAAAAAAACAGAGTTTTTGATTGTTGGCAACGGATTAGCCGGTACACTTTTGGCGTTCGAAATGCTAAAAAACAAGCTGGATTTTAAAATTGTAGCCTCGCCATCTAAAAATCGCGCTTCTGAAATAGCTACCGGAATGTACAATCCGCTGGTGTTTAAACGACTGACAAAAAGCTGGATGGCAGACGAGTTGCTGCCAGTGATGCAGGGAAAAATTACGGAGCTTGAACAGTTGCTGGGTGAAAAGTTTCTTTTCAGGAAAGATATTCTCAAACCTTTGTCGGAGCAGGAAAAAGAGCTTTGGCAGGTTCGGAAACAGGAAGCAGAGTTTTCAAAATATATTCGTGAAATAGTGGGTAAAAGTCCGGTGAAGAATGTTGTGCCTGCAGCGGGGTACGGACGCGTTTCGGGTTCCGGTTATGTTGATTTAAAGAAGTTTTTGAAGGCGGCTGACCAGTTTTTTTTCAAAAAAGAACTGCTAATTCGTACCCATTTTGATCCGGGGATTATCGATCCTTCTACAGAATATTTTGAAGTCGATAATCTAAGAGCAAAAAAAATTGTGTTTTGCGGGGGTGCAGCTTTAAAAGACAATCCGCTGTTCAGTTTTATAAAACTCGTTCCTGTAAAAGGAGAAGTGTTGCAATTATTTTCAACTGAGATTCCCGAAAATTATATTTTGAACAAAAATGTATTTTTGTTACCGTTAGGAAATCATCGTTTTAAGGCAGGCTCCACTTACGAATGGAAAGATTTGACGAGCGAACCGACTGAAACCGGAAAACAATCGATATTGCAAAGACTGGAAAAATTGATTTCAGCAGAATATACAATTGAAAACCATTGGGCGGGTATTCGGCCCGCTACTTCCGACCGAAGGCCGGTGCTGGGCATTCATCCCAAAAACAATCAGGTATCCGTTTTTAACGGCCTGGGAACAAAAGGAGTGATGCTGGCGCCTTTTTTTGCAAACGAAATGTTAAAACTGCTCACAATACAACATTACTCAGCTAACCGGGAAGTTGATATCAATCGTTTTTTATAGAATGATTGGGTCGGACTTTGGAAAGTCCGACTCCCTAATTTGTCATCGCCTCATTATGCCAATAAAATGGGGCGAGCATTCGAACTGACAATTCAAAATTGACGTGACACTCCGTAACTTTCAAAACCGTCTGCCCGGTTCCGGGTATCGGGTTTTGCAGTTAATCCATTAATTTCATTTTCAGGTACGAATAAAGTTGTGCATACATTTTGGCCCGT
Organism: Bacteroidota bacterium; assembly: GCA_051747885.1. Classification (GTDB taxonomy): domain Bacteria; phylum Bacteroidota; class Bacteroidia; order Bacteroidales; family Prolixibacteraceae; genus Tangfeifania. The sequence continues at coordinate 1,329 of JBNJGR010000398.1, read as the reverse complement.
TGCTCATTGGTTGAAGCTCCGGCATGGCCACCTTCGGTGTTTTCAAAATAATAAACTTTGTAGCCCATATCACTCATTTTTGCAACCATTTTACGGGCATGTCCCGGGTGAACACGGTCGTCGCGGGTAGAAGTGGTAAAAAATACCTCCGGATAATCTTTCCCCTTTTCAAGGTTGTGGTAGGGTGAATACTCTTTTATGTATGCCCACTCTTCCGGGATGTCCGGATTTCCGTATTCAGCCATCCAGCTGGCGCCTGCAAGCAGTTTATTGTAGCGTTTCATGTCGAGCAGGGGAACGGCGCAAACTACTGCTTTATACAAATCGGGGCGCTGCGTGAATGCAACCCCAACCAGCAATCCGCCATTACTTCCGCCGTAAATTCCCAGTTTTTCGGATGATGTTATTTTCCGGTCGATTAAATTTTCGGCCACAGCATGAAAATCATCAAAAACCCGTTGACGGTTTTCTTTCAGTCCGGCCTGGTGCCATTTGGGGCCAAATTCGCCGCCGCCCCTTATGTTTGCCAAAACGTAAACACCCCCTTGTTCAAGCCAGTTGGTTCCGGTAACTGCTGAATAGCGCGGTAATTGAGGAACTTCAAAACCACCGTAGGCATAAAGCAGTGTCGGGTTTTTACCATTCATTTTCATCGATTTGGCATGTATCACAAAATAGGGGATACGGGTGCCATCTTTTGAAACGGTTTCGAATTGTTTAACCTCGTATTTTTCGGTATCAAACCAGTGAGGGAGTGATTTTACAGCCGAAAATTCACCGGTTTCGGCGTTGCCGTAATAAAGCGTGGATGGTTCGAGGAAATTCTGGAAATAGAAAAAAAAGTGGTTGCTGAATTCATCCGTAGCATCTATCGAAACATTTCCAAAATCGGGCACATCCATTTTTTCTTTTTCCCAGCCATTGTTGTATCTGAAGGCATAAAGTTCGCTTTTTACATTTACCAGCATATTCACCAACAGTCGGTCTTTTGTATTGCTTATACCTGAAATACTCGAGCGGTCATCCGGTGCAATAATTAGCTGAAAGTTTTTTTTGCCGTCAATCAAATCGTTGTAATGGATGCTAATAACCGAACCTTGCGAAAATGTTTGGTCAGTTAATTTCCAGTCGGATTTCAACTGAAAAATTACCATATCGTTGAAAATGGTAGCCAGGTCAATGTCATCGGGCAGTTCGGGTTTTATCAGTTCTCCGTCTTCAATAAAGTAGTAAGATCCTTCGTAAAACGAAGTTCGGTGCGAAACCAGTTGGTAAACCTTGTTTTGTGTTCGATGGGCCGACCCCCAAATTGCCATGTCATTTTCTGAA
>JBNJGR010000397.1:0-2600 GCA_051747885.1 Bacteroidota bacterium | reverse complement strand
AAACTGCCTTTTTTCAGGATGCCATTTTTCAATTTGGGATACATAACCGCAAAAATCCAGGTGCCCAAAACAATTCCGGCCAAACCACCAACTATGGCATCCAGATATCCGTTACCAACAGCGCCGGCAATGGTGCCGGGACAATAGCCCAAAACGGCAAAGCCAACGCCAAAAATACTGGCGCCAATCACATTTTTACCCACCGAACCCTTTTTGAGTGAAAGCTTAATCCAGCCCATCGACTTCATAAAATAAATTCCAATCATGCCGGTGGCAACTGCCGAAAGCATAATCTGCAAAACCGTATAGTCGGTGAGCAGCAACTGACCTACAATCACATCGTATTTGGTTGCACCGCCTTTGTGCAACAGAAAACCGAATAGGATGCCAAAGCCCAAACCAAAGAATAAGGGTCTTTTGTCCCGGACTTCCTTTATGTTTGTTTCATTTGCCTTTTTGTTCATTCTGATTATTTTTTAAATGGTTATGATTAAACCCAAATTAGCAAAATGCAGCATGGTAAAGTTGTAAACTGATTTTACATCTGCTCCTCCTTCTACCATTCTGTAAGCTGCCTTTATTTTCAGATGCTCACTCAATGGTATTTTTCCTCCCAGAAATAAGTCAAAAGCTCTTCCTGGTCCACCAGCCAAACCGTCACCTTCAAAAAATGCCGCCCAGTTGTTGAAATTACGCTCAGCATATAAATTCAACAATGGAACAAAGCCAAAATCCTCCTTTTTATCCGTTGTGGCAGCTTCTGTTAAACGAATTTCGGCATCCCTGATTTTTGCAGTAAAACCCACCCCGACAATCCATTTTTCGGAGTTGTAAACATCGCGCCGGTATGTCACTCTGTAACTGTTAAATTTATAGTAAGCATCTATATTCTGACCCTGAAGAAAAGTTGTGTTCTGAAACCTGATATCAAAAGGTGCAGCACCCTCATAATTTACACTTAAGGGCGCATACAATAAAAACAAATGGTTTTTTCCCCGGAAACAATAGCCAAGTTTTAAGCTATAGTATATTGCAGGTCCCTGAATTTGAAAATCCTTATATAAATCAAAAGCAGTTCCCTCTTCGTTTGGGATTTGAACCTTGTTATAGGTTTGAGCAACCAATCCGCCTGATACATCAAGGCTAATCTGGCCGTAGGTTTGGACGAGCAGCCCCGAAAATATTATCGTCAGAAATATTTTTATCATTGTCATCATACAAAAACTTTAAAAATGATATGGGCAGTTATAATCCCCGCGATAAAAAAGAAGATGGCCGAAATCCAGCTTGAAACGGCAAGTTGCAGTGTGCCGCTGATGCCGTGCCCGCTGGTACAACCGCCGGCAAATCGCGAGCCGAAGCCCAGAATAATGCCTCCTGCAACAGCAACAAGCAACCGCAACAGGACGCTATCGCCAAAAGCTGAAGCCCAGAGTGACGGAACCCATACTCCAACCTGAAAATCGCCTGAGATGATGGCCGAAAGGAATGACCCGATTACAACACCAACAACCAGCATCCACTGCCAGTTAATTTTAAGTTTGATTTTTTTATAGTAGGGCCTTCGTTTTCCATTTTCTCCGGTAATCACCTCTTCAATCATGCCACCAATTCGGGCAAATGTGGTGGAAGTGGCAATGGGTTTGCCTGATATCAAAAAGCTCAGCCAACTCAAAAGCCCAATCCCAATGCCTGCTGCATAGGGCGACCAGTAGGTCTGGGTAAAAATTGAAGCAACTGTTTCCATGGATTATTGTTTAAAATGAACACTCACTTCTCTAAGTTTTGAGTAAAATCTTGAACCATGCGGACTTACACAAACAGCACAGCGTTTGGCGTATCCGGCAGCGCTATAACCGGTCATGCCGCCCGCTACATTGTAAAGGTTTTTAAACCCGTGCTGTCTCAAAATGCTAACGCCCAAACTGCTTCGGTTCCCTGAACTGCAAACCAGAATAAGGGCATCTTCCTTTTTTAGTTCGGTGTGCCTTTCTCGTAAATCGGCCACAGGAATATTGATAGATCCCTCAATATGTTCGTCTTCAAACTCCAGTGGCGCCCTTACATCGAGCAGAATGAATTTTTCGGAACCTGTAACCATTTCATGTAAATCTTCAGATGAAATCTGAGTAACATGGTTGGTTTTGTAACCACTTGTTACCCAGGCAGCCATTCCGCCATCCAGGTAACCCACAATACGGTCCATGCCAACGCGCCTGAGCCACACATTGGTTTTTTCTGCTTCTCTGAAACTGTCGGATACCACCAGCAGGTCTTTGTCAACAGGCAGCACCCAGCCGGCAAACGTGGGAAGGTTACCGTTGTAGTCCAGGCTCCACGAACCGGGAATGTGCTGGCTGCCAAAAGCAAGATAGCTGCGGGTATCAACTACAGCAACGTTTTCTTTTTTAATCATTTTTCCGAACGCTTCCACGCTTAGCTCTTTCATGCGGGGCAGCTCTGAGACAAGAACAGCCCCTTTGCGGTTGATGTCGGTACTGCGGCTAAAATGGTCGGGCGCAAGGGGCATATCTTCGGTTAGCGACTTGATAAACTCATTCTTATTTTTGATTTGCAGTGCAGCGTTGTATTTCTTTTCG
>JBNJGR010000396.1:0-2607 GCA_051747885.1 Bacteroidota bacterium | reverse complement strand
CTTTTCCCTATAATGCGCTGTTTAACTGTGTCCTTTCCGGTAGTTTACTTTTCATGTAGCATTGTAAAACAATTTTAAAAACAAAAATTATAACACATGAAAAAACAAATTGAAAAATTAAAATTTCAACCCAAAAATCAAATTTTAGCCGCCAGGGTTACAGAAAGAGAGGCAAGAGAAATACGAATTTTCTGCAAGAAACATGGCCTGCATTTAAGCAGCATTATTCGAAACGCATTTAAGGAAATAACCTCAACAATTAAAAAATAAAATTATGGACTTATCGAACAAAAGAATCTTGACATTTTCAGAGGCCCTTGAATACACCGGCTTCAAATCCTCATACATGTATAAACTTACCTCTTCTGGCAGGATTCCGCATTATAAACCAACCGGTAAACTGATTTTTTTCAAGCGTTTGGAATTGGAAGAATTCTTAACCCAGTATAAATAACCAGTTCTATTAATAATAGAATAAAATGAGAGTTGAAATCAACCCGGTAATTCCTTTCTCCCTGTTAAACAAAATTCAATTAAAATGTAAAAAAATGGAAACACTATATTTTAATCATTTACGCAAAAAAAAGAAGCATATCGGATTCAGAGTATCCGAATATGAAAAGGATCAACTTGACCAGTTCTGTCAAAGAGAACAAATCTCAATAACCGATTTTTTGAGATATGCAATCCGAAAAGTAATAAACGAAAAAGAAAAAAACTGATGAATTATTTAAAGGAAGAAATTCCAGATAGTCAGAGCCCGGATGAAGAGCAGGAACTTTACGGTTTTTATATCTACGGTGGAAAATATTTCACCAACGAATATAAAAGCAAACGGATGATTAAAATTGAACTTTCTAATTTCTGTGGTGAAAGTCTGTTTCACCTGGTTAATGGAACAAACAACAGCAAACGGATAATAAAAATTCAGAGAAACACCGGAGAAAAACACATTATTGAGGTTCAAAGTTCTGAAATGAAGATGGAAACCTTCAAAGTAATTTTGAAAAGTAAACAGTGTTCTTTCCTAGGTAAGATTAATGATCTTGAAAGAATCTTTGTACGCTGGATGGATAATGAAATTCAAGCATCTATTATTGAAACTTTGGGATGGAACCCCGAACACCAGGTTTATGCTTTTGCCAATGCTGTTTTTACTGGGAAAAATAAAACCCTGGAGGTTAACGAGGTTGGAATTATCGATGATCCGGACGATGAAAAAAAGAAATACTATTTACCGGCTTTTGGTATGGCCCAAATGAACAACCAGGATTATGAAGGAGAGCGCAAATTTATTTACATTGAAGGGGACCTGAATTTTCAGCAATACTCAAAATTATATTTTGAAGCTTTTGAAACCAACGGCGGGATCGCAGTCCTGTTTTTAATCCTTTCGGTTTTTTGGGATATTGTTTCCGATTTGGTGGGATTTTTCCCGTTCATGTTTTTGTTTGGTGCCTATGGAACCGGCAAAACAGCATTAGTGGAAAAATTACTACGTGTTTTTGGAAAAGATTTTAAAGGAATTCCGCTTAACAATGCTACCCAGGTAGCACTTTCCCGAACCATTGCCAGCCGGAACAACAGTATTTTTTACCTTAAAGAATACACGAAGGAAACCGATGAAATTAACCAGAATTTATTTCTAACGGCTTATGATGGGTCCGGCCGGGCAACTGGTGTAAAGAGCAACGACAACCGGACAAAGGTTGCCATGGTTAAATCTGCCATGGTTCTCGATGGAAACGAATTGCCAACGCAAAAAACAGCGGTACTTTCCCGGATGATCCTTTTGAATTTTGAGAAAAACCAATTTAGTACTGAACAGGATAATGCATTTAAAAAACTGGAAAAAATACAGGACAATGGATTTGGCAAAGTTTTAACTGATATCCTGCAGCACCGGGAGTATTTTCGGGAAAATTTCAAAAAGACTTTTGACCTAAATATGCAGGAGCTGCGTGAAACCATTCTTGCAGATTTTGCCGAACGAACCGTTAAGCATGTTGCATTATTGTTGGTACCTGCCAGATTGCTGATAAACAAACTACAATTTCCATTCTCTTTTGATAAGATAACTGCTGCAGTAGTTGACAATGCCACTGAACAGAACCGCTTGCTGAAACAAACCGATGAGATTACCATATTCTGGACTGCATTTGCCTGGGGAGTGACCCATGAAAATCTTACTGAGTATAAAGATGATTTAATGAACAAGAAAAGAAGTCAGTTCAGAATAAAATGGGATGAATCAAACGAACCAATACTTCAAATTAAGCTGTCTGGTATTTTTCCGGAATATGTGAAGTACTGCAAAAACAATGGGGAACGCTATTTAGACAACAACAGCCTGAAAATGCTACTTACTTCAAAATCCTACGAGCCATTTATACCCAGCAAACAAAAGAAAAGAGGCAATGCATATACTGATTTTAATTTCGGTTCCTGCTATCAATTCAGGCTGCAAAGTTCTGATAACGGTTATTCAATTAATGAAGTAGAAATAAATATGTAAATGCTGTAAATACTGTAAATATAAAACAATAACTAGATGAAAATCAATTTAAAATACATTTACAACTCATTTACAACATTTACAAAGCATCT
>JBNJGR010000395.1:0-2612 GCA_051747885.1 Bacteroidota bacterium | reverse complement strand
GGAACCTGTGGAATCTGACCAAGAGGCTCCGCGGTGCTGCGGTCGTAAATGGTAACCATGCTGCCTTCGGGCCAATGCTGTGCTTTGCTGAAATACAACTCTCCATAGCGGATATGTGAATCGGCTGCATACGAAATCATGGTTGAGCCATCAACAGTTGCACCCGTGGTTACAAGGAAATTGGTGCAGGCGTTTACCTGAAGATTTGTAAAAATTGCAAGAATGCCCAAAATCAGGCTGATGCGAATGTATCGTTTCATAATAAATTATTTTTCCTTTAAGTAGTGGTATGACTCAAAGTCGTGCTATTACTTTGTCTTAACCTGTTTTATATTAATTGGTGAATTTCAGTGAACCCAATTCAAAAAAATGTCCCGTAAAAACGGGACGGTGTCAAAAATAATTAAAAAGGTGAAACGGGCAAAGAAGTCGTTTTATTCCGGCTTTTCGGTTTTTCCATCGGCATATTTTGCAAACCGGCCTTTCTCCGGGGAGTGTACATTGTCGTGCCGGTCCCATGGCCAGCCGCCGAACTGTGTTTCACGGTAATCGGAAAATGCCTGCCGGATTTCTGCCGCCGTGTTCATCACAAACGGACCGTGTTGTACCACGGGTTCATTAAGGGGTTTTCCCTGAAGAAGCAGTAAGTATGCATTTTCGTTGCCATTTTCTATGATGACCGGTTGGTCTGCCAGCATTTCGAGTGAGTGATACGGCTCGATTTTCATTCCGGCAACATGAATTGAGTTTCCCTTGTAGAAATAAAGCGTTCGTTCTGTTTCCAGCGCGGCCGGCGGAACAGTCCATTTGGCATTGGCTTCCATTTTTACCAGCCATATTCCCACTTCATTATCGGGATCGGCAGCCCATGAATCGGGCGCCGGAGGAGGTGCAGAGGTTTCGTTCAGTTTGCCGGCAATGAGGGTGACTTCGGTCTTTTTCCTGTTTTCATCTTTTTCTGAAATAACAGGGATATCTTCTGCCCAGAGCATGGTGTAAAACGGAGTGGCAAACTTTTTTTCTTTGGGAAGGTTCAGCCATATCTGAAACAGTTCCAGTGGATTTTCTTCATCTTTTTTCAGCAGCGGAAACATTTCGGCATGTTGCAAACCGGAGCCGGCGGTCATCCACTGAACATCACCGTTGCCGTACCTGCCTGCAGCTCCGTGCGAATCGGAATGATCGACAAATCCATTCAAAACAACTGTTACGGTTTCGAAACCACGGTGCGGGTGCGCCGGAAATCCGGGAATAGTTTCGCCGTGGTACATGCGCCAGCCGTCTTTGGTGGTGAAGTCCTGCCCAAGGTTTCTACCCTCGAGCGATGCGGCGGGTCCCAGTTGGTCATTTCCTTTGGGATAATTATCGAGATGATGAACGCAGAACAGAAACGGGTCGCTGGTTCCCCACATGAAACCCAGCGGTTTAATATTGCTGATAAGTTTGTTGTACATGATTCGAATTTTTTTGGTTTTTCGAATTGTTAAGATAACAATTTTTCTTTTAAAGCGCTGGCAGTATAGGATTTTTCCTGCTTAATCAGATCTTCCGGAGTGCCTGCAAATACAAGTTCACCGCCTTTGTCACCGCCTTCGGGGCCGAGGTCGATAACCCAGTCGGCTGATTTTATAATTTCCAGGTTGTGTTCAATAATTACAATTGAATGTCCTCTTGAAATTAAAGCACTGAATGAATCGAGCAGCTTTCGGATGTCATGGAAATGCAGGCCGGTTGTGGGTTCATCAAAAATGAAAAGGGTAGGGGAATCTTTTTCGTGCGCCAGAAATGAAGCCAGTTTAACACGCTGGCTTTCACCGCCGGAAAGCGTGCTCGACGATTGTCCGAGTTTTATGTAGCCCAAGCCGACATCCTGCAGTGGTTTCAGGCGTTTGGTGATTTTTTTTTCGGTTGATGATTGCCCTTTTTCAAACAGTTCCACTGCCTGGTTTACGGTAAGATTCAGAATATCGTCGATATTGTTGCCTTTATACTGAACATCCAGAATTTCCTCTTTAAAACGTTTGCCGCCGCAACTTTCGCAAACCAAATACACATCGGCCAGAAACTGCATCTCCACTTTAATGGTTCCCTCGCCCTGGCATTCGTCGCAACGGCCTCCATCCACGTTAAATGAAAAGTGCGATGGTTTCAGTCCCTGAATTTTGGCAGCCTGCTGCGTTGCATATAATTTACGGATTTCATCGTACGCTTTCAGGTAAGTTACCGGGTTGGAACGGGATGATTTTCCTATCGGATTTTGATCGATAAATTGGATGGACGAAAGCAGTTTGAAATCACCTTTTACGGCATCGTGTTGGCCGGTTCGTTCGCCGTAGCCGCCAAGGATTTTGGTGAGAGCAGGGAACAGGATTTTTGAGACCAGCGACGATTTGCCTGAGCCGCTTACGCCGGTGACCACGGTGAGCGTATTCAAGGGGACTCTGACATTCACGTTTTTCAGGTTGTTCTCCCTGGCGCCAAGGATTTCGATGAAATTACTCCACTTGCGCCGTTGTTTTGGGATTTCAATTTTTTCAACTCCGGTCAGGTATTTTGTGGTTAGGCTTTCCGGTTTTTTCTTCAGTTCCTCATGTGTTCCCTGAAAAACCACT
>JBNJGR010000394.1:0-2613 GCA_051747885.1 Bacteroidota bacterium | reverse complement strand
GTAAGATAAATGGACACTGGCAGCAGGTAACTTCCAACGGATATTCGTTTAATGTCGTGGATAGATTTCAGGTAGGTGCGGTGGCGGCTGATAAACAGCAAAATGAAAAAAATGATAGCAAGAGCCAGGACATACCAGTGATCATCAAAAAGATAGGGAAAGGTTATGGTGGATAATGTTGCCGAAAAGTGAGCGAACTTTCTGGTAATTTCCCCTGTCAGCTGCAGCCTCCGGTAAACCATTTCGTTGAAGGTAAGCAACAAAGCAAAACCGATTAAAAATATGATTGTCAGACCAATTTGTACATTCATAACATTAAATTTTGGCACTTAAAATTTCAATTAATCCCACAATAGCGCCCCCGGCAATCAGGCTGTCGAACCTGTCGAGGAAACCCCCGTGCCCTGGAAGTAATTGCGAGAAATCCTTCACACCAAACTTTCTTTTATACACCGATGCAAGCGCGTCGCCGGTAAATGCAAAGAAGATTATGGCGATTACAAGAAGTAGTGAATTTAAGGTTTGTTTTCCGGTGAGGTTGTGAAATAAAAACGAAGTAATTATTGCCACAACTGCACCTCCCAAAACACCTTCCACGGTTTTTCCCGGACTTATTCGTGGCAATACCTTGTTTTTCCCCAATAGCTGGCCGCTTATCTGGCTGAATGCATCGAATATGGAAAGAATCAGAAAAGTGAAAAGTATAAGCTTGTAGTCTAATTGACTGAAAAAATAGAACCCTGCACTGAAAACCAGAAAAATGAGGAGTGAGATACCAAAAAAAGTGATATTTCTGAAATTTGACTGTTTAAAAAGGTTCAATAATTCGCCTGCACTAACTAAAATAATAAACAGAACAACATACCTGAAAACTCGGGGGGCAAAGGCAATGCACAGAAACAGGACGTTAATAATTATAAAATACACACCGAATTTTAACCAGTTGGCCAGTGCAGTTTTTTTGTCCTTTTTTCGGTTTATAATATAAAATGCAATGCCACCCAGTGCAAAGAATGAAAGTATAATGATGTAAATAGTTAAAATCATGCAGCTATTTAAAAATTAGCACTATACCCGAAATCAGAATAATTATAACAAATATTTTTTTAATTCCGGTTTCATATTTCTCCAGATTAATTTTGCTTAATAAATGCGGCCCGATTAAAGCACCTGCAATTGTTCCCATTGTTAGGAAAAGCACCAAAGTTAAATCAATTTCGCCAACCAGAAAATGCCCGGCAAAAGCTGAAAAAGTGTTCACGAGAACCACAAATAATGAAGTGCCAATTACAAGTTTTATTGGTGTATGCAATGCAATCAATCCTGCTAGTACAGGTGCCGCGCCGCTTGTTCCAAAGGTTCCGCTGATAATTCCCCCGGCAAATCCAAAAACCGAACCTTTCGAAATTTTTATTCGGTTTAGCTTTTTTGATGTTTCTGATGAAGTATCAGCTTTTTTCTGTTTCCGGCTGTTCAGAAAAATAATTATTGCAAGCAATATGGAGTATATACCAAAAGCTATTTTTAATTGTTCGGAGTTGAGAAGCCGGGTGATAAGAGTGCCGGAAACAGCTCCAATAATCCCCGCAATTCCGAATAGGAGAGCAAGCTGGAAATGAATATTTTTTTTTCGGTAGTGTCCGATTGATCCCGCAATTCCTAAAGGCAAGCTGGCCGCCAGCGAGGTGGCAACGGCAATATGGGCCGGAACCTGAAAAAGGAGAATGAGAATAAGCGGAAAGAATAAACCTCCGCCACTGCCAATCATGGTGGCCAAAACACCAACTATCAAGCCAATAAAAGGCAGCCAAATGTAGCTTTCCTGGAATGCTGAGTAAAACAACATATTTCAAATTTCAAACTTGTAATATAAGCAGAAGAGATAATATAATTACTGCATCGCAAAAATTTGTACAAGAGTGAATTACCATTTCTGCTTGATAAATATAATGTTTTTGGGGGTGAAAAAGCCATGCCCCACAATATGCGGGAACATGGCGGTATTATTTAAACTTTTGGTAACTCCCAGGGAGCGCGGTAGGTAGGAGTCAGGTATTCGTTGGCGTTGTTATCATCAATAAATTTACTGTTGTCGGCATCCCAGTACAAGCGCCGTCCGGTTTTGAATGCAATATTTCCGAGGTGACAAACACGTGCTGTGTTGGCTGCAATGGCCACGTTCGCATTAGGTGTTTTGCTTGTGTCTTTAATGCACTCGATGAAATTTTTCATGTGGTTATTCAATCCCTGGCCATCACCTTTAATCAATTCCACCCGCTCCATTGCAGGATTATTTCCGCCTTCGGGAATTACTTCCCAGCCGCCACGGTCAACAACAAGAGTTCCGTTATTGCCTACAAAGCCGACACCATGCGAACGGCCGTAATAGCCACCATCGATGCCAATTCCGTGATCCCACAACATGGTGTACCCGTCAAATTCATAAAGTGCCTGAAGCGTATCGGGTGTTTCGGCAGCGTCTTCAGGGTAAGCAAATTTGCCTCCCATTGCCATAACCGAATTCGGCGCTTTGGCATTCATGCCAAATAATCCGTAATCGATGATGTGAACGCCCCAATCGGTCATCATTCCGCCGGCGTAATCCCAAAACCA
>JBNJGR010000393.1:0-2619 GCA_051747885.1 Bacteroidota bacterium | reverse complement strand
ATTTCATTCCAAACGAAGGGAATGCCTGGGAATTTACCCAGTCGGCAATCGACCAGTATTTCGATAATATTATTGAAGACAAAGAATTACTGATGTCCGAAAGTTTCGACGAAACAACCGATGTGGTTGATAAGGTAGGCAGAGAACGCATGACAGAACTACTGGGGCCGTTTTTCATTGAAATGATTAAACTACTGGGGCAACGTACCGCCGAAATGCATGTGGCCCTGGCGTCGGTGAAAAGTAAAAAAGAATTTGCCCAGGAACCGTTTTCGCTGTTGTACCAAAAATCGCTGTACCAGTCTTTCCGCACGTTAGTGAAGCGCACGATTAACCAGATGAAATCATCGCGGCGGAAACTGACCGGCGAGCAAAAAGAGTTGATTGACGATATCATTAAAAATGAGAGCCTGCTGCTTTCAACGGTAAAACACACGCTGGAGAAGAAGAAAATTCATACTTCAAAAATTCGTGTGCACGGTGATTATCATCTCGGACAGGTGCTTTTTACCGGGAAAGATTTTGTGATTATTGATTTTGAAGGCGAACCCACACGGTCGCTGACAGCCCGGAAACTGAAACACTGCCCGTTTAAAGATGTGGCCGGAATGCTGCGATCGTTCCATTACGCCATTTACATGGGGCAGCTCGAAAACCAGGCAAAAATACCGGAGAGTTCCGAATTCCTTTCACCCTGGCTGGAGGCCTGGTACACGATGGTGCGCAATACATACATCGACAGCTACCTGGAAACAGCCGGTGATGCTTCCTTTATTCCGAAAGAAGAGCGTGAAGTGAACGATTTGCTTTCGGTTTACACCATTGAAAAGGCCATTTACGAAGCTGACTATGAATTTAATAATCGTCCCGACTGGTTACACATCCCGCTGAACGGGCTGAAGAAATTACTGGATGATATGGTGGAATAAAAAATTTTAAAAAACAATTAAAATTTTGATTATGAGTGAGAAACAAAATAAATCAAGTTTGAATAAGCAAAATAATTCTGAAGAAGGTCAAATTCCTGAAACCGGAAATGCTGTTCAAAACGTGGTTGAATTCATTACGGAATACGACATCTATCTTTTCCGCGAAGGCAAGCATTTTTCACTGCACGAAAAACTGGGTGCCCACGTAATGGAAGTCAAAGGTGTAAAAGGAACTTTTTTCGCTGTTTGGGCCCCAAATGCAAAATCGGTTTCTGTTATCGGCAATTTTAACGGATGGGGGAAAGATGCCCACCACCTGAAGCGCCGCGAAGATGAATCTGGTATTTGGCAGGGATTTATTCCTGAGGTTGAAAAGGGTGAAGCCTATAAATATTTTATCAAATCGCAGCACAGCAACTACACGGTTGAAAAGGCCGATCCGGTCGCATTTTACAGTGAGCAGCCACCCAAAACAGCTTCGGTTGTATGGAATTATAATTACAACTGGAACGATAAAAAATGGATGGATAATCGGAAAAAGAACAACGCGCTCGACAGTCCGTTTTCAGTTTATGAAGTGCATTTGGAATCGTGGCGCAGAAAACCCGAACAAAGCAATCAGCCGCTGAGTTATTCTGAACTGGCCGAACAACTGGCCGAATACGTTAAAGAAATGGGATATACCCATGTAGAGTTGATGCCGGTTACCGAGTACCCGTTTTCGGGTTCGTGGGGTTACCAGGTTACCGGTTTTTTCGGGCCAACAAGCCGTTTCGGAACACCCGACGATTTTATGTATTTTGTGGATTATCTCCATCAAAACCATATTGGTGTTATCATGGACTGGGTGCCTTCTCATTTCCCGGGCGATTTACACGGACTCCATTTTTTCGATGGCACCTACCTGTACGAACACGAGGATCCGCGCAAAGGATATCACCCCGACTGGAGCAGCTACATTTTTAATTACGGCCGCAACGAAATCCGGAATTTCCTGATAAGCAGCGCTCACAGCTGGATGGAGCGTTTCCATATCGATGGCATCCGGGTGGATGCGGTGGCTTCCATGTTGTACCTCGATTATTCCCGGAAAGAAGGGGAATGGATTCCGAACAAACATGGCGGGCGCGAAAACCTGGAAGCGATCCAGTTTTTGCGTGATCTGAACGAATCGCTTTACACGAAATTTCCCGACATTCAAACCATTGCCGAGGAATCGACTGCCTGGCCAATGGTTACCCGTCCGGTTTATACCGGCGGACTTGGTTTTGGCATGAAATGGAACATGGGCTGGATGCACGACACGCTGAGTTATTTTGCCCACGAACCCATTCATCGAAGCTATCACCATAATAATTTGACTTTCAGTATTATGTATGCGTTCAACGAGAATTTTATGCTTTCGTTGTCGCACGACGAGGTGGTACACGGGAAAGGCAGTCTGATCAATAAAATGCCCGGTGATGACTGGCAGAAGTTTGCCAACCTTCGCGCGCTGTTTGGCTACATGTTTGCCCATCCCGGTAAAAAGCTGCATTTTATGGGAATGGAACTGGGGCAGTGGAGCGAATGGAACCACGAGAGCAGCCTCGACTGGCATCTGCTCGATTTCGACAACCATAAAGGCCTACAGTTTTTCATGAAAGACCTGAACAGTGTTTACCGGCGGTTCCCGGCTTTGTATGAAAAT
>JBNJGR010000392.1:0-2625 GCA_051747885.1 Bacteroidota bacterium | reverse complement strand
TTTTTTTCTGATTTATTCTGTAAAATTAATGAATTTTAATTGCTCCGGTGCTTTAAATCTAATTTCCGAAATTCAGTATTTTAAGAATTTTTGGTACTCTCCGAATAACTATTTTTAGCTGTCTCTTTTTAGCTTTGCAAATCTAATTTCATCGAACAGTTTTCCGTTTTTAAAAATGGCATCTTTGAAAACAACCTCTTTCTGAAAACCACATTTTTCCAACACGCGTTGCGATGCTTTGTTGAATTCAAAAATACCGGTATAAATGCGCACAATATCGAGCTTTTCAAAACCGAATTTGGTAATCAACTTAACTGCTTTGGTCGCAATTCCTTTGTTCCAGAAAGGCTCCCCAATAAAATAGCCAATTTCAGCGCTTTTCCGGTAAACATCAGAACCGGGCAGCAGGCTGATGTTTCCAACATATTCGCCCTGATATTCGATGGCCAAAAAAGTTTTTGGATTTTGCTCATTTACCATCTTAAAAAATATTTTGGCATCGTCAAGGGTGTAAGGATTTGGAAATGCATCGCGCATGTTTATGCTAACTTTCAAATTGTTGGCATAATTTGCCATCTTTGGTAAATCTGCATCATTAATTTCGCGTAAAACCACATTCCCGTCTTTCCCAATTACTTTTTTGGATGAATTCATTTTTTCGATTTTAGTTGATAAATCACCTCGAAATAATTTTTCAAAATTAAAAAAACAGTTTGAACTAAACCAATGCTTCAAATTTACCTTGCTGTTATTCAACAAGCTTTAACGATTTTTGAGAGGTTTTAATTTTTATCTTTGCAGCAAAATTGGAACTATGCAGTTTGTAACAGGGGGCACGGGATTGATCGGATCGCATTTATTATTCGAACTTGTTTCGTCAGGAAAAAAGGTGAAAGCGCTGAAACGCGAAACCAGCAATCTGCAACAGGTGCAAAAAGTTTTTTCCTGGTATGCTGATAATGCGGATGAACTTTTCAGGCAAATTGAATGGGTGGATGGTGATATTCTGGACTATTTTGGTTTGGAAAAGCTGCTCGAAGGAGTAACCGAGGTTTACCACTGTGCAGCCATTGTTTCTTTTAATTCCGGCGAACGTGATCAAATGATCCGCAACAACGTAGAAGGCACAGCCAACCTGGTAAATGCTGCCCTGGAAAACGGTGTGAAAAAGTTTTGTCATGTAAGTTCGGTGGCTGCCCTCGGAAATGCCGAAAACGGATTTTCAATTGATGAACAGACCAATTGGGTACCTTCCAAAAAAAATTCAGGCTACTCCGAGAGTAAATTTTATTCTGAAACCGAAGTGTGGCGGGGAATTGAAGAAGGACTCGATGCAGTAATTGTCAGTCCGTCGATTGTGCTGGGGCCGGGAAACTGGAACTCGGGAAGTGCGCAGCTTTTTAAAACCGTGTGGAATGGAATGAAGTTTTACACGAAAGGAGTCACCGGCTATGTGGATGTTAAAGATGTGGCCCGTGGCATGATTTTGTTGATGAACGATTCCAATTTTGAAGCCTGCAAGAATCAACGTTTTTTGCTGAATGCCGAAAACTTGAGCTATCAGCAAGTGTTTTCACAAATTGCCGATGCATTCGGTAAACCGCGTCCAAAATTTCATGCATCCCCGCTTTTGCTGGCATTAGTCTGGCGAGCGGCAGCATTTTGGGGAATGGTATCGGGAGAATCAGCAGCCATTACCCGCGAAACGGCTTCTGCTTCAGCAAGTATTAAAAATTTTGATGGCAGTAAAATCACCCGGTGCTTCGAATTTGATTACATCCCTGTTTCACAATCCATTCAGCAAACCGCCAATTTTTTTATGAAAGATTTGTCGGGCAAATAGCAGTCATTTTCTTGTCAATGGAAACTCTTTCCTCTCCCCCCTTGGGGAGATTGAGTGGGGCTTCTTCCAGCTCCCCTTTGAGGAGAACGAGAGATGCCGTTTTCTATGCATGAAAAATCAACAGCGGCGTTTTGGTGTGGAACACCATTTTACGTGCCACACTCGGGTTAAACAACCGCGAAATCATATTCCGCTTGTGCGTGGTAAGCGAAATAATGTCGATGTTTTCTTTTTCGATAAACGAGTCGAGTGCTTCCAGAATATCGTCGCCCACAATGAGGCGGCAATCAAAGTCTTTCGACTGGTAATTTTCATTTAGCACCTCTTTCATGCCCTCAAGTTTGGCTTTGTCCCAGTCCGATTGTTTAGTTTTGCCCACATGCACACAAAATACTTTGGCATCGAAGGGTTTTAGCAGGCTCACCAGTTTCTCAATTACCGAAAAATCTTTTTCATCGAAGTTGGTGGCATACAAAACACGGTTGAATTCGCTCAGCTCTTTTTCTGGCATTTTTTCAGGAACCACCAAAACCGGAACTTTTGCATTGTAAATAATATCGGCGGTTATGCTACCAATTACGTTGGCCGTTTCGTCGCCGGTACCCATTACAATCAGTCGCGAATTATTATCTTCGGCATAGGCCAGAATATCTTCATCGGCATAGCCCGATTTAATGATGAAATCGGTTTCTACTGTATCCCATTTTTCTTTTCCGATATCGTTTACCAGTTTAGTTGTAAATTTCTGAAAATTTTCGTTTGCATTTTTTTCGGCTTCGTCC
>JBNJGR010000391.1:1206-2636 GCA_051747885.1 Bacteroidota bacterium | reverse complement strand
GCAGCTACGGTGTTGTTTCAACGTTAGACGACATCAACCTGCACCAATCTACCAACGACACTTATCCGACGGCGCTTAAAGTAGTAGCAATCCGTTTATTGCGATTGCTGGAGCAAAATGTGCTTGAGTTGCAGGAAGCCTTTCAGCAAAAAGAGAAGGAATTTGCGCACATTGTTAAGATTGGCCGCACCCAGTTGCAGGATGCAGTTTTGACAACACTTGGACGCGAAATGAGCGCTTATGCCGAAACTTTTAACCGCGACCGCTGGCGCATCTACAAATGCGAAGAACGATTACGTGTGGTGAACCTTGGCGGAACCGCTATCGGGACAGGACTGGGAGCTCCCAAAAAATTTATTTTCAGAGTAACCGATCGGTTGCGTGAAAATATCGGGATCGGACTGGCAAGAAGTGAAAACCTCATCGACGGCACACAAAATGCAGATGTTTTTGTAGAAGTTTCAGGCATTTTAAAAGCGTGTGCTTCCAATCTTTACAAAATTAGCAACGACATGCGCCTGATGAGCAGCGGACCGGATGCTGGACTCAACGAAATTAATCTGCCAGAGGTTCAGGCGGGTTCGTCAATTATGCCCGGAAAGGTAAACCCGGTTGTTCCCGAAGCAGTTGCACAGGTCGCATTAACCGTTTTCGGAAACGACCAGGCACTCACGCAGGCATGCAGCGCGGGTAACCTCGAACTGAACCAGTTTATGCCGCTTATCGCCCATACCCTTCTCGAAAACCTGACGTTGCTCAATAATGCTTGCAAAATATTCAATGAAAATTGTATTTCGGGAATAACTGCCAATCCGGATGTTTGCAAAAAAAATGTGGAAAATTCCACTTCCACTATAACCGCATTAATTTCAAAAACTGGTTATTCAAAAGCCACCCAAATTATCGGGCTGGCAAAAAATGAAAACATTTCCATAAAAGAAGCAGCAGTAAAATCGGGTGTAATTTCGAACAAAGAATTTGAAGATTTGATAGCTCCCGAATCCGTAAACAAGTTAGGAAGTTAAAACACTAACTTTTAACCAAAACACATAATACTTAAAATCAAATGATTAAAAAGTATTTTTAATAATAAGATAAAAAAGTATTAATATTTTTTGGAGTTCATTTATTAAGTTATTAATATTGAATCTAAATTAAAACAATAAAGAAGAATTAGAATTGTATAACTCAAAAATTTAGAAATTATGAAAAAAGTATTGTTTGTATTTGCATTAGTTATGGCTTACGGATTATCAGTACCAACCGCAAGCGCAACAGTAACTGAAGACGAGAAAGAAAAAGTAACTGTAGTTGCCGACAAAGGTGACAGCAAAACTGCTGAAGCTGAAAAAGCACCAAAAGCTGAAGCTTCAAAATCGGAAGCAAAGTCTGAAGGATGTGCCGGAAGTGAAGCTAAAAGTGAAGCTAAA
>JBNJGR010000391.1:0-1106 GCA_051747885.1 Bacteroidota bacterium | reverse complement strand
AAAGCTGAAGGATGTGCTGATAAAGAAAAAACAGCTACAGCTTCAACCGACACAAAATAGTTTTGAGAAATCAGTATATTTAAACGGAATTAAAAGCCGTTCGCAAATTGCGAACGGCTTTTTTTTGTTTCTGTTGGCAAAAAGCTTTGGATTTAGTACTTTCCCTGTTTCAAAAACAGGTAAATGAGGGCACCAAAAACGTTTCGTTTGCATATAGGAATTTTCGGTAAAAGAAATGCCGGAAAATCAAGTATTCTCAATGCATTGACTCACCAGGATGTATCAATTGTATCAGAAGTGGCAGGTACAACAACCGACCCGGTGGAAAAACCGATGGAACTGCTTCCGTTAGGGCCGGTTTTGTTTATCGATACCGCAGGAATAGATGATACAGGTGATTTAGGCGACAAACGAGTCAGCAAAACACGTGCTGTTTTCGACCGTACCGACCTCGGAGTTATCATCACCAATTTTGCAGAGTGGGGAGAATATGAAATGCAGGTAATGGAAGAATTCAAAAAGCGGGAAATTCCTTACATCGTCGTTTTCAACAAAATAGATAAATACACCGAACAAATTGATATCACTTCCGAGCTGGACAACCTGAAAATCAAATATGTCTGCACTTCAGTTACTGAAGGAACAGGTATTCTGGACCTCCGGCAATTATTGCTGCAATCGGCACCGTCCGATTTTATCAACCGCCCAAGCATTTTGGCTGATCTGGTTGGCCCCGGCGAAGCAGCAGTTTTGGTCGTTCCCATCGACAAGGAAGCACCCAAAGGGCGTCTCATTCTCCCACAAGTTCAAAGCATCCGCGATTTACTCGACAACGATTCATTTTGCATGGTGGTGAAAGAACGCGAATTGCGCGAAGCTTTATCGCGATTAAACAAACCTCCCAAACTGGTAGTAACCGACTCGCAGGCATTTTTAAAAGTTGCCGCAGACACACCTCCTGAAATTCCATTAACTTCATTTTCTATTTTGTTTGCCCGCTATCAGGGTGATTTGCCGGAAATGGTGCGTGGCGCAATGGCCATCGACAACCTGAAAACCGGCGATAAAATTCTGATTGCTGAAGCCTGCTCACACCACCCGATTGG
>JBNJGR010000390.1:0-2638 GCA_051747885.1 Bacteroidota bacterium | reverse complement strand
CAAATGTACATCGACAACTGCTCGGCCAACTTTGTGTTGCGGCCCGAAATTTTTGATGTGGTTTTAACCACAAATCTTTTTGGCGATATCCTCAGCGATTTGGGCGGCGGCATTATGGGAAGCCTCGGTTTGGGCGGCTCGGGAAATATCAATCCCGAAAAAGAATTCCCGTCGATGTTTGAACCGATTCACGGCTCCGCACCTGACATTGCCGGAAGAAATAGTGCTAATCCGCTGGGAACAGTTTGGTCGGCGGCTATTATGCTGGAACACCTGGGGGAAAACGAAGCATCACAAAAAATAATGGCTGCAATGGATAAAACCTGCGCCGATGGTATTCTGCCCGTTGATTTGGGTGGAAACGCCGGCACAACTGAAATTGCAGATGCAATAATTGAACGGTTGTAAACAAGGGGTTGCAACCCCTTGTTAAACGAACTTTTACACCGGGCTTCAGCCCGATAAATATTTTTAGAGAGGCTTTAGCCATTAATGCTGTTTTAAACGCTAAAGCTTAATTAATTAAACAATTGGATTCACCAGGCTAAAGCATGGTGCAAAAAGAATGAACTACATCGATGTCACATTAACACTTGAACCCGGAATGCGAGGCGTGAAATTCGAGCCTGCCCGGATTCTGAAAAAGGACGGCTGGAATGCGAAAACACTCCATTTGTATTCGCATGCCGGTACACACATGGATGCCCCGTTTCATTTTGAGGTGAATGACAAAACCATCGATAAAATTCAGGCAGACCGTTTTTTTACAATATGTTATGTGATCGATTTAACAGAAATTCAACCCAAAACGGAAATAAAAGTTTCGGATTTGGGAGAAGTTGAAAATCATTTGCAAAAAGGCGAAGGATTAATTTTCAGGACCGGCTGGAGCAAATTTGTGAACCAGCCAAAATACCGCGACGAACTTCCCGGTATTTCGAAAAAACTGGCATTGTGGTGCGTCGAAAAAAGTGTGGCAACAATCGGCGTGGAGCCGCCGTCGGTGGCCGATGTAAACAATATGGAGTTGCTCACCGAAATCCATCAGATTTTGCTTGGCGGTGATATTTTAATTGTGGAAGGATTGGCAAATCTCGGTAAAATTTCGAAACCGAAAGTACAACTGATAACGCTTCCGCTGAAAATCAAAGATGGCGATGGTGCGCCCTGCCGGGCAATTGTAATTGAAGAATAATTCGAATGAAATTGGTTCATACTGAAAATAGGATTGTAAAAATTTCTCCCTTGGGGGAAACACCGAAAGGAAAGGGGGCTTATGATTTTATACAATGAGATAAAAAAACAATTGCCCCCTGAATTTCCGGGAAACTTAAAAGAAATCAACCGGAAGGAATTTCTGGAACGCAATTTTTCAATTATTGTTCTGGATGATGATCCCACGGGTACCCAAACCATTTTTGATGTTCCCGTTTTAACTTCATGGAACGAACCTGAAATCCTTGATGAACTTCAAAACGCTACACCGCTGTTTTTTATTCTCACAAATTCAAGAAGTTTAATTTCAGCCGAAGCCGACAAACTTGCTTTTGAAATCGGGCAAAATATTCAGGCGGCATCACAAAAAACCGGAAGAAAAACGATTGTTATCAGCCGGGGCGATTCCACACTGCGCGGACATTACCCCAATGAAGTGGATGCTTTGGGCGTAGGTTTGGGAGTGCCAAATGCGTCACATATTCTTATTCCTGCATTTTTTGAAGGCGGCAGACATACTGTTAATGACATTCATTATGTTCGCGAAGGCGATGAACTGATTCCGGCAGGCGAAACTCCCTTTGCCCAGGATTCAACTTTTGGATATCGTTCATCAGATTTAAAAAATTACGTGGAAGAAAAAACAAAAGGCCGGCTTCAATCTGATGAGGTGATTTCGGTTTCTCTGGATGATATCCGAAAAGGCGGCCCTGAGAAAATTGCAGAAATTCTAAACGCACTCCGGGAAAACCAGGTTTGTATCGTCAATGCATTTTCGCAAAGCGATTTGGATGTTTTCACCGCAGGTTTTTATCAGTCGGACAAAATAACTGAACCTGTTCTGTTTCGCTCAGCAGCTTCCATTATTCCAGGCCTGGCTGGGTTGCCGGTTAAGCCGCCGTTGCAGAAAAACGACTTTGACTTATCAGGAAAAGGCGGAATTGTTGCAGTTGGTTCGTACGTTCCAAAAACCACAAAACAACTGGAATATCTTCAAAAGAATTTTCAGGTTGAATACATTGAAATTCAAGCTAAAAAGCTGCTGCACAAAAATGGATTTCATCAAGAAATAAAACGGGTGGCTGAAAAAATCAATGCCAACCTCGAAAAGGATCAGGTGGTGGTAGTTTATACCAGTCGGAAACTGATAAAGGGAAAAGATGCCGACGAAAGTCTGCAGATTGTAAACAAGATTTCTGCCGGAATGGTGGAGGTGATGCGCGGAATAAAAATTCGTCCGAAGTTTTTCATTGCCAAAGGAGGAATCACATCCAGCGATATCGTGACCAAATCATTCGGAGTGAAAAAAGCAAAAGTACTCGGACAGGTAATTCCGGGGGTTCCGGCCTGGCAACTAAACGACTGCAAACAATTCCCGGGGCTGGTTTATATGCCGTTCCCCGGTAATCTCGGTGGCGACGAT
>JBNJGR010000389.1:0-2640 GCA_051747885.1 Bacteroidota bacterium | reverse complement strand
AGATTATATTTCCATTTGGTTTTATAAAGCCGCTGGTTATATTAGAGGAATAAACTCGAAATGTGCTTTTGTTTCTACAAATTCAATTTGCCAGGGATTGCAGGTTGGATTATTATGGCCGAATATTTTTAAAAAAGGCATTGAAATTTGTTTTGCGCATTTACCTTTTAAATGGTCAAATAACGCAAAAAAGAAAGCTGCTGTTATTGTTTCTATTATTGGGCTGGCTAATAAAGGAACGTCAGAAAAATTTTTATTTGAAAATGGGTTAACAAGGAAAGTTAAAAATATTAATGCATACCTTGTTGATGGCTCTAATGTATTAGTAGAAAGGCGTGCAAAGCCTTTATCTAATTTTAATCCAATGCACTTTGGCAATATGGCAAATGACGGTGGTGGATTAATTCTTTCGGAGAATGAAAAAAAATCTTTGCTGTTACAAAACCCGGAAGCAGAAAAATATGTCAAAATTCTCTTAGGGGCACAAGAGTTTATTCGGGGCCAAACCCGCTATTGCTTATGGATTAGTGATGATGAAAAAAGCAATGCAGAGAAAATCCCATTTATTGCAAAATGTATTGAAAAAACACGCAACCATCGTTTAAAAAGTAAAGATTCAGGCACAAACAAATTAGCGGAACGTTCACACCAATTTAGGGATACTAATACACCAAAAAAAAACCAAATAATTATTCCACGTGTTTCATCGGAAAGAAGAGAATACATTCCTTCAGGTTTTCTTACAACGGATACAATTATATCAGACTCAGCACAGGCAATTTATGATACTGAATTTTGGCTTTTCGGTGTATTAACCTCAAAATTGCACATGGTTTGGTTAAAAACAGTTGGAGGGAAATTGAAATCAGATTACAGATACGCAAAAGATTTAGTTTACAATACTTTTCCATTTCCCAATATTTCAAACCAACGCAAAAACGAAATTACCCAATGTGTTTTTCGTATTTTGGAAGAACGTGCCAAACACTCGGAAAAAACCCTGGCACAACTATACGACCCCGACAAAATGCCCGATGGTTTGCGCGAAGCCCACCGCCTGAACGATTTGGCCGTGGAACGCTGCTACCGCAGCAAACCCTTCGAAACCGACGAAGAACGCCTGGAATACCTGTTTAAAATGTACGAGCGGATGATTGCGGAGGAAAAGGAGAAAAACAGTAAATTGTAAAATTGTTTAGTCCGACCGAAAATGACAGAAGATAAAAATAGAGATTACAAAAGTTTGCGCAAGGTAACTGGCAAAAGTGCCGACCTGAAAAAACTGGCCGAAACGTGTGTTTGTTTTGCCAATGCACAGGGCGGAGAAATCATTATCGGGATTGAAGATAAGGAAAGTACACCGCCTGCAAAACAGAAAGTTGACCAGGATATTGTAAATGATGTGGTAAAAAAACTTCGCGGTTTAACCGATGGAGTAGGTATCGTAAATCCTGAAATTATAACTTATGAAAATGGTGGCCAGTATTTTATTCTTCGCATTTTGCCATCAACTCAAACCATTGCAACCACCACTTCAGGCAAAGTTTTTATACGCATCTCCGATAATTGTTTCCCAATAGGCAATGAAGAATTAACAAGTCTGGCTGCTGAAAAAACAGCTTTCCAATGGGAAATTGTAGTAGTACGGAAAATTAGGTTGGACCAGGCCGACCAAACCAAGGTGAATACACTTATTAACGATATTAAGGCTTCTGAAAAAGTATCTGATTTTATAAAAGGAAAAGAAGCGAAAGAAATCCTTGAATTTTATCAACTGCTTTCAGCCGATGGCTATTTAACCAATTTGGGGATTCTTTGGCTGGGTAAGCCACAACAAAGGGCAGCACTGAGCTATCCAATTACAGTACAGTACATTGTTTATAATGAAAGGGAAGAGAAGATAAGAAAAAAAGAGTGGCATTTTCATTTGCAAAACCCAAAACAATTACTGCTTGATATTGAAAAGGAAGCAGTGGAATTAACTTACAGTACTGAGTTGCCCGATGGATTGTTCAGAAAAACAGTGAGGCAATACCCGAAAGAAGTTGTACGCGAATTATTGATTAATGCCATTGCCCATAAAAAGTACACAATCTCCGGTGATATTTTTATTGAAGTGTACCACGACAGAATGACCATTACCAATCCGGGCGGGTTACCGCTTGGTGTTACAAAAGACAACATTCTGCATGAACGGCACAGAAGAAATCCACATCTAATCCAGTTAATGAGCGACCTGAAACTAATGGAAGGAGAAGGCTCCGGTTACGATTTAATTTTTGAAAAACTGGCCCGTGATGCCAAGCCATTACCGGAAATTGAACACGACTTTACAAAAGTTGCTGTAACAATCCATTCCGGAGCAATTAATCCGGATGTAATTTCAATTCTCGATTACATCGATAAACATTTTGAGTTAACTCAAAAAGAATACATCACAGTTGGCGTTGTTGCTACAGAAAAGAAAATACTATCCACCCAGCTTTCATCGAAACTTCAGCTTAACCAGGAAGATAAAATGCGTTCGTGGATTGGAACTTTGATAGAAAAGGGGATATTGGTAAGCCAGGGAATTAAAAAAGGAACAGAATATTTATTGAATCCTGAATTATTCTCACAAGCTAAACTGGATATTACACC
>JBNJGR010000388.1:0-2647 GCA_051747885.1 Bacteroidota bacterium | reverse complement strand
TAATACAATGAATAAAGGAACAGTAAAATTTTTCAATGAAACCAAAGGTTTTGGGTTCATTAAAGACAACGAATCATCAAAAGAGTATTTTGTACATTCATCAGGTTTACAAGACAATATCCGCGAGGATGATGAAGTAACCTTCGATTTGGAAGAAGGTAAAAAAGGATTAAATGCCGTAAATGTTAAACTGGCTTAGTTTATAACTATTACAACCGTTTATAATTTTATCCCGCTTTTGGCGGGATTTTTTTTTATACCAATTTAGGTGTAAATTTACCCAGCAAACAATGTGGTATAATGCCGATAGATATTTGAAAGTCAATAAAGAACATAGTGAATTTATTGAGTAAATTCAAATACAAATCGGTATTACACCAATTTTAAATCTGACTTGTGAAATTCTTCGTAAGCCCGTAATACCGTTAAGTGGGAAATTAAATAAGCCAGCGAACTTTCAGCGCCCTGGTTCCGGTTTACGCCGTAGCTTTCAAAACCGTCGCAACACCCTTTGGTTTCAAAATCGTACAAACTCATCCGCAAATCGTTTTCACCCAAAAACCACAAAAATGAAGTGTACAATTTATTCAGGTAATCTTTATCGTTTGTAACATGAAATGCCTGGTGATACATTAAAACCATGGCCATTGCATCGATGGGCTGCTGCGCAAAAACCGAGCGCTCACCCTCTTTTTTATACCATTTTTCATTGCCAATTACCGACAAGTAATTATCCTTTAATGTGTGCTCTGTCAGAAAATTCATGGAATCAATGGCTGTTTGAGTTATTTTTTCATCGTTCAGTATTTTTGCTGAATGCAACAGTGCCAAAGGCAGAATTCCGTTATCGTAAGCCAGCAACGATTCAAACCAGTTCCAGCCCTCCGACTGGTTTTCCCGGTAATGTTTTAGTAATACATTCGCAAGGTTTCTCAGTCTTTCGGTCATGGAATCGTCCGACGGGTTGCTTTTCAGGTAATGGCTGATGCCAATCATTGTATTGGCGATTCCACGGATGGATGTTAATTTTTCGAAATTGGGCGATGCATTAAAAAATATAAGCCTACCGGTTTGGTAATACGCGTCGTTGGGTGCATTCCCCAATAAATAACCCAGCGCCCAGATGGTGCGGCCAAACGAATCTTCAGAACCAATTTCATCCAGAAAATTGCGGTTAAAACTCAGAAAGTTGCGGAAAGTCCCGTCCGGATTTTGGAGGTAATGAATGTAGCTCAGATAAATTGGCGACAATTCAAGCGCCCGTTTGTCTTTCATCTCCCGGTACGCCATCAACACCATCAGCAAAGCCCGCGAATTGTCGTCGAGACAATACCCTTCCTTTAAATTGGGAATACCGAATTTGGCATGCTGAATGATACCGGTGTCATCAGTTAAGCGGTTAATATGTGCAAGCGAAAACGGGGGAAGAATGAGCAGGTCAGGCTCTTGTTCTTTTTGGGTAATGTCCAGCCGCACATCCTTCGCTAATTTTTCGGCAAGTGCTACGTATTTTTCTCCGGTTTTCGGCCAGGTAATCTTTTTACCATATTCACCGGCGTTGTTTTTTAGTTCTTTTAATTCTTTCGGATTATCGAAGAGTTCTGTCAATGTTTTTGCAAGCTCATCCGAATTATTAAAACCAAACAAGCGGCCTCTTCCTTTTGCCAGTAATTCTTCGGCATGCCAGTAAGGCGTTGACAAAACAGCGGCTCCCACTCCAACCGCATACGAAAGTGTTCCGCTGGTAATCTGGGCTTCGTTCAAATAAGGTGTGATGTATATATCGCAGGCATACAAATATTTGAACAAATTCTGTTCGTCGATAAACTCATTCAGAAATATTACATGTTTTTCGAGCTGAAGGTTTTTCACCATCCGCAGCAAAGAAATACGGTATTCCTCGCCCGAGTGCCGCAGCACATTCGGGTGGGTTTTTCCCAATACAATGTAAATGAGTTCAGGGTACTTTTTAACCACTTCGGGCAGCGCTTTTATAACCGTTTCAATGCCCTTGCTGCGTCCGATAAAACCAAAAGTAAGCAGTACTTTTTTGTTTTCAAGCTTAAACTCTTTTTTCGATTTTTCGGGATTGAAATGAATATCCGGGACGCCATGTTCAATCAGTGCAATTTTTTCTTTTGGCACGTCGTAAATAGTGGTCAGAAACCCGACTGCTTTGTGGCTCATCACTACTATTTTCTGAGCCATTTTGCAAATTTCCTTTAAAACCGCTTTTTCGTTGTACGATGGCGTTTTGAGTATGGTGTGAAGTGTAACAATGAGCGGTATCTCCAGCCGGTGAAGCATTGGAAGAATATAGACCCCGCTTTGCCCGCCAAATATGCCAAATTCGTGTTGAAGAATACAAACGTCGGCGCCGCTTATGTTGATGTACTTAACCGCTTTTAAATAATCTTCCTGGTAATCCTGCCTGATGATTGATTTAACTTCTTCGGGGTATTTATAGGTAAGGTCGTTATCGTTTAACGCAACCACAAAACCCTCATTCTTTTCGTCCTGGTTGGCATTCCCATCCAGCATCGATTTAAACAGGTTGTTTGTAAATGTTCCAATGCCACATTCACGAGGCGGATATGTGGCGATATAACTGATTTTCATAATTTTATTTTATATTTTAGACACAAGA
>JBNJGR010000387.1:0-2668 GCA_051747885.1 Bacteroidota bacterium | reverse complement strand
CGCTTCATAAAAGAAAATGATACCCGGATTTCATTATAATAAACAAAAAGGCCCCACAACCAGAAGTAACGCAAAATGGCAGAACCAACAAGTCCTGCAAGTACAAACCGAACGGAATAACCAAGCAATGACGGTATTATCACTAAAAGAAACTGGACAGAAAAGGAAATTACGGCAAAAATTATGAGCGCCTTGTTTTTCTTTTTTATTAAATAAAAATATTCTACCAAATTGGCAGGAACTCCAATAACAAGGTAAACCAGCAATAATGTTAGTTCCGGAATACTCTTTCCATTCAGAAGAAACTCCGACAAAGCGGGGCGGATTAATACCAGAAGCCCGGCAACCAGCAAACTTAAAACCGAGATCAATACAAAAGCACTGAAAAATGGGGCCTTCGCATTTTTTTCGGAAGACAGGGGCAGCAACGCCTTCATCAAACCGTTAAGCCAAAAAGAACTAACAGCACCTGCTATAAAAACAAAGGTTTCGTATTCGCCAATTTCCTGTTGGGTAAGGACTGTTTTTGTGAAAACAATTCCGATCAAAACCAGAGTGGTGTACCTTGCCAGCTGAAAAAACTGAAAGGCTGAAATGGAATTATTTACGAACTTTTTCATTTTTACCAATTTCCACAAAATTGCGGTTAAGATAATACGGGTGGTTCATTTTCAAAAACAATTCATCATTTATAAATTCAAGTATATCTGAAAAAAAATGATTTAACCTGATTTCGATTCCATTCTGTAATATTAAAACTGCTTTGTAAAAGTCTTCCCAGCACAAAAAATTTCTGCAAATTTCTACATAATAATTTATATTATATGGATTCACATTTTTAATTTATATTTGTTGAAAACCTGGGCTAAAATGATTCAACTCAAAGGAAGAACAAGATACATTCTCCTCATTCTCGGCGGATTATTTTTAATCTTCCTCATCTGGTATTTCAGCGCAATAGTTACTTACATTTTAATTTCTGTGGTCCTTTCTTTTTTAGGCAGGCCGCTTGTTCGCTGGATTAGTTTAGTCAGGTACAAAAACCACAGAATACCCAAAGGGGTATCGGCACTTATTGCACTTATCGCACTCTGGGTGGTGTTCTTCTCGTTTTTCCGGTTCATTATTCCCTTGTTGATGAAAGAACTGGAAACTTTTTCGAAAATTGATTTTGAAGCCGTTTTACAATCGATAGAAGTGCCGCTGACAAGGGTAATGAAATTTTCGGGAAACGACCCGGTTGTTGTTGACGACCGGACCTTTCTCGATGTGCTGGCCGAGCAACTCGGGGCACAATTAGACTTCTCGAGGCTGCCCAATATTTTTGCCATTATTGCCGGCACTATTGGTGAGCTGTTTATAGGCATTTTTTCCGTTTCGTTCATTACCTTTTTCTTTCTGAAAGAAAAGGATATGTTCCGCGATGGTATTTTGCTTATTGTTCCCTCCGAGCTGGAAGAAAAAGTGGCGCATATCCTCAATTCCATTTCTTACTTGCTGCGGCGCTATTTTGTAGGATTAATACTGGAAGTATTCATGGTAATGCTGCTCGATACCGTTGGCCTTACACTGGTAGGGCTTGATTTTAACCATGCCGTGATTATCGGGCTTTTTTGCGGGCTTTTCAATGTTATTCCATACCTCGGTCCGTGGATGGGTGCCGCCCTGGGGTTGCTCATTGGCGCCGCGCTGAATATTAATGCCGATTTTATGAGCTACACCCTTCCTCTGCTGGCACTAATGGCCATCGTTTTCATTTCTGTACAAATTATCGATAATATTTTATTTCAGCCGCTCATTTATTCGAGCAGCGTTAAGGCACACCCGCTCGAGATATTCCTGGTAATATTAGCAGCAGGCAGCATGGCCGGAATTGTCGGCATGTTTCTGGCAATTCCAACATACACCATAATTCGCGTGGTTGCAAAAGAATTTTTTGAAAATATGAAACTGGTACGCAAACTAACTGAAAATCTGGAACAATAAACAACTGTAATAAAACCGATATCAATTAACTTATTTGTTTTTTTATTTATATTTAAAACCTTTAAACTTTTATGTTGTTAAATTTTTGAGAAAAAAATCAGGCCATTGATTTTAAAACTAAACTGAGCAGAATGAGCACTATTTACTACTTGAAGAAAAGTTGGGTAAAATTACCGTTCAAAATTTTTATTTTTTCTTTCCTTATTTCTTTTCTGGTTTCTCCTTTTGCCTATTCAGAAACCAGTGGTTCTGTAATTGACGGTGGTTTCTCTGATGATGAAGTAAAAAGGGGAAAACGTTTTTTCATGGGACTCCTCCCATTCGAAAGGGAGCATGAATCCTGTGTTTCATGCCATTACCTTAACACTCCCGACACAATGAACTGGAATCCCTCGGCCATGGACATTGCCATGAAATATGCACACCTGGATTCGGCAGCTTTCAGAAATAGTGTAATGGAGCCAACAGGCACTGTAATGACGGCTTCTCACCAAAATTTTGATATTGGTGACGAAGACCTTCAAATGGTAAAAGTGTATCTCGATTATCTGGCAGTTAATGGTCCTGACCCCGAAAAACCGAGCATCAACCGTTTAATTTTATTTTTACTGCTGGGGATTATACTTACCTGGGCACTGCTCGATTTAATAATCTTCAAAAAAGTAAAACTCAAATTTATTCC
>JBNJGR010000386.1:0-2675 GCA_051747885.1 Bacteroidota bacterium | reverse complement strand
GCAATGTGAAAAACAAACATTAACATCATGTCCGGTTTGTTCAAAGGCCGGAATAATTCAATCCACAATTTTTTGTTTGATTGACGGGATGCACAGGCATCCTGAAAACGAGTAACTTTAAACGAGAACGGAGAACATGATTCATAAAACTGAAACAGAGGAACGAAAATATTTAGATACAGTAAAACAAAAGCTGAACAATGCCCTGACGGAAATTGACAATAAAGTTTCGGGGTATGCCAAAGATTTGCAGGAGCAGAAAAATTACCTGTACGAGAATAAATCCGATATGGATCATGTGGAGAAAAATGCCGTTCGGCAGTCGGTAACTACAGCTGCTTTAACAGGTGAAGCTGCGCTGGAGCGCAAAAAGCGGATTCAGAAACTGCTCAAATCGCCCTACTTTGGCCGGTTCGATTTTTCGGAAAATGGCAACGGCCAGGCATTTCCTGTTTACGTAGGCGTGCATGCCTTTTTTGATGAAGAAGAAAAAGCCAACCTGATTCACGACTGGCGGGCGCCCATTTCCACGCTGTTTTACGATTTTGAAAACGGCCCGGCACATTACGAAACTCCTGATGGCAGAGTAGATGGGAACATCCTGCTAAAACGTCAATACCGCATTCGCAACGGGAAAATGGAGTACATGCTGGAAAGTTCGCTCAACATTCACGACGATATTTTGCAAAAGGAGTTGAGCAAAGCATCGGACGATAAAATGAACCACATTGTGGCTACCATTCAGCGTAACCAGAATGCCATTATTCGCAACGAAACTTCGCGCGAATTGATCATCCAGGGAGTGGCCGGCTCGGGGAAAACCTCCATCGCGTTGCATCGCATCGCTTTTTTGCTCTATCGTTTCCGCGAAGAGATTTCTTCCGAAGACATTTTGATTCTTTCTCCCAACAAGGTGTTTGCCGACTACATTTCAAACGTGTTGCCCGAACTGGGTGAAGAGAAAATTCCCGAACTGGGAATGGAAGAACTGGCCGCCAAACTGCTGGATGGAAAATACCGGTTCCAAACCTTTTTTCAGCAGGTTTCAACGCTTCTAGAGAAAAATAATGAGGCATTTCGCGAACGCATTCAGTTTAAATCCACTTTCGGATTTGTTAAAAAATTAAACGAGTACCTGGCACACATCGAAAACAACTATTTTAAACCTGAAATGCTGATGGTGAAAAGGAATCCTGTTCCTGCCGATTATATTGAGGAACATTTCCGGAAATGGCACCGGGTGCCTTTGTTTAACCGTTTCAATAAAGTGGTGGAAGACATTGAGCGCGACCTGCTGTTTTACAACAATTATGAAATTTCGGGAAAGGAACGCAATGAACTGCGCAAATCGGTGAGAAATATGTTCCGCATTTCAAACCTGCGGGCGCTGTACAAAGATTTCTACGAATGGCTCGAAATGCCGGAAATGCTAAAAATGGCCCCTAAAAGTGCTTATGAATATTCCGATGTTTTTCCGCTTATTTTCATGAAAATGAAACTGGAAGGCGCGGGGTCGTTCAGTAAGGTAAAACACCTGCTGGTGGACGAAATGCAGGATTACACGCCGGTACAATATGCCGTTTTAGCGCGGTTGTTTCCCTGTAAAAAAACCATTCTGGGCGATGCCAGCCAGTCGGTGAACACTTACAGTTCGTCGTCTTCCGAAGAAATTGCCAAAGTATTCCCCGGCGCCGATGTGATGAAACTAAACAAAAGCTACCGTTCTACTTACGAAATAGCCTCATTTGCCCAAAAAATAATTCCCAATGCCGAAATGGAAGCCATGGAACGGCACGGCGAAGAACCAGCTGTGATTCAGTGCAAAAACAGGGCAGGGGAGTTGAAATTGATTCAGGAACGCATTGCCGCTTTCAAAAAATCGGGGCACCATTCGCTGGGAATTATCTGTAAAACCCAGAAGGAGGCTGTCCAGATTTATCATGAATTATCGGAAGAATTTCCGGATGCTGTTCTGCTCACTGAAGAAAGCGCAGCTTTCTCGGGCGGGGTGATTGTTTGTTCGGTGCACATGTCAAAAGGATTGGAGTTTGATGAGGTGGTGGTACCCGGCGCTGATGCGAAAAGTTACCACAATTCCAACGACCGCAGCTTGCTTTACATTGCCTGCACACGCGCTATGCACAAGTTGAGTATTACGTTTGTTAAAGAGAAATCACTTTTTTTGAATGGAGAATAATGTATGGAAATTTGTCCGCTGTGTTATACTAAAAGTTTTAAACCTGAAGTAGAAGGTCCTCAGAGCCGCAGGTTATATCTGTGCGAAAATTGTAAACTCGTATTCGAAAAGAGAATCAACCGTCCGGGGCGAAGTGAGGAAAAAGAACGTTATCTGGAGCATAACAACAGTATTCACGACAAAGGGTATGTAACCCATTTAAACCAGGCCATAAAACCTGCGCTGAACTATTTAAAACCCGGTTATCAAGGGCTCGATTACGGTTGTGGCCCGGTACCCACGCTCAATCGTCTTCTCGAAAAAGACGGATATAATTGTGAATTTTACGACCCCATCTTTTTCCCTG
Source organism: Bacteroidota bacterium (assembly GCA_051747885.1). Taxonomy (GTDB): domain Bacteria; phylum Bacteroidota; class Bacteroidia; order Bacteroidales; family Prolixibacteraceae; genus Tangfeifania. The sequence goes on along the minus strand of JBNJGR010000386.1, from coordinate 132 downwards.
AACCTCCGCAGGGTAAGTTTGATTATATTTTTGCCACCGAGTGCTTCGAGCATTTTTTCAGGCCAGCCGATGAATTGCATAAATTAAGCGGCCTTCTCAAACCAGGGGGAATTTTAATAGTTATGACACAAC
>JBNJGR010000385.1:0-2678 GCA_051747885.1 Bacteroidota bacterium | reverse complement strand
AGCTCCATACTTTTGCCTGGTATTATCAACACAAGATAATTCATTTTAACAAAAGTTGGGCGGCTATAATAAAAAAAGGCGCCTGTTACCGGCACCTTTTTTAATCCCTGATTAATTCAGGTTAAGCATTACGGACTCACTCTTCTTGTTCAATTGTTTTCATCGTAACGGAAAACGCCATCGTATTCAAACAGTTCTCCGTCGTAATCGGTGCTGGTCACCCTGAATTGCACTGAATCGAGTCCGCTGATTTTCAATGCATCCAGATTGAAAGAAACATAAGCCGTGTAAGGAATATCTTCAATATCGCCATTGTCGTTATGCCGCAACTCAAGTTCAATGGGTTGTTCTGTTTCGCCTGAAAGCTCGTCCGGTTGTTTAACAAGGTTAATGTAATGCATTTCGTAACGGCCCCAGTACCTGATTTCAAAATTCAGCAGGCTGTCGGTCATCCAGCATTCTTTTACAATTAAAGGATCGTTCCCAATGCTGTCCTGGTTTTCTTCAGTAATATCGAGAATTCCTTTCAGCAAAACTTTATCCACGGCATTTACCTTTACAAGATATTGCTCCACAGTACCGTCAGCATCGGTATCTTCATCGAGTATGGTATAATTGAGCAAAATCCTGTCACCTGTTTTCAACCGCGATTCCGGATCGTCAGTTCCCTGATAATACCATGGCCGGGAGTAACCGGATGCTACAGGAACGAGTACATCTCCGTTGTCCATATTAATTTTGTAATCAACCGGATCGGTGCTCACCTGCTCAACTATTCCAAATCCAGCATACATATCATTCAGGGAATACCCGTCATCATCGAGGCATCCTGACACAAGGACTGTCAGTCCAATTAAAATTCCAAAAATTCTCTTCTTCATCACATTCAATTTTTTTGTTTTCAATAACTTTTATTTTCAATACAATTACAAGATTCAACAGCAGGTTTAAAAGTTGCGTGGAAAACGCAAAAAATTTTATTTTTTTTGAAAAACTGACAAAATGAACGAAAACCAGATTGGCACAACAATTGTTATTTACGTCTTTACATATATAAATAACTATATATTTTGGAAAAATGAAGACAATATCTAACTTTAGCAGATTAAAAAACGAGATTGAGTCGAACGAAAATGTTTGGCTACTGTTATATAAAAACGGGTCGTCCCAGAGCGATTGTGCCCTGGAGAACTTTGAAAAAGCAGAAGCAAAAGTTCTTGAAAAAAGAAAAAACGACGTTCTTTGCAGTGCTGATGTAAATGAAGTGAGGGACATTCATCCTGAATATAAAATTACAAGTGTACCCACACTATTACATTTTGAAAAGGGGAAACTGAAAAACACAGTAAAAGGCTGCCACCAGCCTGAGCAGTTTAATGCTGTTTTTGAAAAAGCGGCATTTGTTGTTTCGACCAACGGCGATGAAAAACCCCGTAAAAATGTAACCGTTTATACCACTCCAACCTGCACCTGGTGTAACACTATAAAACGCCACCTGCAGGAAAACAGGATTCAGTTCCGCGAAGTGAATGTTGCGGCAAATCAGCAGGCAGCAGAAGAAATGGTGCGAAGAAGCGGACAACAGGGAGTTCCGCAAACCGATATAAATGGAGAGATAATTGTAGGATTTGACAAACCAAGAATTGACAGATTATTAGGAATAAATTAAATTTCAATATTTTATGAAAAAGTTAGGATTCATTCTGGCTATTGCAGTTTTTTCGTTGCAAAGCTGTAGCGCAGGCCAGGCAAATAACGACAGCGACGAAAAAGCAGAAAAGCAAACAGCTCCGGTACAAACTGTTTCCCAGTCGGGTGACAGCGAAGGTGGTTCTGTAAAACTCACCAAAGATGTTTTTCTGGACAAAGTGTGGGATTATGAAAACTCACCAGAGGAATGGAAATTTAAAGGCGACCAACCGGCACTCATCGACTTTTATGCCGACTGGTGCGGACCATGTAAAATTGCCTCACCCATCCTTGAAGAAATTTCAGTGGAGTACGCCGACAAAATTACCGTATATAAAATCGACACGGAAGTTGAGCGTGAACTCGCTTCAGTATTTGGAGTAAGCAGCATTCCTGCATTTTTGTACATTCCTGAAAACGGAAAACCGGTAATGATGTCAGGAATTGCACGTACCAAAGAAGACACTAAAAAGATGTTTAAAGAGAACATCAACAAATATTTGTTAACTTCAAATTAGTGTTAAACGTTAAATTAAAGAATGGAAAAAATGAAAGAGTTACAGCCAATTAACCAAAATGTTTTGCTGGTATTGAAAGAAGAAACCGCAGAGCAAAAAACTGCTGCAGGAATTATTATTCCTGATTCTGCACAAGAAAAGCAAGAAGTTGCAACAGTTGTTGCCATCAGCAACATCGAAAATGCAGAAATTGCACCCGGAGACGAGGTTCTCTACAAAAAGTTCTCAGGAACTGAAATCGATTTCGACGGTAAAAAGTACTTGCTGGTACCTTATGCCGACGTATTGTCGAAAGTTGTAGAAACTGAATCTATTTAACAGGCTGCCATTCAGAATTTACCATTCTGCCAGAAAACGTTTTAAAAATCGACATAAAAAGCCGGGAGTTTACTTCCGGCTTTTTTAATGCAAGCCATAACATTGAAAACTGGACAAAGACTGATTAATTTGAATTGTTTAAGTTGTTGAATT
>JBNJGR010000384.1:0-2679 GCA_051747885.1 Bacteroidota bacterium | reverse complement strand
GACCGGACTGCCAGAATATTTTTGGAATATATGGAACAGTTCGAGTAATAGTTCTGCATTAATACCAGCCGGATTTTCCAAAATTGTGGTAATTTTGAAATGTGAAGTCTATTCATAAACTTATTCAATATCAATAACTATGAACAAAATTGCAATTTTAACCATTACAATATCTTTAATATCCATGATTTCCATTGCCCAAAACTTCCCGGAGTTAGACGAAACCTTCCGGATGAAACAACTGGAGCCCCCCACCGGCAAAGTACGAATGGTGCTGGACACCGACACCTACAACGAGGTAGATGACCAGTTTGCGCTGGCTTATGCTTATTTGTCGAAAGAAAAAATTGAGCTGGAAGCCGTTTATGCCGCGCCGTTTCACAATGCCCGTTCGGAAGGGCCGGCAGACGGCATGGAAAAAAGTTACCAGGAAATTTTACGCTTGCTAAACATGCTGGGCCAATCGCCCGATGGATTTGCATTCCGCGGCTCCGACCGCTACCTGGAAGACGTGACAAAACCCATCCGCAGTGAAGCAGCGCTCGACCTGGTAGAAAAAGCGCTTGCCAGCAGTCCGGAAGATCCGCTGTATGTAGTTCCGGTGGGATGCATTACCAACATTGCCTCGGCTATTTTAATTGAGCCGGAAATTATCGAAAACATTTTGGTGGTTTGGCTGGGAGGGAACGGACTGAACTGGCCCCATCAGCGGGAATTTAACCTGATGCAGGACGTTCTTGCAGCAAGGGTGGTTTTCGATTCGGGTGTGCCCCTGGTAACCATGCCCTGCCGCCCGGTAGTTTCGCACTTTCATACTACCATTCCTGAATTGAAACATTACCTGCAAGGCAAAAACGAATTATCGGACTACCTGTACAACATTGTGGTAGAATACAGCGGTGGCCACGAAGCTTATTCAAAAGTAATCTGGGATGTTACTGCCGTGGCATGGCTTGTAAATCCTGGCTGGATAAAAACCAACCTGGTGCACAGCCCGGTGCTCACCGACCAGGTGACTTTCAGTGTGGATCAATCGCGTCATTTTATCCGGATGGCTTCCGAACTAAACCGCGATGCCATTTTCAGGGATTTATTTGAAAAGTTGGCCCGCTAAAATACATTAACCTGTTTCCCAAACCTGTCGGATTTGAACAAATTAAGAGTTGAAGTCATTATAGTGTAAGTATTTTTTGAATAAATAAGACATTGGTTTTATGAAAAACAATCACTCACGACGAGACTTCATACGCACCCTAATGACCGGAGTATTAATGGGCCCGGCCGTACTTAAAACCCAGGCATCGCAAAGTAACGAAATTCCCACCCGGTTACTGGGCAACACCGGAGAACGAATTTCTATTATCGGATTTGGTGGCTGGGACCTGGGTTATATTGACGAAAAACTGGCCATCCGGATGATGCACGAGGGCATTGAAAAAGGCATCACGTTTATCGACAATGCGTGGGAATACAACCACGGGGAATCGGAGGAAGTGGTTGGTAAAGCGCTGAAACAGGGCAACCTGCGTGATAAAATATTCCTGATGACCAAAGTGTGCGCCCGTGATTACGAAGGCGCCAAACGCCATCTCGAAGACGGGCTCAGAAGGATGAATACGGAAATGATTGACCTGGTGCAACTGCATTCCATCCAGTACGAAGGAGACCGTGAACGCGTATTCGACCCGAAAAACGGGGCGTTGAAGGCTTTGATTGAAGGCCGGAAAGAAGGGAAACTTCGCTACATTGGTTTTACCGGCCATCGCGATCCGCAAATCCACCTCGATATGCTGAAAATGGATTTTGACTGGGATGCCGTTCAAATGCCGCTGAATATTATGGACGCGCACTTCAACAGCTTTCAGAAAAGGGTGCTGCCGGTGGCCAACAAAAGAAACATCGGGGTACTGGGAATGAAATCGCTGACCGGCGGATTTGACCGGATTTCATCGAGAATAAATGTGAATGCTGAATTATGCCGTCGCTATTCGCTTTCATTACCAATCAGCAGTCTCGTTTGCGGGATGCAAAATCTCGAAGAGATGCGATCGGATATTGCCATTGCCCGCAATTTTAAGTCACTGACTGAAGAAAAAATCAATGAATTGCTCGATATGTCAGAGCAGGCAGGAAAAACCGGTGAACCTGAATTGTATAAAGACCCGGCAAGTTTTTACGGCTGTTCCTACCACTCTGCTGTTCTTGAAAAAGAATAATTTGCAAGCAAACACAGCCGCTGAACGGCCACCCGCACAGCCGCTCTTAGCGGCTCGCGGGGTAAAACCCACGGATAAAACAAAATCTGCTCGGCGGGTAAAACAAAGTAAAGTTCATTCCAATCCGTCAAGCGGATCAAACCGCTGGACGGATCCCACCCGCACAGCGGTTCCAAACCGCTCGGCGGGTAAAACCCAGAGCGCGGGCAGACAAAATCAAAACAAACGTTTCAATAATTCCTCTTCAACAAATAGTTGCGATTGTTCCAAAAACCCTTCAGGTTCAAGCTCGATAAATTCAAAAGCCAACTCCTTTTTTACCAGCTTGCCATTTCTCATTCCCGCATAATCGCGAAACGAGGAGAACTCCCAATCTTCCAATTTAGAAACCAAACCTGCTATCACAGGATTTTGGTGGATATAAAGAAAACACGCGGTTGCATAATCAGGTTGGTTGGCTGAA
>JBNJGR010000383.1:0-2682 GCA_051747885.1 Bacteroidota bacterium | reverse complement strand
TTTACACTACTCTGATTTACCAGTTCTTCGTCGCGTATAGAGATGTCAAAAATCCCTTCGAGGTAAAAAGTGAATATTTTCCAGTCAACTGAATCGAATCGTAAATCGCGCTGATAGAATGCAGTGGGTTGTATCTCACTTTTCTGAACTCCTGTTTTACGAAGCACACGGTATAGGTTCCTTCTGATTTTCTTGTCTTCCATAGCTTCTTTTTTCTTAAATCATTACCTCTGTTTCAGTTATTTCGTTGTTGAAAAACCGAACAAACGAATTTACGGGTCAAATATATGAATAAACATTAAAACACAAATTACAATTAACACAATTTAACCTGCACTTAACGAATAAGTAACTAATGTTCAGCTAAATGAAGTTTTTTAAATCAGATTTCAGGAGGCTGTACACTTCCAAATCAAAAAATTTATTGCAATGCAACTCACCTGCACGCTCAGTGCCCTCGAATTGAAATCCGAGTTTTACCGGGATAGCAGCACTTTTCGAATTGCCTTTTGCCACTTTAATCTGAATGCGGTTCATTTTTAATTTTTTGAACGCATAAACATTCAGCTTATCAACACATGATGTAATAATTCCTTTTCCCTGCATATTTTTGGTCAACCAGTAACCCAATTCTGTTTTACGGTTCACCCAGTCGGTGTCTTTAAAACCTATAAGTCCTGCAAACTCGCCTTTATACCAAATGACAAAAACCTCATCCCTCTTTTTCCCGGTTTGGTTTACAAGGCTATTTATAAAATTTTCGGTGTCAGATAATTTTTGGGTGTATTCCACAAATGGGAGCCATTGGGTTAAAAAATCGCGGTCCCGATCTATTGCTTCGAATATAACCGGAGCCATCGACAAGTTAACTGCTTCCAGGCGAACTTTCGGGTTTACACGCAAGTGATCCATTTTCAACTTTCTTTAACCGACAAAATAATTACTTTACGCGAAAGGATTAACGTCATTTTTTACAACTTTTTATCTTTACAGCGTTTTTTTTAATTACAAAGGTCAATTTATACAAAATTCAGAAGAATGAAGAACCTGGTATTTTATATTTTAACAGCATTTATGACATTGCTGTTTTCATGCTCCAACGCAACCCAAAGCGATGATGAAACAATGGCAGTAATACAAACCGAATTTGGCGATATAAAGGTGAAACTCTACGAAAAAACCGCAGAACACAAAAAGAATTTTATAAAGCTCGTGGAAGAAGGTTTTTACACCGATCTCCTGTTTCACCGGGTTATCGAAAATTTTATGATTCAGGGAGGCGATCCCGAGTCGAAAAATGCTGAACCGGGAAAAATGCTGGGTGGTGGTTCGCTCGATTACACTGTTCCGGCAGAAATTGTACCGGAATATTACCACAAACGGGGAGCGCTGGCTGCTGCCCGCAAGGGTGGTCCTTCCAATCCGGAGAAACGATCGAGCGCCACACAGTTCTACATTGTGCAGGGCGAAATTTTTACCCACGGAAAACTCGATACGCTGGAGATGATGAAAAATTCGCGCCTGAAAAATGAAATGTTACAGCAACAATTGCAATCCATTGATGACGAACTCAACGAATTCAGGCAAAACAACGACCGCGAAGGCTTTGAAATGAAAGTGGCTCAGGTGAGAGAAGAAGTTGACAGCCTGATGGAAACACAGGGCATGAAATTTGAACTCACCGACGAGCAGCGCGAAATATATACCACCGTTGGCGGTTATCCATCGCTCGATGGCGACTACACAGTTTTTGGAGAAGTGGTGGAAGGAATGGAGGTGATAGATAAAATTGCCGCCATGGAAACCGACAAAAACAACCGTCCGCTGAAAAATATAAAAATGAAAATTGAGTTGATTAAATAAAATATGGCCAGGTTTTTCACAATAAGTATAATCTTTCTTTTGGCAACCAACGCAGGGTTTTCGCAATCCACTATTGTTCAGGTTTCAACCAACATGGGAAATATGAAATTCCGGTTGTTCGACGATACACCCAAACACCGCGATGCTTTTGTTGAACTGGCGAAAGAGGGCTATTACAACGAAACACTGTTTTACCGCGTAATCCAGGATTTTCTGATTCAGGGTGGCTCAAAAAGTTCGAAAAATGCAGCACCGGGAAAACGGATTGGTTACGGTGACCCGGATAAAACGGTTGACGATGAAATTCTGCCGCACCACTTTCATAAAAAAGGTGCCCTCTGTGCTCCGCGCCAGCCCGATGAGGTGAACCCCTGGCAGCAGTCCGATATTTCGCAGTTTTATATTGTGAAAGGGAGGGTCCATTCTGAAGGCGAACTCGACACCATGGAAATGGCTGTGAACCGGCCCATACGAAAAAAAATTACAGCAAAATACCTGACAGACGATGTGAGAAATGAACTGCAAATGCTGCGGGAAGAAAAAATGGTAGATGAATTCCGGGAAATTGCCGACAGGGTAAAACAGCAAATTGAAACCGAATACAACATGCAAACCGGAACCCTGGAATTTTCGGATGCCCGGCGCGAAGCATACACAACCATTGGCGGCTATCCCGATTTGGACGGAAAATATACCGTTTTCGGCGAATGCATTTCAGGGTTTGAAACCATCGACAAAATTGCTGCTCTTAAAACGGATGAAAATCACCGGCCTTTTACCGATGTGAAAATTAAAGTTTCCATTCTGAATGAATAATTT
>JBNJGR010000382.1:0-2683 GCA_051747885.1 Bacteroidota bacterium | reverse complement strand
AATTTTGGTTTGCCCTCGATAATGCTGCAAAAATATATCCGGCTATTATCAACGAAAATGTTACTGCCGTTTTCAGGGTGACGGCCATATTAAAACACCCCGTTAAGATTAAGCCGTTTCGAAAAGCAGTTCTGCAGGCTGAAAAGCGGTATCCTTATTTCAAGGTTCAACTCCGGGAGGGTTTTTTCTGGTATTACCTGGAGCATCTTCCGAAACACATTCCCGTTGAGCCCGATGAGCAACCAATGTGCAGGAAATTTTCCAAAGGAAGTTTATTAATACGAATCCCTGTGAAAAGTAACAGCATCAGCGTTGAATGTTCGCACATTTTAACAGATGGCACCGGGGCATTTGAATTTTTCAAAACTATCCTCATTCAATATTCGGCTGAATGTGGCGCCGAAATCCCTGCGGAATATCAGGTTAGCGATCAGGTTGACAGGATTTCGGAAGAGGAATACGAAGATGCTTACAACCGTTACTTTAAAGCAGAAATCCCGCCAATGGTAAAACGATCAAAGGCTTTTCATCTGCCTTATTCGTTGAAATCGTCACCCCGTTTTACCGTGCTCAGGGCAATTGTTTCCTTAGAACAAATAAAAGAGATTGCACACAAGAAAGAGGTGAGTATAACGGTTTACCTTACATCGGTTTACCTTTTTATTTTGCAGGAAATTTATGAAGAACTGAATGGGTTCAGTAAGCATAAAAAACGGAAAAAGCTTCGCGTTCAGGTACCTGTAAATTTACGGAATATATTTCCGTCGAAAACCAGGCGAAATTTTTCGTTGTTTGTGATGCCGGAAATTGACTTGCGTCTGGGCCATTATGCTTTCGATGAGATTGTTAAATCGGTTTATCACCAAACCAAACTTGAAACTGATGAAAAATTGATCAATAAAAATATTTCGAGAAATGTGGGAGGCGAAAGAAAGCTGTTTGTCAGGGGAATACCACTATTTTTAAAAGGTTTGATCCTGCGCATGAAATACTATTCGCTGGGTACGAGCCAGTACAGCGGGGTGCTTACCAACCTGGGGAAAATAGATTTGCCGGATGAAACAGCCGGATTGATTGACTATTTTATAATGACACCGCCGCCGCCCAACAAGATGCTGAAAATTAGTTGTGGAGTGGCCGGTTTTGGCAATAAACTTATGTTGAGTTTTGGTAACATTACACATTCGCAGGAATTTGAAGAAAAGTTTCTGCGGTTTTTACGCGATCAGAATATTTCGGTTGAACTGAAAACAAATAATTAGAGAGTTATGGTACAATGTCCGAATTGCGGAGTGGAGGTTGATAAAAATGCCAATTTTTGCTCGTTATGCGGAGAGCCGCTACTCGAAAATACTGACGATAACGAGGCTTTCATAAAATCGGGGAAACTAAGGCGGGAAGAAAAACTGCTCACAGAGTACCAGCAGCTAACAGGTTTTCAGAAAAGAAAAATTTTTTGGCAAATATCGGGACTGATATTTATTTCAGGCATGATCATCACATTACTCATCGATTTTGTTGGAAATCAAAGCATCACATGGTCAAAATATCCTGCTTCGGTGAGCCTGGTTTTGTTTATCAATTTTACACTGAATACATTTCTGCGCGAAAAAATCATACTCATGGCGACCCTCAGTTTTTTGTCGTTAATTGCTTTGTTTATGCTTTTCGATATTTTTGCCGGCGACACCGGGTGGGAGATAAAACTTGGAATACCAATTGTACTGATTGCATATATAACAGTTTTTATTCTCATTTTTTTGGTGCGAAAGGCAAAGCAAAAAGGCCTGAATGTTATCGCTTATTCAATGATTGCTGCAGGAGTTCTGTGTATTTGTACTGAAGGAATGATTTCCGTTTATTCACAAAATACGGTGTACTTTGGATGGAGCCTTATTGTGATGGTTTCCGTTTTTTTTATTGCCATACCGTTGTTCTTTATTCATTACCGCCTGAAAAAAGCAACCGACCTGAAACGGTTTTTTCATATTTAGGAGATTATAATACCGTCCACAGTTCATTCCATAAATCCCGGCCCAGCACAAAGTATAAAAGCAAACTGGCCACCCATCCATGATACAAACCCAAAGCCCAAAGGTTTCTCCATTTGAAATATGCAGTTAAAAATACCAGTTCCATAAAAAAAGTAAATACCATTAAAAGCAGGCTGGGATAGTGAACCAGGGCAAACACTGTGGAAGTGAGCAGGATGATTTGAATTTTACTGAATTTTACCGTGGTTATTGATTGTAAATTTCCGGCAACCAGTGCCAGCATTAGAAATTGCTGAATGATCCCCCATGCCGGATAAAAAATAAAAACAGGAATTATATGCCAGTTAAGAAAGACGGCATTGTAAGAAATGCCATACCAAACAATGGCTGCGGTCATCAACAAAGCAAATGGCGCAAGAAAAAGAAACGTTTGTTTGAAATGATTTTTACGAAATCCCCAATGCTGAAGAATTTGCCTGTTTTCCCGGTATCTCTTGTAAATATAGACCGTCCAGAAAATGCAGGCAACTCCAATATAAAATGCCCGCAGGTTCAACCAGTCCATAAAAACATATTTTAGTAAACCGGTTGCAACTACTGCTGCAATTTCAAAGATCTGTAGTTTGTCGGTTTCTTTTAAGAGTCTCATTTTTTATGAGTTTTTCAACTCATTCAAAAGTTCCTGCAGA
>JBNJGR010000381.1:0-2707 GCA_051747885.1 Bacteroidota bacterium | reverse complement strand
GGGGCATGGCCCAAACCACTTCCGGCAACATCCTGAAAGCAACCACAACCTGCAAATCAGGCTTCAGTGCTTTTAATTCGTCAACAAACCCGGGGTTTTTCAATTTTTCGGGCTGAAGTACTGTGAGGTTATTTTCAACAGCATATTTCTTCACAGCCGATTCCGTCAGTTTTTTCCCGCGTCCTGCCGGTTTATCCGGTGCCGTTACAACCCCCACTATATTATAATCGTTTTCAACCAGTGCCTGTAAACTGGCCACTGCAAAATCAGGGGTACCCATAAAAACTATCCGGAGCTCTTTTCCTGTCATCAACCTAATTTTTCAGCAAAAATAATGATTCAATTAAATTATCGATTGTTTTAACGGATTAAACACATATTAATTAGGGAATTCAGTGCTTTTAATGGCTAAGTTGAATACCCAACCCAAAAAATCAGAATTTCTTTTATTCTCATTTTTCGCGAAGCCGTGTATTTCCTTTTTGTGCTTTTGGCCAGTAGGGGCAGTTCCTGCACCCGTTTGCGCAACAAAAACCGCGACGGGTTAAATATTCGCTGGTCATTACCCTGTAACCATTCTCGCGATAAAAATCCCTGCCTTCCACAAGGCCGTCGTTAAAGCTGATATTGTCATAAAAATAATTTTCTTCGTAGCTCATGAGACCGTCTTTCCAAAATAAACTATAAATTTAAATCAAAATTATTGGAAATATGGGAATTGAACGTGATTATTTAATGCGCCAGCTGATGATGCTTTTCGATGTCATACAGAAAATATTCAATTTCAGAAAAAAAGGTCAAAAAGAAGAAGCAAAAGAGCAAATCCGCTATTTTTACAATTACCTGAAAATGGAAACGAAAATTCAGGAAAAGAGTATTGAATCACTTCTCAATTATCTGGTCTCGAAAAAGAAATTTACCAATGACCACCTGGAGATGATTGCTTTTGTTTTAAAAGAACAAGGCGAACTGGAGGAAAGTGCTGAGCAAAAACTGGATTTTTTCAAAAAAGCTTATTTTTTACTGGAAAAAGTCGATCGCGAAAGCACCAGTTTTTCCATGGACCGGCAAATGAAACTGGCCGAGTTGAAGGAATACCTGAATTGAAAGGGAATGAATGTATGAGGCAGAAATGCATTAAGGCAGAAATGAATTCAACAATTTTACCGTTTGTCAATTATACAGTTTCTTCATTTTGTAATTCTAAAGGAAAAACATCGCTACCCCGATAACTGTTATAACTGCACCTAAAATCTCCTTCCAATTCACTTCTTCTTTAAAAATGATTACTGAGGGTGCAATAATAAGCACCGGGGTAATAGCCATTAGTGTTGCAGCAATTCCGGCAGAAGTATGTTGCACGGCAAGTAACGAAAACGACACGCCCAGAAATGGTCCGAAAAATGCCCCCAGGGTAATCCGTTTCATGGCAGAGCCGTGTTTTAACGCCGTCCAAACCCGCGACCAACGCTTCATGAAAATAAAAAGAATTGAAAAACCTGCAATCCCGGCCAGCACTCTGATTTGGGAGGCAGAAAATGCATCGTACTCACCCATTCCTTTTTTGCTGAGCACCAGGCCTGTTGCCTGCCCGATTGCGCCCCCCAATGCAAGTAAAATTCCCGGGACAGAATAACTTGAAGTTAACTTCCTGACAATTGAACCATTTAGACTTTTTCTTTCGCGCTTTAAAATCACAACAACAATCCCAAACATGGTAATAACCATCCCCAGCCAGCTTTTTGGGGTGAGTACTTCGTCCAAAAGCAGCCAGCCCACCAATGCGGCAAACGGAGGAGCAAGGGCCATTATCAGCATGGAAATGCGGGCACCTACAACAACAAACGCCTGAAAGAGCAGCAAGTCACCAATCACAAACCCCACCAGACCAGATAAAGCCAGCCACTGCCACTGAAAAAGATTAGCATCGGAGGGGAAGAAAAATCCGCGGGCAATCCAGCTGTAAACTCCAATAAAAAAGAAGGCCATTACCAGCCGGATAAGATTAACAGCCAACGAGCCCACTTTTTTACCTGCCGACTCAAATGCCATACTGGTAACCGTCCAGAATACTGCGGTTAAAACGCCTGCTATTTCACCAAAATAATCCTGCATTTTTCAGGGGGCAAATGTAACATTTCCGAACATAAAAAAAGCCCTTCTTACGAAAGGCTCTTAAATATTCTGTAATCGTAAAAACTAATTGAGTAATTCGCGAACTGTTTCGCCCAGCTCATCGCCACGTTTATTTTTGGCGACAATTGTACCGTTTTTGTCAACAATTAAGCTTGATGGAATTGAATTTACCGCGTACATTTGTGCGGCAGCATTATTCCAGTAAGACAAATCGGAAACGTGAGCCCATGTAAGATTATCGTCATCAATAGCGCGCAACCAGGCCTCTTTTTCGCGGTCAAGGGAAACACCGAACACATAAAAACCATCGTCTTTAAATTCATTGTAAACGGCTACAATATTTGGATTTTCCTGTCGGCAGGGCCCGCACCAGGCTGCCCAGAAATCGAGCAGCGTATATTCATGCTGTGAGTAAATATCTGAAAACGTTATCGGATTCCCTTCCGGATCGTCCATAGTGAAATCGGGCGCTGTCTGCCCGACCGCAACGGTTTTAAGTTTTTCAATACGCTCTTTTAAAGCTACAATTGTGGGTACTGATTCCAGTTTCGGATCGAGTGAATTTACCAAC
>JBNJGR010000380.1:0-2711 GCA_051747885.1 Bacteroidota bacterium | reverse complement strand
CCAACCGGAAACATTTAAATTCGCGGAAAGGTTTTTTTCACAAAGCTGAAGGAGCATTTCGGCCGGGGTAACACCGGTTGCTGTAATTTTCCGGACAGGCGCCAGAAAGTTGCTTTCATCATCAATGCCCAATAATTCAGAACGTCTTTTAAGTCCGCTTTCAGCAATACGGCAAATTTGTTTCGCTATTTTGCCGGCATGCAAATTGCCACTCGCGGCATTCAGCCCGTCTTTCGGCACACGCGAACGCATTTCTTTTAGCTCGTTTATGTTCCAGGTTGAAATCAGTTCATACGTTTCCTCCAGACTGGTGTTGTCGTACAACAAACCTGTCCACAAGGCAGAAACCGCAGCAACATGTGCCACACAACCTGCATCGGCACCGCGCATTTCAATGAACTGCTTGAGCCGGATATCAGGAAAAACGGTAGCAACGTGGGTATCCCAATCTTCCAAAGTTGGTTTCAACGTGTGCTTTCCGCGGAAAAAATCCCGGAAGGTCATTCCGTTAGTCGAAAGATAATTTTTCCCACGCTGAATAAAATACATGGGAACTTCCAGCAGGTAATCCACCCAGTATTCAAACCCAAAACCATCATCGAAAACAAAAGGCAAAAACCCGCATCGGTCAGGATCGGTATCATCCCAGACATGCGCGCGGTAGCTTAAATACCCGTTAGGTTTACCCTGCGAAAAAGGCGAATTGGCAAAAATGGCAGTGACTACCGGTTGCAAAGCCTGTGCGATGCGCATTTTTTTAATCATATCTTTTTCGCTGCTGTAATCCAGATTCACCTGCACCGAGGCGGTGTTGAGCATCATTTCATGGCCCAGCTTTCCCTTGCGCGGCATGTATTCTTTCATAAACCCGTACCGTTCTTTTGGAATCCAGGGCACCTTTTCGCGGGCTGACAACGGATCGACTCCCAGCGACAGGCTGAACAGTTCCAGCTTTTCGCAAATGTCCTCCAGCTCATCAAAATGGGTTTTGGTTTCCCCGAAAGTTTCCTGCAGCGTTTTAACTTTTTTACCCGAAAGCTCAATCTGGCCGCCGGGCTCCAGTGTAATGGAAGCTCCGTCTTTTTTAAGGCCTATCGTATTTTCATTTTCCCAAACCGGCTGCCAGCCAATGTTTTCCAAATGCTTAAAGATGGTACTTATCCCTGATGCGCCGAAATAGCTGATGCGCCGGGAGTCACTTTTATGAAGCAGAAATTTTTCATGCTCAGTGCCGATGCTCCATTCGCCGGGGGGTTTGCACCCCTGTTCAAAATATTCAATCAGTTGCGATTTATGCGTTATTTCCGGTTTTTCTGTTTCAGGCATTCTTATCATTCATTTTTTCTCTTAAATATAGCGAGAAAGATCGTGTGACCCATATTAATGAATTTTGAAAATTTTGTAGTTTAATATGTTACAAAATTTTTCAAAATTCTGACCTCGATAATTATATCTCAATCACCGCCATAAATGACGATGCTAAAAGTTTATTCTCAAATAAGTTAGAGTAACAAAATAACAATTTCATTTCCGTTTCGTCTTAATTCATTTTGGATTAACCGAATAACTTAATGATAATTCTATTTTGAACTCAGGATTACGTCAAGCACATATTTCTCCACATGACGATTTTTACCGATATACGGGAAATCGTGCATCGACAGCATTGCGGGTGCATTCAGTTCCACTACTATGTAATTGTCGGGTGATGGCGCCACACCGGTATCTTTAATGATAATGTCGATACCTGAAATTTTAAGCCCTGCCGACTGCGCTGCTCTGACGGCAATCTCCTGGTAAAAAGCAGGCATTTCATCCGTTACATCAATGCTGTCTCCCCCGGTACTTAAATTGGAATTTTTCCGCAGATATACTTTCTCTCCGTTTTTCAATACCGAATCCAAAGTCAGCGACCGGGTTTTCAAATGCCGGAGAACCTCATCGTCGGCAACTATTTTTAGCAGCGGATGCCTGTAATCGGTTCCGCGTCCTTCGTTTTTTTGGTCGATTAGCTGCTGTATGGTATGTTTCCCGTTGCCGGTAACATTGGCCGGCTCGCGGTATGCAATTGCCCGCACTTTTTCGTCAATCACCAGGAACCGGTATTCCCTGCCGGGGAAGTATTCTTCCACAATCACCTTTTTCGAAAACTGAAATGCGTTTTCAACAGCCTTAATCACTTCTTGTCGGCTTTGCAGATTCGTGCTCACGGCAATTCCGTGATCCGTGTCAACGGGCTTTACCACAGCAGGCAGCTGCACGGCGTCGAGCTGATTGGGAAGATAACCACGTTTCAGCAAAATGCCACTGGCATGGCGAATTCCTTTTCGCCGCAGGAATTGACGTGTCATCCATTTGTCGTTTGAAATCCAGTAGGCAATCAGGCTGTTGGCATCCGAGATGGTGCCTTCGTGAATAATATATGCCTTGTTTTGGTATGTTACTGAAATCAGGTTGTTGTCCGCATCGATGATCTCAAAAGGCAGTTTTCGCCGCAGAATTTCAGCAATAATAATTTGAGTGGTGGCCTCAAAATGTTCGTACCCGGGCAGTGGCGTAAAATTTCTTCCCGGGCCGGGAGCCGTTTCATTGTTGGCGGATTTGTTTTTTTGCTGGTGCTGGTATTCCATAAATGTATTGTGAAAAATTTATAATTTCAATACGTACCGCTGTTGTTTTTATTCCGCAGGTTGTCAATTATACAGCTAACC
>JBNJGR010000379.1:0-2718 GCA_051747885.1 Bacteroidota bacterium | reverse complement strand
TTGGAACAGGATGCACCTAAACCCAGACCAACAGCGCCTGTGGATGCTACCTGAAAAAATTTTCTCCGTTCCATATTCGTTTTTTTATAACTGAATTTTTAAATCCGTCTTTTCTTTTAGAAGGAAGGTTTGGGATTTTTGTTTTCCGTCTTTCTCCACTTTTACGGTATAAGGACTAAAACGTTCTTCGCTGTATTGAAGCTTATTTGTCACTTCAACCTCTTCTTTGTCCGGGCCCCACTCAACAGGCCGGATAATACTTTGTACCAGTGGAACCGAAATTACCCCATCCTTACCGGTATTGCCGGAAAAAGCTTCGTTTCCTTTTTTATCACTGATTGAAACTATTGCATTCGAAGCCGTTTCCAAAATCAGGGTCCATTCTACCCGGTAATTACTAAGCGACTGAGTATCGGTCCAACGGACATCGTTGTACTTTGCACTGCCTGAAAATTCGCAATCAAGCAGTACATGATTAAATACTGAACTGTGCCCGTCAAACTCAAAGGTTTGATAATGAGGATGATTACCGGTTTTAATAATTTTACAATTTATAAACCGGTGGTTGCTTCCCTGGCCGTACTCATCGCCAAAGCGGATATTGCAGCGGTTGGAAATCAGCGAACAATTTTTGTAATAGAGTGGGAGGTGGGTTGACCGATCGTTGAAAGCGCCCTGTGTATCCACACAAGCGGCCTTTCGCACCAAGGTATCTTCAGCAATAATTTTAATGATGCTGTTTTTATAAACCAGGTTTTTTATTGAATAATCGGAAAAAAACTCGGTGCCCCGCATTTCCACATCTCCCCTGCACCTGCCAATAATCACATTGTTTGAGTAGGTCAGGTTTTCACGTTGTTGTCCGCCTTTATTATAGTTTGTCAGGCGCATCCCTGCCAGTACGTCCTGTTCGCCCCAGTCCTCAATCAGCCGTCTTCCGGAGTGGGGGCGTTCAATCATGGTGCTGATGCTCTCCATGTGAATAAAATTGTGATGGGCATGAAGATCGCTTGTTGCCCACAGGATTCCGCAGGCATAATATCCGGTCAGAAAAATAGTGTTGTTAAAAACCTGTCCGTTCCGGTTATGCGGCGAAATGGCAAAAGAATTGACCACCCAACTGTCAACATAAATTTCATTGTCGTAAATTCTTTGAGCCGCATTCAAGCCATTCTGGCGTGTTCTTTTTATCAGGTTATGGTGAACCTCAATTTTATTGTTATCATGATTCAGATCACCGGTAGCCGATCCGCGAAAACCAATGGAACGTGCACCTCCGGCTCCGTGCCGGCTAAACATCTGTGTTCCTTTATCGAGGCAAATGTTGTGATGTATATTGTATTTTTCAAAGGCATTTTCAAAACGCATCCCCCAGGTTTGGTGCCATCGGTATTCGGCCGTTACACCGGCAATCTCCACGTCATCGCAATACGAAAGTTCAATGCTACTGAACCCTTTGTTCATATTTTTTTCGAGTACCTTTTTCCTTTCTTCATCCGGGCGCACCATCTTTTCTGCGGCATAATAGGCCGTATTATTTTCAGCAACTCCCTGCTTGATTATCCCGTTATAAATTTTTAACCCCGTTTGTTTTGATTGGCTTCCCTTCCGGCGGATTCCAACACCCGACTTTTCAAGCTTTGTATGGTCGAGGTCTGTAATTAACTGGTTGCCATGGGTAACAGTGTGTCCTCCCAAATCGAGTGTAATGTTATCGGCCTGGATATCAAAAGCAGTCCGGTCGGCATCAATATCTTGCGTAACAATGTAAACTGAATTGGCCTGGTCCAATATATAAGGTGGATTTCCCAAATCACCGGGTATGTGAATTGCGTTTGGAATGTTGCCGGTAGTGAAAGTTTTATCCTGCGATTCTGTTTTGTTTCCGCGTTCATCAACAGATACCAGACGATAATGATAAATTGTATTGGGTTGAAGGTTTTTAAGGTAATGGAGGTGAATATAAAAATAACGTTCAGGGAATTCTGTTTTTTCACCGTAGGTTTTTGATGTGCCATATTCCACATAAGTTTTAGCAGGGAGATTGGTTTTCCAGGAAATGGAAACCGATTTTTCGGAAAAGTATTCCCAGTAACTTCCTTCTTTTATCTCCAGCGTTTCACCCAGTGTTTCATAAACCAGCGGGTCAACTTCTGCTCCGTAATGTGCCAGACAAAATTGATTATACAAATCATAAAGTTTTTCGGGTGGTACATCAACCGTGAGCTCACCAAATGCTTTTGCTATAGAATCAGCAAATGCTTTGTTTTTTCCAGGTAAATCAGATTTTTTTACTGAATCACCGGCAGAACAGCTTGTTAAAAACAGATTACCAACAATTGTCAAAGAAAACAAAACAAGCCAATAAGAATTTTTCATTTTTTTATATTCGTTCATTAACTTAATTTAATACTGTATAACAATAGCCCACAGGGGAAACCCCGGTGAGCTATTTTTTTTATTGGTGCACTAAACTAAACTACTAAATTTTATTTAACCAATTTCATCTAGTATTATTTAAGAAATTAAATACTAATTGGGTGGGAAAACATCCTGCAGCGGGTGCCCATAAGGCAGTCCGGGTCGCTTATCCCACCATACTTTGGTATCTAATTCATCACCTCCCAAACGTGAAGCTGCTTCCCTGACATTATCTTCATTTTTAAGATATTCATCTTCCGGATAGGTAAACCTTCTTGGAATATGATCAACAACACC
>JBNJGR010000378.1:0-2720 GCA_051747885.1 Bacteroidota bacterium | reverse complement strand
GATGTACTTTTTATTGATAAATTTCTCCCCGTTTCCTTCCTCTTTATAAAGCAGCCCTTTATTCTCAATATGATAATAGTGAACAAAGTTATAGTACAGCCCCATGTACTTTTCAACCAGCTCACGGCTGAAATTTTCTTCCAGATACGAATTCACATTCTGTGAGGCATACTCAGAAGTTTTGTTGTCATCGTAATCGGTTACAATGGCAAAAAATTTTAAAAGGCTTTCAATAATTTCTTCGTACATATACCAGGAATTGAAAAACGGGCTTTTAACGCCCTTTTGGTAACGAAAAACCCGTTAGTTTATCTCGGATGAAAACACTACTCTACGTGCCTGTTTCTTATTTGAGTAATGGTTTCCGTCAGTTTTGCAATTTGTTCTTCGGTCATCGATGTCGTTCCTTCTTCAAGGGCATAAATATCATTTATTGCTGAAATATCCTGCCATGCTTCGCTTAATAATTCTGAATCTCTGTATTCTTCCATCATTTCGCCCAATTCCTGAATATGTTGTTCCTGAAAAAGAATGGTTTCAATCAGGCGCGGGTTTTGAAATGTGTTTTCAGACATGTGGGTAGTCAGGTACAATCCTTCGTAAACGGTTCCTGCCAGTACCAGATAAGAAAGCTCTGTTCTCCCCTGTTCATTCATATATGAATAAGCATTCTGAAACACGTTTGTAACAATATCTGTTAGCTTTTCTTTGTCATTGATATTTTCTGAAATTTGCTCTGGTAAATCATCGGAGAAAGCTGCAGATAAATCCAATTCACGGGTTAGCCTTTCAATCGCCCTGAAATAGTCTTGTATCTCAGATGTTTGATTGTAGGTAGTTGCATAAGCAAGGTCAGCAATGTAAATGCCGAGGTTAACTGCCCGGCTTTTTTCCGTGAAATAACTCCCGGCTTTTTCCGGATCGTTGGCAATATCAAAGATGTAACTTGCTTCGATTTCGTTCAGCATATTGGTTACCTCAAAAGTTGAGGGCAGCGGGTAAACATACTCTTCTACTTCTTGTTCAATCAGCTCGTCTGAGAGTTCCGGGCTCTCACTACTCTTCTTCTGACTTTTGTTGCCGCAGGAATAAAAGCCACTTGCCAGTATCCCGATTGCTATGACCCATAAAGTTAATTTAAAGGCTTTAAGTGTTTTCATTTTGTGTTTTTTTAATGTTAGACTTTCAACTCGTAAAACGTCAACCAAAATATTATTAGTCAACGGCTTCGTTTAAAAAAAATTCCGAAGCACTAAACTGATTCAAAGTAACATAAAATTATCAACAATGTATGAATTTGGAACAGAAAATTGATGAATGTTATCATTGCTTAAACACTTCTATCAATTGATTCCGGGGTTGTAAACTTAATGTTAAATACCTTGACAGTGCGAACACTAAGGTGAATACTTCAAATTTCTGTTAACAGATTTTAGCCGAACATTTTGCCCTAATTTACAGACAAGTACTTTCTATAGTAAATATTCTGGTAGTTTTAATTATTTCCCGAAATACTTATTTATCAATTTATGCAAATCCGTTTTTTTTATTGGTTTTGCCAAATAATCGTCGCAACCTGCATTCAGCACTTTCTGCTTATCGCCTGTCATTGCCTGGGCAGTGACAGCAATAACCGGCAGTTCCGGTCTAAATGTTTTTATTTGGCGGGTAGCTTCATACCCGTCCATTAGCGGCATTTTTAAATCCATCAAAACAACCCCGATTTCAGGATGTTCACGGCATTTTTCAACCGCCTCGTGTCCGTTTCCTACAGAAATAAAGGGAATTCCCTTACTTTTCAATACAATTTCCAAATACAGCCTGTTCATGGAATCGTCTTCGGCAATGAGCACAACATTGCCACCGGCAGCCTGATTCACACTTTCAGGAGTTTCATGTTCAATTTCTTCCGGTACCCACGGCAGCGTAAAGCTGACTGTGGTTCCTTTTCCTTTTTCCGATTTCAACGCTATTTCTCCGCCAAGCAGCTCCACCAAACCTTTCGAGATGGAAAGGCCGAGCCCGCTACCCTCGTAACCGCGGGCAATCCGTGTATCCTCCTGTGTGAAGTGGGTGAAAACCAAATCCTGCATTTCAGCCTCGATTCCTTTTCCTGTATCTTCAACAAAACATAAAACAGTATTCTGTTTTAACATGTATCCCAGTTTTATGGCTCCTTCATTTGTAAATTTTAGGGCATTGTTTATCAGGTGTCTGAACACTTTTTTCAGCAGTTCGGGATCCGACACCACCTCTGCTTTTTCAGTGTCCTGTGGCAGGTTCAACTCAAGTTTCAGTTCTTTTTCTTTACAATGCTTTTCGTATAATTCGCCCAAATCACTAAACAATTGGGACATTTGCAGATTTTTTTTATTGACCGTCACATTACCCGAGGCAATCAGCGAGATGTCCATAAAGTCGGTTATGGTATTGATTAACCGGTCGCTGCTTTGTTTCAAAATTTTCAGGTACATCTCTTTTGCATCCTCCGACAAATCCGTTTCCGTCATCATTTCACCAAATCCCAGAATTCCGTTCAGCGGAGTGCGTACTTCATGTGAAATATTATTTAAAAAAGCTGTTTTGAGGCGGTCGGCAGCCTGGGCTTTTTCTTTTTCAATTTCTAATTCTTCGATGAACTTTTTCCGTTCAGTAATGTCTTCTTTCACTGCCACAAAATGGGTGATTTCGCCATCGTCGTTCATCAAGGGCGATATGCT
>JBNJGR010000377.1:0-2735 GCA_051747885.1 Bacteroidota bacterium | reverse complement strand
GTTTGCATGGGACATTCAGTGCATCGGCACAGATTACGACGGAATGGTGAACCCGCTCAACGGTTTCTGGACAGCCGAAGAGATGCCGCTTTTCGACAGCTACCTCGAGAAACATGCCTACAATTTTATTGCCTCGGCTCAGTCGGACAACCTGAAAAACTACAATAAAATGACAGCTTCTGAAATTGTTGAGCGATTTATGCACGGGAATGCCTACCACTTTCTGAAAAAGAATTTTTGAGAAAGTCGGAAGTCCGGAGCCGGAAGCAGGAAAAATAATAAAGTAAGTACTGCAGTTTTTCTAAATCCCCCTGAATCCCCCCTTTGATTGGCAAAAGTGGCACTCTAATAAAATTAGAAGTCAATGGGGGACGGAGCCGCTGCTAAAAAACCAACTACACAAATTCGCAGTTCCTCGTTCCCTGAACCATGAAACCCAAAAAAAGCAAAGTACTCTATGTTTAAAAAGAACAATTTTTTATTCCACAACCTGTAACCATTTCATAGTCATGGGAGTCAAATCTTAAAAACGTCAATTCAACTGCCATGAAAATCAGAAACATTATTACATTACTTCTTAGTTTATTTTTTGCATCAGAAACTATCGCTTCAACCCACTTAATTTCTTCAAAAGACACATTACACTTTTTTGTATCAACCTGCAACGGACCTGATTTGCCGGCACAAATTATCACCCCGGAAAACGATTCGGCTGATAAAATCGTGATTTTCATCAACGGTTCCACTCCTTACGATGAAAAAGGGAATATGGCGCCATTTTGCACCGAAAAAGGACGCACCATAACCCAGCCTCAGGATTTTTATATCCGGTTCCTGGATATTATGTCTTCTAAAAATTACGGGGTTGTTTCCATGGCCAAACGCAGTTTTGTGGAATATACCAAAATTCCCCGCCCCACCCTCGACGACCTGGCGATGGATGTGGTGTCGCTCATCGGCGAACTGAAAAAACGCGGAATACTTACTACAGATAAAAAGCTTTACCTGGTGGGATACAGCGAAGGTTCTGTTGTCGCCTCAAAAGCACTGGGGTTACTGAAGGAACAACCGGAAGCCTGTATCCTGCTGGGATCGGGGTCCAATGCTTTCGACTACCACAACAAAACCTGGGAAGATTGGCCGCAGGCAGACATCATCCGGAAAACCAAAAACTGGACAGATGAACAGCTAAAAACAGAATTTCAGCAGTGGAAAGATGTCGTGTTGCAAATACGGCAAATAAATGAAACGACTTTTGAAAATGAATTTAAACACAGCAGTCCGCACGGATTTGGATTTGCTCAGTGGGAATCGTACCACATCGACAAAGAGATGAGCAATTATTACCCGGAAGCCAATATCCTGGATGCCAATATTCCATTGCTGATTTGCATTGGCGAAAGCGACACGGCCATGCCCGAAAAAAGAGCCCGGCAAACGTATCAAAATCTGCTGGACAAAGGTTTTTCCAAAGTCACTTACAAAGTTATTCCCGAAGAAGTGCACCAGTACAAAAAGTTTGATGTGTTCGGCATTACAGATACCTGGATTCAGTCGGATTTTACCTCCACCGAATTTAAGATTACACCAGAAGATGAAGCAATGATTGAAAAATACACACAACGGCAGCAATGGTCGGAAGAGCTGAACAGCCTTCCGTACGATGGCAATCATTCCGGTGAAGTGCTGGCATTTTATAACAAAGTAAAATCAACAGCGGGTATTCTTCCCGGCGACTGGTTTACTTTGGGCGTAAAACTTTTCGGAAATGGTTTCAGGAAGGAAGCCCGCCAGGCCTTTTCAGAAGCTGCGGTAAAAGGTAACCTGACTGAATCGGCAGCACTTGTTTGGCTGGGCCATTTAAGTGATTTAAGCGATGATCGCGATAAAGCCCTGTTGTTTTACCGGCGGGCACTGGAATGCTATCCGGGTTTTGGGGTACAACACAGCCAGTGGAATATGGAATTGAACCGCGAATGGATTGAAGAGCGGCTGGAGGAACCATTCGCTTTTTAAGTGCAGGCAAATTAAAGCCGTACAATAAGTGGACGGTTCGTCTCCGTTGGCTAAAAGATTTTGAACGTCAAAAATTTCTGCAAGATGAAGGATACACTGTATTGAAATTTTCGGAAGGCAGGGTAATTTACCGCATTGATGAGGTTGTTGCAGAAATTGATTAAGCCACTCAGTACATTGAACAAAAAATGGAAAATAGGTGTAGTTCTCATATTACGCATATTGAAGAATAGTCGTTCAATTAACATTTTTTATGCCTGTAACAACGAAAGTCACGAAAAAAAAACACGAAAAAAATCTTTAAATCTTTTCGTGCTTTT
Source organism: Bacteroidota bacterium (assembly GCA_051747885.1). Taxonomy (GTDB): domain Bacteria; phylum Bacteroidota; class Bacteroidia; order Bacteroidales; family Prolixibacteraceae; genus Tangfeifania. The sequence continues at coordinate 399 of JBNJGR010000377.1, read as the reverse complement.
TACGCTTTTCGTTGTAAAACGATACAAGAGGTTGTTAAATAAAAATAATTTATATCAGTTCTATCGCCCCTTGGATCCCCCTTTGGGCAAAAGTTCTTTAATTCCCTGTTCCGTTATCTGTTTTTGCTCCTGTTTTTCTATTTTTGCTCAGGTTGATTTTATAAAAATAGTCTGCTCCATGCGATATTAAATCGAATAATGAATTTGCAAAAACTGATTTCCACAAAATTTCCCCGGAACTTTATCATACAGCGCCCGCTCTACGGGGCTTTGCTCATTGCGGGTTTTACCCTGGTTTTTGCATTGCTTTATAAACCGCTTGGCTCCCATGCAAGCCGGTTTTTGGGCTACGAAGCAACCATGGCTGTTTATGCAATCATTTCCGGTGCCTCGCTTTAT
>JBNJGR010000376.1:0-2753 GCA_051747885.1 Bacteroidota bacterium | reverse complement strand
ATTTGATAACAGGCAAAACCCAAATAAATTGATTAATAAATAAAGCACGGCCCCACAACTCGCGGTCAAAAAATATTGGGGGCGAGGTGGTTATTAAAGCTTCTGTTCTCGCTTCAATCCGCCAGCCGAAGCGTTTAAGCCAAAAACTCTTCAGGTTTTATATCATTATAAAGTCCTTGAAAAGTATTTTTACATACATTGCAGTGTTCAACTATTTCATCTATGAAAATATATCCGAATTCCTGGTTTTTGAAAAATTCCGCATTCATTTTTAATGTTTTGGTGTTTAGCTTCTGTTTCATCAATGTGGCAATGGCGCAGGATGCTCCGCAATGGGGAGAAAAACATTCACGCAACATGGTTTCAACGGCTAAAGGCCTGCCAGAGCACTTCAACCCGGAAACCGGGATGAACAGTAAATGGGAGGCTGATATTGGAAGTCACGGTTATGCCACACCAGTTGTTGCAAAGGGGAAAGTGCTGATTGGTGCAAATAATGCAGCCCAGTACGATGAGCGCCACGAAGGCGACCGCGGCACACTGCTGTGTTTCAGTGAAGAAGACGGCAGTTTTTTATGGCAACTGACAGTGCCTCGCATTGAAGGCGACCGGCATCACGACTGGCCAATGATTGGTATCTGCTCGCCTCCAACTGTTGAAGGCGATCGGGTTTATGTGTTGACCAACCGTTCGGAGGTGCTTTGCCTCGATTTAAACGGACAAACCGATGGAAACGACGGTCCTTTTCTGGGCGAAAGCTGGTACATGGCCCCATCCGGCGAATTTCCGATGGAGGTAACACAAAAAGATGCAGATATTATCTGGATGTATGATTTGCGGCTGCAACTCGGCATCCGGCCACACGACTCGCCACATGCATCTATTTTAATTGACGGCGATTTTCTTTACCTGAATACCTGCAATGGAGTGGATCACCGGCACCTTGAAACCACCGCGCTGAATGCACCCTCGCTTATTGCATTAGATAAAAACACAGGCCGGCTGGTTGCACGCGATAACGAAAGTTTTGGTCCGCGTATTTTTCATTCATCGTGGTCTTCTCCTGCATTGGGTGAAGTAAACGGTCAGAAACTGATATTTTTTGCCGGTCCTGATGGAATAGTGTATGCGTTTGAAGCACTTGATAAGTCAACAAAGAATGAAAAGCCACAACATTTCAAAAAAGTATGGCAACGCGATTGCGACCCGAATGCTCCTAAAAATAGTATCCACGATTACCTGAGAAACAGGGAAGAAAGTCCGAGTAATTTTCTGGGAATGCCCGTGTTTTACAAAAACCGAATATATGTAACCTGTGGCGGTGATATTTGGTGGGGAAAACAGGAGTGCTGGCTCAAATGCTTCGATGCAACCAGCGGAACGGAATTGTGGTCAACGGAACTGGAACAACATTCGGCAGCAACACCCGCTATTTCAGATGGACTGGTTTATGTAACCGATTGTGGCAAAAACCTGCATTGCATGGACGCTGAAACCGGAAGCACATACTGGAAACAACCCATGAAGCGGGATGCCTGGGGCTCTGCACTCGCTACCGACGGAAAAGCTTTTGTGGGTTCCCGCGGCAGTGATTTTTGGATAATGGAGCAAGGCAAAAAACGTAAGGTACTGGATTCAGTTCAGCTCGACAGTCCGGTTCATGCTACGCCTGTGGCTGCCAATGGTGTATTGTATATTTCTACGATGCGGAAGTTGTATGCTGTGGAGAAACAATAAAAAGACCGCCCGGTAAAATGAACGAAGTGACCCCGAGTACTCGGGGTGAGTAAAATTAAACACTAATCGGTATTAGACAGAAGCCCCGGTGAATTCCGGCACTTTTTTGAGGTGTGGCGGGTTGAAACCGCTAATTTGAAAGTTTTGAGGGCTAAATGCTAAATTAAGGTGTTGGTAAATATTCCACGCAAAAACCACAAAATAGATACTCGGGAAAGGCGCTAGGTTTATAAATAATCATTTTCATTCATCATTTTTTCTTAGTGAATTTGGCGATTCCCATAATTTTGCGAATTAGCCTCAATTAATGTATATTTGGGTACACCGTTCCTATCAGCAATTTTCAAAATGATTTTAAACAAAAATTTGTTCATTATAACCATCTGTTTTGGGTTACTTCAACTGTTTTCAGCTTGTGATACCGGGGAAGTTTATCCGCCGGGGAAGAAAATCGCTCCTTATTGCAGTCAGGAAACCATTATTGCCAACAGTAAACAAGATTGCAGCTGCGATATTACCTTTCGGAATTATATCCGTGAATATTCTTTTACCGGTATTAAATCTACCTACGTTTCCATTGGTCCTCCCTGTAATCAAAATGTTTTTAAAATAAAATACATTAACGCAGTGCACGATCATAATGAACCCGATATTGAATTCGGTTTTTATTTGCCACCTTATTCAAATGAAGATTTTTTCAAAGCTGACACTTTTCAAATTGATACTGTCTCTATTGGTGAATGGAAAAGAACGGGTGGATTTGGAGGTCCAAAATTTGATGTCGATGTAACATTTATTTGGGAATCAGTTGAATTATCGGAGGGAATATACTCCGGAAAAGGTAAATTTTTAATTAATGAAGAAATTCCTACTTCGTTCCCCAATTATTTTTATCCGGTGCAGGAAATTCCTTTTGAATTTTGTGAATTACGGGAACGATAACAGCTAACAAAAAAACAACTAATGCACAAAAAAACTAAACCATTGTTGTTATTACCCGTTTAACTTAAAAATAT
>JBNJGR010000375.1:0-2778 GCA_051747885.1 Bacteroidota bacterium | reverse complement strand
GTATTTTTCACCCAGTTTATTTTTCATGTACCTGGTTCTGATATTGTCTGAGCCTGCTTTAAGCATTTGCTGGAAAGGATCGAGCTGTTCAGGAAGTGCCACTGTGCGGTAATTATCAAGGCCGGCAATTTCTGCAGCAATTTCGATGGCCTCCTGTAATCCGCCAAACTCGTCAATCAATCCGATTTCTTTGGCATTTTCGCCACTCCACACGCGGCCCTGTCCAATTTCATCCACTGCTTCTTTGGTCATTCCGCGACCTTCTGCCACATGCGAAATAAACGTGTCGTATCCCTCTTCAATCATTTGCTGCATCAGTTGCCGCTCATAATCTGTCATGGGGCGGGTGAGCGAAAGGAAGTTGGAGTTTTCGTTTGTCTCTACCACATCGGTAGAAATGCCAATTTTGTCGTTCAGCAGTTCACTGAATTCAGGAATAATTCCGAAAATGCCGATGGACCCGGTAATTGTGTTCGGGTGAGCCACAATCTGGTCGGCAGGGCAGGAAATATAGTACCCGCCAGATGCAGCCACATCACCAAATGATACTACCATTGCTTTTTCTTCGGCAGCCAGTTTTACTTCGCGCCAAATCACTTCCGAATCAAAAACACTGCCTCCGGGTGAGTTGACCCTTAAAACAATTGCTTTGTAACTACTGTCCTGACGAGCTTTGCGAATTTCGCGACCAATTTTTTCACCAATTATTACTTCGCCGCCCATCGAGGTTCCAATATCGCCGCTGGCGTAAATTACAGCCATTTTGTTGCGGCTGAATGGTTTGCTTTTTCCAGAAACCTCCACACTGGCATATTTCCCGGCTTCAACAATCGGAACACCCTTGCCGGCTTTAATCCCGGTTATTTCCCTGAGGTCGTCGAGTACTTCATCTTTGTATTTGGCAGCATCCACCAACCCGGTTTCAACAATATCATCCACCTTTTTCAGGGTCTGAACCTCATCGGCCATTGCATTCAGTTCTTCAACCGAAATGTTTCTTTTTTCAGAAATGCCCTGCAGCATGTGATTCCACAGGCTGCCCATATAAGTGAGTTGCTGTTCACGGTTTTCTTCACTCATTTTTTCGAGCATGAACGGTTCAACAGCTGCCTTAAATTTTCCATGGCGAATGATTTGCATATCAACACCTATTTTTTCGAGCATGTTGGTGAAAAACATCATTTCTCCGCCGAGGCCCCTGAAATCAATATTTCCCATCGGGTGGACAACTATATTGTCGGCAACAGTCGATAAATAGAAAGCCTTTTGGTCGTACATATTTCCATAAGCATAAACCGGCTTGTCGCAACTGTCTTTAAAAGCAACCAGCATGTTCCTGATTTCTTCAACCGAAGCCATGCCGCCGTTAGTCATCGATAATTTCAGGTAAACACCTTTTATCCGGTCGTCGTAAACAGCTTTTTCAAGCGATTGCTGAATTTGGTCCAGTCCAATTCTTTTAATTTGGGTGAATCCAGGTATTTCCAGATCCTCAAACGGGTCATTGGGCGCTCTGTCCACAATCTGGCGCTCCAAATCAATAACGAGCATGGAATTATTTTGAACCGTAACCTGTTTTTCAGTCGATGAAACTAATATACCAATGGCCATAAAAAACAGAAAAAAACCAATGGCAGAAACTGCAATAATACCAACCACTGTGGCCAGCACATACTTAAAAAATTCTTTCATATTAATTGTATTTATGTTTTTGCTAACTTTATCTTTTCATGATGGGTAGTAAAGTAATTTAAATTATTACAAATTTACAGTTGAATGCATCAAGTTTTTTTAAGTATAGGTGGTAATATTGGGAATAAACCCGAAAATTTCAGGAAAGTTCACCACCTGATTGAAAACGAGCTGGGAACGATTACCAAAAAATCCTCGGTTTATGAAACGCCGCCATGGGGGTTCAGTGCAAAAGAAAATTTTTGGAACCAGGTGGTGCAAATTAAAACCGAACTGAAACCCCGCAAAATACTTGCTGAAATACATGAAATTGAAAATCTCTTTAACCGGGTGCGTCATACCGGGAGGTACACATCACGCGAAATGGATATTGACATTTTGTTCTACGATGCCGATTGCACTGAAAATGATGAACTAACTATTCCTCATCCAAAACTTCACCAGCGGTTGTTTGTACTTGTGCCCCTCGCCGAAATTGCTCCTGATTTTATACATCCGCTTTTTAAAAAAAGCAGCAAACAATTATTGGAGCAAAACAAAGATGAATCTGCAATAAAGAAGGTTGAAGTTGAGTTTTGACTTTTTCTGTTTTTGGATCACTGTTCATTTCAGAAGGCTGTGCTATAACAGGTTGATTTCAGGTTCAGATTAATTAAAAATGAGTTATTTTACAAGAATTTTGAATACAAAACAGTTTTGAACGATGAGTAACCAGCCTAAAATTGAAGTGGGGATAATGGTACATTCTAAAATTGAATTTTTGGTAAATGGCCGTTTTAAATCGGAAAGTGAAGATATTGTAACAGAAGGTGAATATTCAGCCACGTTAAGCGACAAAAAAATTCATATTGAATCCGGCAATGGAGGTGTTTTCATTGCTGATTCGTTTATACTGATTCCTGAAAATGATACTTCATTTTTCGAACTGAAAGGAGTTACTATCGGGGTCGATTTTCACTGGGAACAAAAAGAAAACCAACGGTTCGGGGGTATTTTGAAACTCATTCCCGAAGGCGGAAATGTGCGGGCCATTAATGTTATTGATTTGGAAGATTACCTGAAAAGTGTGATTTCTTCCGAAATGAG
>JBNJGR010000374.1:0-2788 GCA_051747885.1 Bacteroidota bacterium | reverse complement strand
CCTGAAAAAACGCACCGGAACCTTTTCAGTCAGCCCCATTGCCGGGCGTTACACGCTGGAAGGGCCCATCGTAAAAGATAAAGCATCGTTTATGATTTCGGGGCGCACCACCTGGGCCAACCTGCTGCTTTCGGCTGTTCAGAAACTGGAAAACCAAAACAGCGAAGCGCAACTTTTGACGTATGGTTTTTGGGACATCAATGCAAAAACTAACTGGATAATCGACAACAATAACCGCATTTACCTCAGCTTTTACACCGGCCGCGATGCGTTTGTCAATGAAGACGGCGACGACAGGTTTGACGATTATGTAAAATTTAGTTACAGTTGGCAAAACCTGACCTCGGTGTTGCGCTGGAACCGCATCTTTTCGCCGGCGCTGTTTGCCAATTTTTCGGTTTACAACAGCCGGTTCCGGCAGGAGTACCTCAACAAATTCGAAAAAAATGGTGACGAGCAGTACAAAGGCTACAACAACCTGAACGACTGGTCGGTGAAAGGCGATTTCGACTGGTATGCGGCAACACACGCCGATTTTAAGTTTGGTTTCCAGGCATCGGCACGAAAATTCAGCCCTGAAATTATTTCCTATCAGTCCGATTCAACCGCGTTCGAACTGAACAAAGATGTTTTTTCGCGCAATGTAGTTTCGGAGGTATATGCAGAAAGCAATATCGATTTGTCGGAACAACTAAAAGCAGCCTTCGGGCTGCGGGGCGGCGTGATGAACACCGAAGGAAAAAACTACTGGAGCATCAGGCCGCGGGCGTCGCTACGTTACCTGTTTGCAGATAATCTTTCGGCGAAAATCTCATATTCACGCATGAAACAATACCTGCACCAGTTGCAGAACACCACACTCGGAATTCCCACTGAATTGTGGGTAGCATCCACCGCCAACATAAAACCCGGCACCTCCGATTTGTTTTCGGCCGGTTTGTTTTGGAAGCCGAAGCGAGACTGGCAGTTTTCAGCCGAAACGTTTTACACCAGCCTCCGGGATGTCATCCGCTATAAAGACGGCACGCTCGCTGTAAAAGAGCGGGGCGAAAGCTGGGAAAAGTTTGTGGCACAAGGAAACGGGAAATCGTACGGACTGGAACTGATGGCTGAAAAAACAGCCGGTAAATTAACCGGCTGGCTGGCGTACACCCTTTCGAAAAGTACACGGCAATTCGACGAAATCAATTTCGGAAAAACCTTTCCGTACGCCTACGACCGTCGTCACCAAATTACGTTAAACGGAAATTACGTTTTGGGTGAAAAACAAAAAAAGGGAAAAACAGTCAGCCGGAGCCTGGCCGTCAATTTCAATTTTGCCTCCGGAAAATACATTACCCTGGCCGAGCAGGAATACCAAGCCATTCCGTTGCCATTGATGGAAGGCTCGCGCTACCGTGCCGACTGGTTCGCCACACGCAGTTTACTTAATTCGGTAAATAATTATCAGATGCCCGATTTTCACCACCTTAACCTCTCGTACCGCACCGAACGGAAAAGTGCCGATAAAACCATCGTCTGGAATTTTTCGGTGTACAACGTTTACAACCGCCTCAACCCTTGGTACTACTACAAAAAAGGCGACCAGATGAAACAGATAACACTGTTCCCGGTTATCCCGTCGGTTTCGTTTACTTACAGGTGGTAAAAAAAACAGAAAGATGACAGAAGTTTTGTAAAATTCGTTTTTTTTTTTTTACATTTGACCAAGTACGGCACGGACGCAATTTTTCAGAGAGAATGTTTTAGGAGTAAGAATTTTTTTAGCAGAGGCTGAAAAAACAATAGTTGCATGGCAACACGATATAATTTCAAGGGCAAAAAGCAACCCGGCCCTTATATACCAATTGGTCTCCGGACCGGGTTGCACACTTATTTTATAAACCGGAGCGGGAAGTTAGCGCTTTCCGCTCCATAAAACTTTACAAAAGTATGAAAAATTTAATTGTTTTTGCAATGTTAGCAGCGGCTTTAATCATTTTTAATGGTTGCCAGAAAGATGACCTAATTATTCCTGAAAAGGAAGATGTTCAAAGTAGCTATGCCGTAACAGGCATTGAGGAAGATTTGGTATTTTCAAAAACAATATCAGTTTTTGATAATTCAAATGAGAATAATGTTGAGGTTTTAATTTCTTCGACAAATGAAGAATTAATTGATTACTATCTTATTGTTAATGAGTTAAAGTTGGAAATCGATCCTCCATCATTAATTTCTCCATTGAAAGATATACCCGAAAAAAGATCAAATGATATTAAAAAAGACTTTCAGTATGAAATTCCTGAAGATTGCATAGCTTTTGAAATAAATTCAGTAAAACTTAAAAATGGAAATTCTAATTATATTATTCAAATTGAAAAGAAAAACAGGCATTTAAAGAGTTACCCCTATCCTCCAACTACTTTTTATACTTTATGGAAATTTGATAAAAGGGAGAATGGAAAAATATGGTATTTCCCTGACGATACTGAAAATGACGAACTTTTATACAGGTGGGGATATACAAACAGTTGGATAGGAAAATGGTATTTTGATACCTATTGGACATATATTTGGGGTTTTGATGCTGTGGATAGTCCGATGGAGATATTTCACCCTCTAAATAATACCGGGACATATAGGCTTGGGATAGCAGTATATTACGATGATCCAAATTATTGGTTTGGACAAAGTTACTAAGCAATTTAATATAGCAGTTTTGGGGTGAACCTCAAAACTGCTTATTTTAAAAAACCATGAAAAAAACCGCAATATTAATATTTTTATTCTTCATTTTTTCTTGTTCCGA
>JBNJGR010000373.1:0-2793 GCA_051747885.1 Bacteroidota bacterium | reverse complement strand
TCTTACAACCGTTTCTTTTGGAATTTCGCCCAGTTTGAATAACGAACGTGTGGTTTGCATCATTAATACAAATATGGGTAATTCTGTTTCTGTCTGTTGTTCCTCAATTGACTGATTCAGCCATTCATAGCCTTTTTTCATGGTTTCCTTGAGTGCCTCACCTTCTGGTGGGGTGTCCGTATTCAGTTTATACTCAAGAAAATCTGTTGCTTTCCGGCCCAGTACATATCCTTTTTCACCAAAATACTTGATTCGCTTGTCGTAAATTTTCATCAGCTGGTCAATGTATTTATCTCTTTCTTCGGGTGTTTCGGCATTCTCGATGAAATGGTCATAAATTTTGGAACCCTGAATATACACGTTTTTTATTGATTTGGGGTATTTATTGAATACTGTTCTCCAGTGCGGCAATGCCGATTCGTAATTTCCTTGTTTATAATATTCGTTGTAAAGCGAATAAGTGTTCATGAAATCCCTGTCCTGCTCGTTAATGAGTTCTTCGGCGGTCTTTAAAACTACCTCTCCTGCATCTGCTTCGCTATCACCTGTAGGAATTTCTCCGGTAAAGGCAAAGTCGAAAACATTACCTTGTTTATCATCAATGTCCAGCTTTTTGGTGTCGTTGATATAAGTAAATTTTATCCATTTCGATTTTTCGTGGGCTTCTAATTCGTACTTCCCGTCGAAGCCGGTTAGCATGGTTCCACCTCTGTGGACTTCTACTGAAATTCCTGCGGCAGGTTCTCCGTCGCGGTAAACTGTGCCTTTAACTACTCTTTGTGCCTGCAATGTGGTTGCAGCTGAAAATGCAACTGCGGCAATTAAGAGTGCTATGCGAAATAAAGCTTTCATAGTTTTATATTATTATTTGTTATTAATTTTAATCAAATCTCCGTTGTATAAACCACAAGTCATATAAATTAACGCTTAAATTAACTTTTGCATAATTTTCAAGAACTAAATTGTGTTGTTTCGTTCCCCTCTTTCCTAATTCAGCTGAAATATTTATGGTAGAATTGGAACGAGGTACTGGTAACCCAACTCCAAAACTTATGCCAAAATCGTTAATTTGTTGATTGTTAAGCATGAGATACGATTTTTCGTATTTAACCCCGGCACGGTACGCAACTCTGTTCAAATAACTTCTTATTGAAAAACGGTCGGGAATCCATTCTGCTCCGAATGCAAATTTATCCAAATCTGTTAAAACCGGATTAACTGAACCGAAAAATTTTGCTTTCGACCAGGTTTGGTGATAATAGTCGAAGTTGACCTCGAGGCTGTTTTCTCTAACGTAGGATACCCCGAATCCGTAGCTTAGCGGCAGTTGAATGGTACTTTCATCTTCACTTTGATAATTTAAAGTATCCTGATCGGTATTAGTACTCGAGCCTATTGTATAGGTTAGGTATTTGCTGCTAAGATCAGAATAGAAACCTGTGAATTTAGGCTGGCTTTCGAGAACGGCAGCCACTACAATGTGCTGTTCTTCTTTTAGAGGAATGGTGGCCTGTGCCCCGAAATTCAGGTTGAAATCGCGCATTCTGACAGATTCGTATTTCTGTATATTGTAAAAATCGCGTTCATCGAGGAAATTCACCTCGGCATTGCGGTTTAACGTGCCAAACATGTAGTTAAAATTGGCTCCAACTGATACATTTTTAATGGGTTCTACGGCAAAACCAAGGTATGCTTTTGAGAGCGACCCTTCACCAAAATAGGAGTAGAGCACATCGCCTGCATTTTCAACATTATCGGCTACCTGCACATTGTACCCAACGTCGGAGTATGGGGTGAGCCCCATGCTGGTTGCCAGCCAGTTGGTAATCTGGAAATTCATTGCAAAGTACCTGAAGTTGACATCGTTGGCCTCCATTTTGTTTATGTCGTTACTGTACTGCGAGAATTTGCCATAGACTCCAAACTCAAATAAAAACGCGAGGGAGTCAACAGCAGTATAAGATGCGGGATTTGAGGTATTTATTTGCTGGTTGTTTCTGCTGGCAAGTGATGCCCCTCCCATTGCTGTTGTTCGACCGAAACTGTATGGCTGAAGGTCGCCCAACCCAAAACGCGAGTAAGGTGAAGTTGTGTTATTATTAAATTGTGCAAACAAAAAAACCGGAAATAAAAGTAACCCGGTCAGTAAACTTACGCTTCTAAATCTCCCCATTATATTCTAATATGTGGTTTAACCCTAAGGCTGTTAAATTGAAATGTACAAAGAAAGAATTTTTTAATTTCAAATCAAAAAATTTGGCATCTCCGCCGGTAATAATAACGTTTAAATTTTTATAAAATTCCTTAAAAGACTCGATGGCTTTATCTGCTTCAAATATAATTCCGTGCTGAACTCCTGCCCTGATTGCCTCTTCGGTGGTTTTTCCGAAAAGATTATTGAAGTCAGATTGTTGAATTAAAGGTAGTTTCCCGGTGTACCGGTGCAATGCTTTAAAGCGCATTTCCAGCCCGGGGGAAATATTACCGCCAAGGTACTGCCCTTTATAGTTGATAAAATCGTAGGTAATTGCCGTACCCGCATCAATAACCAGAATGTTGGAGTTGGGGTACAGCTTAAATGCGCCAACCACTGCGGCTATCCTGTCTTTGCCAAGTGTTTCTTTTGTCAGGTAGCAGTTTTCAACGGGCAGAGGTGTATTGGCTTTCAGTTCTATAAATGTTTCAAAATTTTGCTGAAGAGTTGTTTTTAAATCCTGCGGAATATCCTTAACGGCAGAAATAATAGCCTTGTCAAGCGATGGATATTCATTCTTCAGGCGTTCAATATCTTCA
>JBNJGR010000372.1:1246-2797 GCA_051747885.1 Bacteroidota bacterium | reverse complement strand
ATACACATTCCGGGTAAAAAATTCGAGTAACTCCGGACGTCCCTTTTTTTCCCATCTTCTTTGGTTTCTGATTTTTCTGCCGTTGAACATTCTCAATGGATCAGGAACCTCAAATTCGGGCACTTTGCTTTCGTCGTAATTGGGTTCAAATTCAACACGTAACTGGCCAAAAGAAACTTGCGTGATTAGAATAAAAGTGATTAAAAATACTATTTCTTTCATGGTTAATTGATTTCAATTAAACAGGTTAATTTTTTCAAAACGGAAAGCAGAAATCCTAGCTGCTGCCTCAATATTTCTGCAATAAACTCAGCAGTTTACGATCGAGTTTGTATCCGTACCAGTCTTCATAATCCACATCTTTTCTTCCCGAATTCAGCAAACCGAAAGTTCCTTTAAATTCCCAAAGCCCCCAGCCAATTTGGTTTTCGGTTAAAACACTTAAAACATCCCCAAACCAGGCCAAAAACACATCGTGCGGCGTTTGGTTGTAACACCCGCATTCGCCACAGTGCACGCCTACGCCTTGTTTAACGGCATCAATCCAGGGGGCATAAAAATCTTCCAGGCTTTTCCGGTTGAATTCTTTCCCGTCGATTACTCCCGGCCAAACCACCTCGGGCGAATCATCGGGGTTTTCAAACACCCACGAAGCCCGGTAATGCGATATATAATGCGGATAATATCCACGGCAACTCTGTCCCACATCGAGATCAAAAATCTCCGGAATGACATCGCTACCCACGTTATTTCCATCGGCAACAATAATACGTTCCGAATTATGTTTCCGAATCACTTTCATACAGTTTAGCACTACTTCGCGATACAAATCACCCGGAACCGGGCCACGCCGTGAAAACTGATCATTCATGTCCTCGCGTGTGCAGGGTTCGTTTACCAGATCGAAACTGATTTGTTCGCGCGTTTTTGAAGCGAAGGTTCTGGCCCACATTTCCCAATGAGCATAAAATGCCTCTTTAGCTTCTTTGTCTTGCCAAAGATTGTAGGGTTCATGAAATCCTGCATTCACACAAAAGCCCGGGGCCCGGTGCAAATCCAGGCTCACATGCAAACCGTGTTTGTTAGCCCGTTCAACCAGGTTGTAAACTTCTTCAACCACTTTTTCATCAAAATTCAATACTTCCTCCGGTGTAATATTTTTTGAAGGGTCGAATTTCACGTACCTTGGATAAGCCATAGGAATACGAACAAAATCGAATCCCCAGTCCGACATCCATTTAAACTCCTCGTCGGTTGTTTGTCCCCGGTTATGTGAGCGCTGTGGCGAAAAATAGTCGAGCAGGTTAAATCCCCTCCATCGGGGTAAACTGTTTTGTGGCGGATTGAAAAATCTATTTCCGGCAGCATTAGCCGCAATTCCGATTCCGGCAGTAGCCATGCCGGTTGTTTTGATAAAATTTCTTCGCTTCATTATTAATCAGGTTTACTGGTATTGGTTAAAGATACAACTTGACAAAGAAAGTGCAATAAGGAAATGAAAAATTTACCCCAACATTAATGAGGGGTGAGTCATTCCATCATTGCACCTAA
>JBNJGR010000372.1:0-1146 GCA_051747885.1 Bacteroidota bacterium | reverse complement strand
CTAAATTTTTCTTGCTATAAATTATTCTTCAGAAAGCAGTTGCTGAGCAGCCAGAACCAAAAACATGTAATGCGATGATCCTCCGCCCATCACGTATTCTACTTGTTGCCACAGGAACGGAAACTCCAGCAGTTCTGGAAAATCAGGCCGGATAAGTGCCGTTCCCGAAATTACCCCGCCCGGAATGTATGACCAGTCGGCCCGGTTCAGTCCGTATCCAACCGTGGCAGAGCGAGCTCCAACTCCCGATGCAAAGGAGGAGGTATTCGACCCCGGATGGCAACCCAAAATAAAATTCAAAGCGTTGTAAATATATTTTGGCTCGAAAATATCAGGATATGCCGTGTGCAGGAAATAATGGTTGAACCCGAATGACTGAATATTCCAACCGGCTCCCCAAATATGCGGGCGATAAGGAATTCCGTAAGGCGTTTCATTTCCCTGTTTTTCAATCTGGTCGCGTAATTCAACCATGGCTTCCCGGATTTCTTTTGTGAACTCCGGATCGTTTATTTTTTTCTCAGCACGGCCAATAATCCATCCAATTTGCCCTATGCTTCGTTTAATAAACGAGCTTTCGGATAGCAAATAGGTTTTGTATTTCTCATCTTCTGTTGTAAGATACAATTCAACAGCTGCATGTATTTTGGCTGATTTGGAGCGTTGGCTTACTACCGTTACTTCATACAGTTCTTCTGCACACTCCAGAGCCTGCCTGCTTAATGTATCGTTAAAATTTTTCAGCACACGTGATGCGGCTGCCAGTTGCGCAGCAGTGGTTAATTCCCGCCTGGGGTTATCTTCAGTGAATACCCAACGATCATCTTCATTTCCAATTTCATTATCTGTCATTGCAGCAGCATCTCCCAGCATAACGTATTGCCGTAAATCGTTGCAAATTATTCCCCGGTACAGCCGGCCCAATGCTTTGTAACTACCAACTACAGAAAGTGCCCCATTTTCAATTTGCTGCAGCAGGTCCGGTTTTCCGTCCGGTTGGTGTATTTCGGTTATTCGCGAATGCTGATCAATGGATGTAACATCGTAATTTATATCGAATGCTTCGTAGGCAAGCGTTAAAATATAGGTTTCCCCGGCCTGCGATTCCACCCTGAGGTCGAAATCACCGGCATCGTGCCAGCCGCC
>JBNJGR010000371.1:0-2797 GCA_051747885.1 Bacteroidota bacterium | reverse complement strand
TCGAATTACGTTAATAAATTCATGTAATATATCTTCATTTCGGAATCGAATTACTGAATATCCCAGGTTTCTAATTCTTTCTTCTCTGATTTTGTCTTTTCTCTTTTGATATTTATGAATCTCTCCATCAATCTCAATAACCAGTTTTAATTCTTTGCTGAAGAAATCGACAATATAGTTATCTAAGGGTCTTTGACGTAAAAAAGAATAACCTCTTAGCTGTTTTCTTTTTAATAGTTTATTCCACAAAATTACTTCCGCAAGTGTTGAATTGTTTCTTAACTTTCTAGCATATTTTTTAAGATTTTTGTTGTAGTTGTTATTTGAATAACCTGTATTCATTTTTGTTTTGTGTTAAGTGCATCCCCCTGGCCCCCTTCAAAGGGGGAATAGCATTAAACCAGTTTCCAACAATATAAAAATCAGTTGATTTAAAAATTCATTTCAATATTTTTATTTCAAACTCACCCCGAATCCCGATTTTATCTTCACAAATGATGAGCAGCGACAGGATTTCGGAAATTTTTTCTGCCTGATTAATAGCTTTTTCCACATCAGCGGCCGATTTTACTTTGTTGCCGAAGGCGGTGGCAAAGGCATCGGCAATGAGCACATCCTGGGCGACAACTACAACGGCATCGGCATTTCCGTAACTCAGCGACGGGCCTACTGTCCCTGCCGAAGTACAAATGCCAAGCGGTCTGATTTCCGGAGTTATTTCCAGCCCTATTCTTTCAGACAAAGGCGAATCTCCTGCAAATACCGAAAGAACGAGGTCCTGTTTCAGCAGCGCATAAATGTCACCGCCGTTTTCAATAACCAACTCCTCAACCGAAAAGTTCTGAATAATTTCATTGCCGATTTCCCGTGCAAACAATCCGGCTACCGTTGCCATCGGGCCAATTCCTGCTTTTTCGGCAGCCCGTGCCATGTCAATTGCTTCATTCGGTGCGTTTTCAGTTGGATGAAAAGGTTTCAGGCTCTTTTTGAAAAATGGTTCCGTTTGAATGTAATTGTCGAGTTTTTCGCGCAGAAATTTAGTTTGCTCTAAGGCCGCTTCTTTCATGCCCGGTTTGAAAGATGCCGGATCGACACCTATCCATAAATCGGTTTCCTGGTGACTCATCTCAAAACCGGTAAAACGATCTGTGTTAAATTTATAGCGGTAATCCCTTGATTCGTATTTTTTCTTAAACATATTTTTTGAACCAGATTTCAAAAAGCGGATCGATAAATAATATTTCATCAGGTGTAACGTCAATTACATCTTTTCCCTCAAGAACAGCTCTGTTTTTGAGTACATTTCGTGGTGTCCCCATGTTATAATTTCTCATAACTTCCTGTGATGTGAGTTGTTTTTCTCTCTTTGAAATCGCTTTTAGTAAATTGATTTGCATAACACTCAAATCCTCTACAATTTTAATAAAAAGCGGAGAGTTGGAGTTGAGCATAAATTCAAGTGCATTTTTTATGGTTTTCCGGGAGGCTTTTTGGGTGGTGAAAGACCATGTAAAATGTGCCAACTGTTGCACATAGTGCGGGTGATCTTTCATCATATCTGCAATTTCATCTGCCAATTCCCTGCTGATTTGTTTATTTGTCCTTTCAAACGCAGCTACAATAAAATCCTCCCAGTGTTTCCGGTCGATCCGGTTTAAAATTAAGAGTGAACCGAAACGGTAAAAGGGAGCTTCCGTTTTATTGAATATTTCAAGCATCATGTGTCGTTTGCTGCCAAAAAAACAGTAAGAAACATTTTGGTGTTTTTGCCACACCGATCGCAGGTTTTTTTGAAAATTCAGACTGTCTTTAAATGTTCCAATATTTTGGAATTCATCGATATAAATGATTATCCGTTTTTGTTTTTTTTGCGCAACTTCGGAAGGCAGATTCAGTATTTCTGATTTATGTTTTTTTATTTCTTTCAAATCAAACGAAATGGAGAAATCGGCTACCGGGTCAGCACCAATTGAAATTCGCGGGGCTAAATTTTTGAAGAATGATTTTGTATTTTGAATCCATTCCTCCAGTTTTCCGGCTGTTGCCTGAATAATTTCCCGCGCAAATGCTTCATAAAACTCTTCTTCACTGCGGATACTGAATAAATCTATCAGGCAATGGATGATTTCAGGTTCATCTTTCTTTTTAACAATAAATTTATGGATCAATGATGTTTTACCGTACCTGCGAGGCGAGATAATAATCAGATGGTTTCCGCTGAGTAAATTTTGTTCAAGCAAAACGAACTCATTATTCCTGTTGATGAATGAGTTAGATTCAACAACCTGTCCAAATCGAAAAGGTGAATTGTTTTTTGCCATTTGGTATTATACTATTTGGTATTATACCCAAAGGTATAAAAAATTAGTAGAAGTTTTACCTGAAATCAATTTCAAATAAATTCAGTGGGCAAGCCGGGATGCACAATTCGCACACTACGCATTTGTTTTTATCGAATTCCAGTTTCCATGTTTGTTTGTTCATGGTAAGGGCGCCGGCAAAGCACACGGCTGTGCAGTTTCCGCAATCGATGCATTTTTCTTCCTTAAAATGGATGCGTTTGTCGAGCGGTTCGCAAACAACCTGGTGTTCGGTGAGGTATTTCACCCCTTTTTCAAGGTTTTCTTTTTTGCCGTGCAACTCAAGCAGTAAACTTCCGCGTTTCCCCGGATAAACCTCGGCTTTGAGGATATTTATACGGATGTCGTAATCTTTTACCAGGTGGTAACTTAAGGGTTTGTCCCCGCTATGTGGCGGAAAGTTTAAAACATATCTTTTTTTAATCATCTTCCACCTC
>JBNJGR010000370.1:0-2801 GCA_051747885.1 Bacteroidota bacterium | reverse complement strand
CTTTTTCGGCGCAGGTTCATCTTCCTCTTTGCCTTTTTCGGCTTTTCTCTCCTCAAGGCCTTCTTTAACTGCATCAGTCATTGCACCAACAATCAGTTTAATCGATTGTGAAGCATCGTCGTTAGCCGGAATAACAAAGTCGATATCTTCCGGGTTTGAGTTGGTATCAACAATGGCAAATACCGGAATGCCGAGGCGCCGTGCTTCGCGGACAGCAATTTTTTCTTTCATAACGTCAACGATAAAGAGTGCTGCCGGCAGGCGGGTAAGGTCAGCAATACTGCCGAGCATTTTTTCGAGCTTGGCCCGCTTGCGTGTAATCTGGAGCTTTTCTCTTTTCGAGAGGTTATCCCAACTGGCATCTTTCATCATTTTATCGATGGAGATCATCCTTTTTACCGCTTTGCGGATAGTAGGAAAGTTGGTGAGCATTCCACCGGGCCAGCGCTCGGTAACGTAAGGCATGTCCACGCTTTTTACCTGCTCTGCTACCAGTTCTTTTGCCTGTTTTTTAGTGGCAACAAACAAAATTTTACGGCCCGATTTGGCGATTTGCTTAAGACCGGCTGCAGCCTCATCAATTTTTATTACTGTTTTTTGAAGATCGATAATATGAATCCCGTTTTTTTCCATGAAAATGTAAGGTTCCATGTTCGGGTTCCACTTTCTTTTCAGGTGGCCAAAATGGGCACCTGCATCCAATAATTCCTGAAATGATACTTTTGGCATCTGTTTACTTTTTTTATGACTCTAAAAGCAACAGTTGAGTAGTCCCGAGTCCTCGGGAATCCCAACCATTTTAGATCCATATAATTTGACAATAAAAATATTAACGTTTTGAGAACTGGAATTTTTTTCTTGCTCCCGGTTGACCTGGTTTTTTGCGTTCAATTTCGCGCGGGTCCCTGGTAAGCAATCCAGCCGATTTCAAATTTTTTCTTAATTCGGGGTCAATTTTTATCAGCGCACGCGATATGGCCAGGCGCAATGCTTCGGCCTGTCCTTTAATACCTCCGCCGTCCAAATTAACTTTAATGTCGTATTTTTCTGCTACTTCAGCAATGTTCAACGGTTGCTTTACAATATATTGAAGTGTAGTGGTAGGGAAATATTCGTTTAGCTCGCGCTTGTTAATTGTGATGTTCCCTTTGCCGTCGTTCACGTATATACGTGCAACTGCTGATTTTCTACGCCCTATTGTGTTAACTACTTCCATTTTAATTATTTATTCGTATTTAAATCAACAACTTTCGGTTTCTGTGCTTCGTATTTGTGTTCGGGGCCCACAACTACATGCAGGTTACGGAACAACTGCCTGCCCAGTTTATTTTTCGGCAACATCCCTCTAACTGCTTTTTCAACCAGTCGTTCAGGATATTTTGCTAAAATATCTTTAGGCGATTGAGTACGCTGCCCTCCCGGGTATCCTGTATGACGGAGATAAACTTTATCTGTCAGTTTTTTGCCGGTGAGCTGCACTTTTTCTGCGTTAATTACAATTACATTGTCACCACAGTCAACATGTGGTGTAAATTCGGGCTTGTTTTTGCCCCGGAGGATTTTTGCTACCTCGCTGGCCAAACGGCCCAAAACTGCATTTTCAGCATCAACAACTACCCACTCTTTGTTTACGGTGGCTTTGTTTGCCGAAACTGTTTTATAACTTAATGTATCCACTTGTACTTAATTTATTAATTCAACATTCACGATTTCTTGTATTTTGCCAGATTTGTCATGCATCATTGACTAGCTGTTAAATCAAGAAAATCAACATTTTACACTGCCTACAAGTAAGGACAATAATCGGGACTGCAAAAGTATTTTCTTTTTTTGTATTTCCAAAATATAACACCTTTTTTTTCTTCCTGTTAATTAATTGTTTAGACATTTGAAAATTGTTGTATTTTTTTCGATTTTTGAAGCGCTTTTAAAAAGGACCAGTTTGAAATTAGGCACAAAAAAAATTACAAGTTTGGTAAAAACTGGTGAAATAATTTAAATACCTTATTTAATTTTAATTTCAGTAAGATGACAAATCCAGAATTAAACCGCCGGAATTTTATTACTAAAACTGCCTGGGGCACGCTGGGTGCTGCCGGAATATTAACATCCTGTTCGGGACCATCAACGAAGAAAGAGGAGGTTCAATTGCCTGAGCTGCTCGATCAAGCGCCAGATGGGGAGGTGATTAAAGCGGGATTAATTGGCTGCGGTGGGCGCGGTACCGGCGCTGCCATCAATTTTCTGGATGCCGGACCAAATCTTCAAATCACTGCGCTTGGCGATGTTTTTCAGGATAAAATTGACAATTGCAGGGCTAGGCTGAAGGAAGAACGCAACGTGGAAATTGCAGACGAAAATTGTTTTATCGGGTTCGATAGTTATGAAAAAGTGATTGACTCGGGCGTTGATTTGGTATTGCTTTGCACGCCGCCGCATTTCAGGGCTGCACATGTGGAAGCGGCCGTAAATGCACGCAAACACATTTTCATGGAAAAACCCATTGCGGTTGATCCTGTGGGTGTCCGTTCGGTAATGGCTTCAGCTAAAAAAGCAGAGGCTGCCGGGTTGAGTATGGTGAGCGGCACCATCCGCCGGGTTCAGAAAGATTACATGGAAACGCAACGCCGCGTGGTCAACGGTGAAATCGGCGAAATTACCGGTGCCAATATTATCCGCAACGGCGGAGCTCTTTGGTATCGTACACGCCAGCCGGAATGGACCGATATGGAATACATGCTGCGTAACTGGGTGAATTTCTGCTGGCTATCGGGCGACCACATCACCGAACAGTTTATTCA
>JBNJGR010000369.1:0-2802 GCA_051747885.1 Bacteroidota bacterium | reverse complement strand
TTTTTTAAAACCATCGGGGCCAAATTTATCCCAGTAGCGATGAATATAATCTGGTCGCATGTTTTCAACCACCAGGCCAATTACTACTTTCGGTTTTTGGGTTGACTGGCCGGATGTTGAAGGTGGCTGCGCAACTATCTTTCCCGTGAGCAGCAAGCAAAATATTAGGGATGTAATTCTCCTCATAGCAAATTAATTTGGCCGCCTAAAATAACAAAGTAATTGTTGATTTCAAAAACGGACTTCCTGATTGCAGCTATTTTACCGGCCCGAAGAAAAGGGCTTTTTGAAACGCTTGTGTTTGTTTCGCTTGAGAATTTAACTATTTTTAAAGCTGAATTTAAATCGAAAAAAAACCTGTTAAAATGAACCAATTTTTTATCACTGCTTTTGCAGTTTTTATTTCACTGAATGTTTTCTCACAGGAATTATCCTACCGAATGGAAGAACTTACCGCTCCCGATTTTGTGAAGGCGGTTGGAAAGAGTTCTAAAACCTGCATTCTCCCCCTCGGGGTTTTTGAAAAGCACGGTCCGCAATTGCCACTGGGTACTGATTTGTACATGGCGCGCGAATATTCCCTTCGTGCAGCGGAGCAGGAATACACGGTGGTTTTTCCCTGGTATTATTTCAGCCAGATAAATGAAGCCCGCCACCAGCCCGGCACCATTTCTTACAGTCCGGAGCTGATTTGGAAAATGCTTCAGGAAACGCTGGATGAACTGAAACGGAATGGTTTTGAAAAAATCATCATCGTGAACGGGCATGGGGGGAACAGTGCGTTTTTGAATTATTTTGGGATGGCGCAGCTTTCTGAATCGCGCGATTATACTTTGTACTGGTTTCAGCCCGAAAGTAATCCTGAGGTTGAAAAGAAAGCAGCTGAATTAACAATGGAGGATGAATTCGATTCCCATGCCGGCAACAGCGAAACTTCAATGATGACTGCAGTCCGGCCCGATATTACTCATCCTGAACGTTCCAGCCAGCAGTCGGGTGTGGATCAGGAGCGCATCAAACACCTCGAAAATGTTTATACCGGCATTTGGTGGTATGCCCGTTTCCCCAATCACTACGGCGGCGATGGTACAAAAGCAAACGCCGAAGCGGGCGAATTGCTGATTAACGACAAAGTGGATCAGCTGGTGAAATTGATCCGGCAGGTAAAAGCCGATGAAGAGGTACCTGCCCTGCAGGAAAAGTTTTTTGAAGAATCGGAAAATCCGCTGAAAACCAAGCAGTAGTTTTGGTGAAAGGAACCGGAGTTTTCAGCTCCGACCTTTCAGGACATTGAGTTTTCAACTCAATGATAAATTATGGGACTGAAAAGTCCGTATTCCGGGGATTTTAAGTTTCCCAGCACAAAGCGTTTTAATTTCAGACAAAAAAATCTTTTCTTTGCTGAAAATTAAAAGGGATGGAAAAGAAGCGTGTGAATGTGGTAACAATGGGGTGTTCGAAAAACCTGGTGGACTCGGAAGTTTTGCTGAATCAGCTGGAGCAGGGAAAGTTCGAAGTAATGCACGATTCGAATGAAACCGGTTTCGATGCGGTTTTTGTGAATACCTGCGGGTTTATTCACGACGCCAAGCAGGAATCCATCGACATGATTCTGGATTACGTGGAAGCCAAAAAACGGGGCGATATCGGTAAACTGTTTGTGATGGGCTGCCTTTCTGAAAGGTATCAAAAAGATTTGGAAAAGGAAATGCCAGAAGTCGATCGCTACTTTGGAAAGTTCGATTTAAAAGCCATGGTGGACGAACTGAAAGTAACCTACCAGCCCGAGTACATTTACGAACGGAAAATAACTACCCCTTCGCATTTTGCTTACCTGAAAATTGCCGAAGGCTGCAACCGTTCGTGTGCGTTTTGCGCCATCCCGATGATGACCGGCCGGCATAATTCACGAACCATTGAAAGCCTGGTGAAGGAAGCCCGTTATCTTGCCAAAAAAGGAGTGAAAGAAATTCTTTTGATTGCGCAGGAATTGTCGTATTACGGAATCGATATTTACGGAAAAAACCGGTTGCCCGACCTGATTAACCAGATTTCGGAAATCGAAGGAATTGAATGGATTCGGTTACATTATTTATATCCTACCAAATTTCCCTACGAGATTTTACCGGTGATGCGCGAAAACCCGAAAGTATGCAAATACTTAGACATGCCGCTGCAACACATTGCCAATCCTGTGCTGAAAAATATGTTGCGCCATGTTACCCGCGAAGAAACCGAAGCGCTGATTAAACACATTAAAGCGGAAGTGCCCGGTGTGATTTTGCGCACCACCATGCTGGTTGGGTTTCCGGGCGAAACCGAAGCTGATTTTGAAGAACTGAAACAGTTCGTCAGGGATTCAAAATTTGAACGACTGGGGGTTTTTACCTATTCGCACGAAGAGAATACCTATGCGGCCAAAAAATTTCAGGACGATGTTCCGGAAGAAATAAAACAGGCCCGTGCCGATGAAATCATGGAAATGCAGCAACAGATTTCGGCCGAACTGAACCGGCAAAAAATCGGACAAACTTACAAGGTGATTATCGACCGGAAAGAAGATGGTTATTACGTTGGTCGTACCGAATTCGATTCACCCGAAGTTGACGGTGAAGTGCTGATTTCAGCCCCTTCAGATTTGAAAAAAGGGGATTTTTGCCGGGTGAAAATTACCGGGGCCGAAGATTATGATTTATTTGGCGAAGTAACTTCTTGAAATTTCACTTTCCAAAAACGTACACAATGGACAATTGCTGCTGCTGGTCAAGGTCGTCCCCCGATCCGGCCCGCTCTACGTCATGG
>JBNJGR010000368.1:0-2804 GCA_051747885.1 Bacteroidota bacterium | reverse complement strand
CAATTATTTGGGAGCGCCTTATATCGCTGCGTCGTTGTTTCTGAAAGCAGGCGGCGGTTTACTTTATCTCGCAACACCCGAAAAGACATCGTCCTTTAATGGCAATATTGCGAACGAGATTGTTTTCATTCCTCAAAAAAGTACTGACTCCGGCAGCATCAGTTATCAAAACAAGAAACAATTGCTTGAATTTGCCAGGAAAGTGGAGATGGTCGTTATTGGCCCCGGACTATCATTAAACGCAGAGACACAACTACTGGTAAAAGAATTGTGCATTGAAATACAAAAACCCCTGCTAATTGACGGGGATGGAATAACGGCTGTGTCCGCTGATTTGGATTGCATCGCAAAAAGATCGGCTCCCACAATTTTAACACCACGCCCGGAAGAAATGGCCTTCATTACAAAGCTAAAAATAGAGGATATTTTAAAAGATAAAATCAATATTTTACAGGATACCTGTCAAAAACTGAATGCGATGATTGTATTGAAAGGGACACATTCGTTGATTGGTTATCCCGACAAAAAAGTATTGATAAATTTTTCCGGTAATCCAGGTATGGCCGGTGCCGGCAGTGGCGATGTATTAACCGGAGTTATTGCGGGCATGGCCGGTCTGGGATTTTCAATTGACGAGGCGGTGCCAATGGGCGTTTTCCTGCACGGTTTGGCCGGCGATCTTGCGGTAATACAAACAGGCGAAGACAGGCTTATCGCGGGCGATATTACGGAAAATTTACCTGCTGCAATGAAAACTATGCGGGATAATTTCGAAAATATAACCAAAAATTTTTATCATTTTATACACGTGATCTAACAAATTACAAGGAAAAGAATAAAAACAGATAAATCAAAATGAGTATTAACCAATAAAAAGGAGGTCACAAATGCGATACAAAAGTTTAAAATTAAGTGCCGTGTTATTGTTCGGACTTGGGTTGACAGGATTACAGGCACAAACCATGTATGTAGAAGAAAGTAACGATACACAAATCTCTTATGTTTTGAGTAACGTATGCAAAATGACATTCTCGTCGGGGAATGTTACTGTTCAGAAAACAGATAATACCACAAGAGTATATGCACTGGACGGATTAAAGTACTTAAGCTTTAATGACTTTACAACAGCCATTGATGAACAGCAAATTCAGGCAGGAAATACCAACCTGATTGCATACCCTAATCCTGTAATTGATATGTTGAACATTTATTTCACAGGTACAAAAAATAACAATGGCAGTATAAGTATTTTAACCACTGAAGGCAAAATTGTACAAACACTAAAAACGTCAAGAACAGGCATTGTAAAACTAAATCTTAGTCATTTGCCTCAAGGTATTTACATTTGCCGCTATAGCAACAGCACAGAAATTCAAACAGTAAAAATCATCAAAAAATAAAGGAGAAAAAAACAATGAAAAAAAGGATATTTCTTTCAATGGCTTTATTTGTACTTGCACTTTCAGTACAGGCACAAAACGATATCATGTACATAATGAAAAATGGTACCGTAGTGGGCCAATACGATGTAACCACCGAAATCGACAGCATTATTTTTTATGAACCGGAACAATCAGGTGGTACATTTACGGACCCACGTGATGGCCATGTGTACAAAACTGTAATAATAGGCGACCAGGAATGGATGGCCGAAAACTTAAAATATTTACCGGAAGTGATAGGCTCTCAGGCCATATCAAAAACAGTCCCTTATTATTACGTATATGATTATGAAGGGTCGGATGTAGAAGAAGCCAAAGCAACAGAAAATTATAACACATATGGTGTTTTATACAACTGGCCTTCCGCTATTGATGCGTGCCCTGCTGGCTGGCATTTATCAACCGCTGACGATTGGTCGCAGTTAAAGAAGATCTATACCGCTGAAGAATTAAAAGCAACAGGTACTATAGAAGACGGAACAGGGTTATGGGCCAGCCCCAACTCCGGAGCAACCAACGAAAGCGGTTTTACAGCCCTTCCGGGTGGGGAACGATACCAACATACAGGTGATGGTTTTTGGATGAATATTGGCAAGCATGGTTATTGGTGGACTGCTACAGTGGACAGTTATGACGACCCTTTTTATCAGCGGATGGACTACAATAAAAAAAGTGTGTCAGGGGACTGGTGTAGTAAAAGGTATGGGTATTCAGTCCGTTGTGTGAAAGATTAATTTATTTGATTCATTTATCTATTTAATATTTAATCCCTATTTTTCAGGACATGTTTGAAGAACTACAACACAATGAATTACACAATTATTAATGTAATTTATAATTCATTGACGGCTATATCTCAGTTTACCCTGTTAAATAAGGAGAAGCCACCTGCAAAGTGGAATTTAACAGGGTGAATAAAGAAATTTAACTCCGGGGAAAGTACAGATTTTGGGCGTCACTGAAATGAATCAGGAAAAAGTATTTGAACTGCGGTTTATTCAGGGCCGAAATCCTGACTGGGTGGCCCGCCCGTTTTTTGCCAAATTTGATGAAAATGCCATTTGGATGGATACATTAAAACCGGCAATTGGAGAAAAAGTCTTTTTTGAAGATGAAGAATTTAAATATTTCAGAGAAAATTACTACGACAGTGAATGGGAAAGTTTTGAGTAATCCGATACTTTTTTAAAAAACCTCGTAACTACTCACCGGCATGGGAAAATTCAGCCGGTTGAGCACCCGTTCCAGCAAAATTCCCTGGTTGGGATCGTAATTGTAGCCATAGGTTGCCCTCACACCATACGAAATAAAATGAACAGCCCTGTCGAGCGCAATGGGAAGGCTGTCGCCCTGCATCAGCGA
>JBNJGR010000367.1:0-2812 GCA_051747885.1 Bacteroidota bacterium | reverse complement strand
ATGAGCAGCAGCCACGGGAAATAGTATAAATCGAGCGTTTCAGAAAAAACATAGGGAAAAATAAGGGCAGGAATCAACCCGGTTACCATTCCCCAGAAATAGCCGTACCCGTTGAATCGCCACCAGTACCATTTCAACACGTTGGAAACCACGTAACTTCCATAAAGCGCGGAGACAATCCATTGCAACACGCTGTTGACATCCTGCGCAAAAACACCGAAAATGATGCTGACAATCACCACTAAAACGCCGGTAATGTAATTCATGTTGCGGGTTTCAATGTTCGACGCATCGGGTTTAATGTAGCGCAGGTAAATATCATTCACAAGATAAGCCTGGGCTGCATTTAGTGTTCCGGCAAAAGTGGAATTAAACGCCGCCAGCAGTCCGGCCAGCAGCAGTCCCATAAAACCGATGGGTACAAATTCGGAAATAGCTGACGGCAAAATCTGCTCAAAATCGATTTGCCCTGCCACCATCAGGTTCAGACGGTCGTAATACAACAACCCGAGAATGGCAAAACCGGCAATCATAAAATAGCGTATCGGCATAAGTACCACCGAAACAAATCCGCTCATTTTGGCCGCTTCTTTGGGAGATTTTGTGGAAAGAATTTTCTGCATATCGTAGGTAGGTGCCGGTCCGGCCAGTGAAACCAGGACACCTTTAAAAACCATCATCATAAAAAAGATGGAGAATAGCGAATAGCCGTCGCTGGCAATTTTCGCGTTCACCTCATCTATTGTACCACGCCAGTCGAGGTTGAGTTCCCGGCCAAAAAACGGGGAGCGCCAACCATCGGGAACTTCGAGTGTTTCCACCGCCATGGCTTTCATGGCCAGCACACCAATCAGAATGGCAGAAATGGTCATGATAACGTATTGCAACACATCGGCCCACACAATACTTGACATACCACCCAGCACCGCGTAAAACACGGCAAATAAAGTAAAGATAATTCCGTAAATGTGTGGCACGTATTCCAGTGGAACATTAAAAGGAATGTAGGGTGCTACCACATCCCACGGGATAAAAATCATGACGAATTTCCCCAGTCCGATGAATCCGTAGGCCAGGTAACCCAGACACATAATCAGTGCAAAAACCACCACTACACCATGCGACAGGTTGCTGTCTCGCCGGCGGCCAAAGCGGGTGTTTATCCATTCGGCGCCGGTGGTTACTTTCGAGCGCCGCAGCCAAATGCTCAGAAACACCATCAGAAAAATCTGGTTAAAAACCGGCCACAGCCAGGGAATCCAGATACTTTTCAGCCCGTAAACAAACAGCAGCGTTACCAGCCACATGGTGCCCGAAATATCGAACATACCCGAAGCGTTGGAAAGCCCGAGCATATACCAGGGCAGTTTGTTTCCACCCAGCAGGTAGTTGGCTTTGCTTTTCTGGGCTACTTTTTTAAGAATGAGGCCAATAAAAACGGTGGCAAGGAGGTAGGCAAAAATTATGACAATGTCGATAATTGTAAGTTTCATTTCCGGGTCTGTTAGTTATCGGTTTAAAATTAAGATTGCATCTAAAATATAGTTTTTGTCAAAAATACAATTTTACATTAAATTTCCACATTCCGGATTATTATTTGGATTATTCAGACTTTCAGTTACCGATCAACATTTTTCAGTAACTCTTCAAACCTTTCCGGTTTGGCCAGAATTTTCCGGTTTGCATCGATCAAAAACATAGTGGGTGTGGCATATACATTGTAGTTTTCTGTAACTTCCCCATCCCACTCGTTAAGATCCGAAAGATTATAAAACTCTTCGAATCCTGCTTCAACAACGGCATTTTTCCACTCCTGTTCGGAAGTATCGAGCGATATGGCTATAATTTCAAAGTTGCCGGGGTTAAATTGCCGGAACCAGGTTTTAATGCGGGGCAACAATTCAACACAGTGGGGGCACCAACTGGCCCAAAAAACAATAAGGTTGCGGTTTTCCAGCACATGCGACAAGGTCAGTGGCTGACCTTTAATATTGTCAATTGTAAAATCGGGAACAACGGTTCCGGGCTTCATTTTCTGGTATTCCAGCTTGCGCTCAAGTGTGGTTTTTTCGTCGGTCTGGCAAATATTATCACCGTAATTTTCAGCAATGTAGGTTAATACATTTTCCATGCCCAGGCCTTCGAAACCATTCACAAGGTAATTTAAAATGAATTCTGCCACCCTTTCATTTTCATTCTGAACATGCGACATAACCTCATCCACTGCTTTTATGTAGGCTTTCTCTCTCTGCTCCTGGCTATAATCGGGCTGGTTATAACTTACCAAATAATCAAAAACCTTATCGGTTAAAACCGGGGAATTCATTAATGATTCATCTGAAAAATCAACATAACTGAAATACTCCTGCTGAACCGATTTCTTCCGTTCCCCTGTATTCAGATACCCATCGCGGAAAGGCTCCCTGAAGGTTTGAATGAGCCGGGTGGCAAAAAGATTTTGGTTTTCTTTTACCGTTTTTTCCACAAACATGTTGCGCTCCATTTGCAGTTGGTTGAAAGCATTGGCCTTTTGGTCAGCCTGCTGTTCCAATTCCTGCAAGTTTGTTGCAATTCCTCCAGACGATCTGGCTTCAGCAACCCTCGCCTGGTAATAATCCACTTCCTTTTCCAACAATTCAAGTTCCTTTGTCAACAATTGTTCTTTCTGCAAAAAATCAAACCACACACGGTTTTCATCAGATCGGATAACTTTCAAACTGTCCTGAGGAGTCTCAAAGTCTGTTTCAAAAACAATATCCTCTTTGTTGAAAATAAAATCGAGCTGCTGTGGCGGTTCGCCCATAACTTTTGC
>JBNJGR010000366.1:0-2812 GCA_051747885.1 Bacteroidota bacterium | reverse complement strand
ATGATGCTCAACGGTGAACTGATGAAGGAGATGGATGAATTTGGCAACGACCTTAAACAGGAGATCCTGCTGATTCTGGTCAACAGCTACTGGGAAACCGTTCCGTTTACACTCCCAAAAGAAGGATTGGGCGAAGAGTGGGAAGTTTTGGAAGATACCAGTTGGGAGGAAAATCCGGACGAACCGGTGATGGTGCAAAATGTGTATGAATTGCAGGCCCGGTCACTGGTGTTGTTGCGGAATGTGAGGTAATTCACTGTAAATCACAAAATATTCAAAATTCATTATACAAACCTCTAAATTTTAAATTACTTTATTGCAAACCATTAGCGATGGTCAAATCTAATAATTTAATCGTTTTGTAATAAAAATAAAACACTTCTGCAATATGATTGAAGCACATTTGTTTTGGGAAAAAACAAACTAATTAATTAGCATTAATGCTTTATTCACTAATCTTAACTTCACTCTTCATTACCAAGGCAATATGGAAAGCTTCTACCTGATTCTTGTAATTGTTCTGTTTGCCTTAGCTATTTCAGACCTTGTTGTTGGAGTGAGCAATGATGCGGTGAATTTTCTCAATTCAGCTCTTGGCTCCAAAGCAGCGCCCAAATGGGTGATTTTTCTTTTGGCAAGTTTGGGAGTTATTATTGGTGCCACCTTTTCAAATGGTATGATGGAAGTGGCCCGAAAGGGAATTTTTCATCCCGACATGTTTTTCTTTTCCGAAATCATGGTCATTTTTCTTGCAGTGATGATTACCGATGTAATTCTGCTTGATCTATTTAACACTTTCGGAATGCCCACATCCACCACTGTTTCTATTGTGTTTGAATTGCTGGGATCTGCCGTTGCTGTTTCGTTGGTTAAAATTAAAAGCATGGGTGGAACCATGCTGGAACTGGCCAACTACATTAATTCGGATAAAGCACTGGCAATTATCTCGGGTATTTTACTTTCGGTATTTATTGCGTTTTCAGTAGGAGCGATTGTGCAGTACATAACACGATTAATTTTCTCGTTCCGTTACAATAAACCGTTGAAGTATTTTGGTGCTGTATTTGGAGGAATAGCTATTACAGCAATCACCTATTTTATTCTGATTAAAGGCATAAATGGTTCTTCATTTGCTGACTATCAATTAAAAAGCGGAGAATCAATAAGCAGTTGGGTGAGCCACAATAATTTGATTTTAATTGTATACAGTTTTTTTGGATGGACAATTATTCTGCAGGTGTTGCGATGGCTTTTCAACATTAAAATTTTAAAAACAATTGTTTTAATTGGGACTTTTGCCCTTGCAATGGCATTTGCCGGTAATGATTTGGTTAATTTTATTGGTGTTCCGGTGGCTGGGTTTAAATCATTTCAGGCATGGTCAGCCGCTGGTGGAACTTCGCCTGAATCTTTTTCAATGGAAATGCTGGCCGGTAGCAGCAGTACGCCGGTTTTGATGTTACTGATGTCGGGTCTTATTATGGTGGTTACTCTAATAATTTCGAAAAAAGCACGCGCGGTTACCGAAACAGAAATCAACCTGGGCCGTCAGTCGGAGGGTGCAGAACGATTTGGATCTTCACTGGTGGCGCGGCTGATGGTTAGAAGCACCATTAATTTCAATAAATCGCTCATTAAATTTGTGCCGTCTTATTTAAACAATACCGTGCAAAAACGTTTTATCCCCCAGTCTCCGGGACACCAGGATGATCCGGAAACTCCGGCATTCGATAAAATACGCGCATCGGTAAATCTTGTGGTAGCCAGCATTCTGATTGCAATTGGTACTTCACTGAAACTACCGCTTTCAACAACGTACGTTACCTTTATGGTGGCTATGGGAACATCGCTTTCCGACCGGGCCTGGGATCGGGAAAGTGCCGTTTATCGGATTTCGGGCGTGTTTGCCGTTATTGGCGGATGGTTTTTAACTGCGCTGATAGCATTTACAGTGGCTGGGTTGATAGCAATGCTCATTTCAATTACCGGTAATTTCATGGTTTTTGTGTTTGTTGCAATTGCTTTTTTTATGGTGGTACGCACCCACATGTTTTTCAAAAAACGCTCAATAGAAAAGTTACTGGAAGACGATGAAGTTTTCAGTGAAAACGATGAAGCTTCTAAAGTTCTCGATAAAAGCAATAAACAAATTACAAAAGCTATCACTACAGCGAACAACATTTTTGCATTTAGCATTGAAAGCTTTTTAGAAGAAAACCGAACTAAGCTAAAGGAAGGTGTTGAAAACAAAGATCACCTGAATAAGAAATCGAAGAAGCAAAAAAATAAAGTATTAAACACATTATCAAAAATTGATAATCATGTGGATTCCGGGCATTTTTACGTGCAGTTGATCGATTACCTTCGCGAAATGGCGCATTCCGTGAATTTTATCGTTGAACCGTTATACACGCATGTCGATAATCATCACAAACCATTTATCAAGTCTCAGGCGAAAGAATTAAATAGCCTTGTTGTTGAGATGGATAAGTTATTTGATTTTTCAATACAGATTTTGAAAAACAATAATTTCGATAAACTGGATGAATTAATTGAAATGCGGGATGATTTGATAGATAACCTGGTTAAAATGGAAAAATCGCAAATTAACAGGATTAAAGCCAAAGAGGTAAATACCCGTAATTCAATGCTTTTCTTTAACACGGTTACCGAAACCAAAAATTTATTGTTGCATTTTGTCAACGCAATGAAAGCCTATCGCGATTTTGTACAATTTACTAAAGAGCAAGGATAAACCATTACGTTAATTACTTAATAAATGGGCTGAATAATCAGCAAATTTGTTGTTTTG
>JBNJGR010000365.1:0-2813 GCA_051747885.1 Bacteroidota bacterium | reverse complement strand
TTTGGGGAATTTATGCTTTCGTACCTGCCAACGGGGCGGTTGCGCCTGATAATTTCATGTCTGGGATATCGCAATAAAATTGTTGATTATGTGGTGCAGGCCGGTTTCAACGACCACTATTTTACCCTCGAACGCGAACCGGCTTCGCTTCCAACAGAAATCGCAACCACACAAAACCGCGAGCAGCAAATTTCGGATATTCCGGCTGCCGTTTCGGTTACAACCCGGTCGCAGGCAGCGAATTTAGGCATTACCGATTTTTCGGAACTGGCGGTGTTGGAACCCGCTTTTCATTTTGAAAGTTTGGGAGCCGGCAACTCCGGTTTTTCAATTCAAGGGGCAAACGGGAATTCCGGTTTTCCGGGAATATCGCCTTCGGTTGCTGTTTTCTACGACCAGGTTCCAGTCTCACAACCGGGTGGATTTTCTTCTGAACTGTTCGACATGGAGCGGGTTGAAATTCTGAAAGGTCCGCAGAATGTGCTTTTCGGAAGAAATGCTTTAAACGGGGCCGTACATTTTGTCAGCAAAAAACCGCAAGATGAATTTGGGGGATATGTAACAGCCGGAATTGGAAACTTTTCAAACAAGGAAGTTCAGGCCGCTGTGAATTATCCAATTGTTAAAGATAAACTGTTTATCAGGGCAGCCTGCATTATTCATGACAGGAACGGATACGTGGAAAATACATTTGGCGGAACACTTAATGGCAAAAATGTGTGGGGCGGAAGATTTTCGGTTCGCTTTAATCCGGCATGGAACCATTTAATTGACTTGCAACTGAACTATCAAAAAAACGATGAATCGGGCACTGCGTTTATGAATCGCTGGGTTTCCAACGAAGACGGAGAAACCGGATTGTTTAAATCCCGCGCATCGCTGAACAGAGGCGAGGATTTGGGTTCGAACGCAGAACGGATGGATGCCACGTTAACCTACCATTTTTTAAGGGATGAACACAACTATTGGAGTTCCGTAACTTCATTTCGCAAAAACAACGCTGGTGCCCGTTGGGATGCCGACGGAACTTCAAGTCCGGCTCTCGAAATGGACAATGAAACAAATGTGGAACTTTTCTACCAGGAAATCCGGTACAATTTTTCACTCCGTAGCCGTTCAAATGGTTCCTTCGGTGTAAACTATTTTCAGGAAAAAGGAAATATTTTCCAAACTGTTTTTTCGAACGATGAATTGATTTATGATCTTTCATCTGCCTCCGCCAATTTTTTTACGCCGGAGCAAAACCGGTTTCCTGTTTATCAGCAACCCACCGATTCAGTTCCCGTTTCAGATTTGCCATTCACCGAAAACCACAGCGAAGCACATATCGATCAACGAAAAACTCAATCGGCGCAGGCATTTCTGCATTATACCTACCAGTGGAGACGCAGTTTGTTTTTTACCCTCGGGGCCAGTGCTGTTTACGACCGGCTTCAGTTAAATCACGAATCGGAATTTTTGGAAGGCGAAACCTCGTCAATCGGAGAATTTTCGGGGGCAGCGCCCAATTTGCTTTACAAACCGGTTTTGGAGCAAGAGCTGAAAAAAAACAGCTTGTCGTTTACCGGCCAGGCAGGGATCACCTACCGGCGGAATGAAAATTTCAATTTTTATCTGAATGCAGCCCGCGGAAGAAAACCACAGGTTTTGCAGTTTACATGGGATGGCAGGCCACTGATTGCCGACCCCGAAGTTGTGTACAGCGGAGAAGCTGGCTGGAAAACCATCATTAAAAAACGGGTTTTCTGGGAGGTGAACGGTTTTTACCGGCGGCATTTTGATGTGCAAACCCTGCAGTGGGGCGGCGAACCCGGAACCGCGCTGCTGGCGGCCAATGGAAAAGCCACTTCATACGGCGCCGAAACCAGTCTGAAAGTGGCCGTAATTCCGGGACTGGATGTTTTCGGGAAATATGCATGGATGCAGTCGGCTTTCGATTCCACCGGAGTGGGCGGAGAAGATTTTCGCTATGCAGATAACAGTTTTGCACGTGCCCCGGAACACAGTTTTTCTGCCGGATTTTCAGGAAAATTGAATATTGCGCGTTCCATGCGGTTGTTTGCTACGCCCTGGTATGCATGGAAATCCCATTTCTGGTTCACTGAAGCAAACACTCCCGGGCTGGAACAACCGGCTTATGGAATTTTGAATGTTAACCTCGGACTTGAAATAGCCGACCCGGATTTGGCGCTGAGTATTTACGGAACCAACCTGCTGGAAGAAAAATATATTTCAAGCGCCGGCCACTGGGGCAGTCAGTTTGGAATACCTACTTTTATTCCCGGATCGCCAAGGATGCTGGGGGCAAAACTGATGTGGAAGTTTTAATAGGTGATACAATTTAGGGTGATGCGGTTTCCGAACCGCAT
The DNA here is from genome assembly GCA_051747885.1 of Bacteroidota bacterium. Taxonomy (GTDB): domain Bacteria; phylum Bacteroidota; class Bacteroidia; order Bacteroidales; family Prolixibacteraceae; genus Tangfeifania. The sequence continues at coordinate 444 of JBNJGR010000365.1, read as the reverse complement.
TATGAATATGAAAAATTTTAGTACCCAGAATCGGCGGTTCGGAAACCACCGCACCCGAAAAAGCCCGGCAAAAACCGGGCTTTAGATTGCACCTAAGAAAAATAACTATTAATCAAAAGCTTTCCAACGATTAGATAGACAGATACTTTTTCAAAAGTTTTTATTTCATTGTTGATGTGACTGAATTTGATATAACCTTTGGCTTATCAAATGAAAACCAAACCGGTACTGCCAGGTTCACAGCCTCTTGTTTTACTTCTTCCAGTTCAAAGTAATCTTGTCCAAAAAGTATTTGGGCTTTTTCATTACGCACTTCAAGGTAAGCTTCTCCAATTGCTTTCAGTGTCGAATTTATCATTTCTTTTGATGAAGCAATATCGTGTTTGTACATTACCATTCCATTCGAGACTTTAACTTTTCCAATAAACGGAATTTCTTTTTCAG
>JBNJGR010000364.1:0-2827 GCA_051747885.1 Bacteroidota bacterium | reverse complement strand
TGCCGTATAGATTGTTTCACCTGTTTCCTTGCTAAGTGCCAGCAATTCATTTAAATGATTAACTAACAGTATATTGTTTGCAACTACCGGCGAACCACAAGACCCGTATTCTGATTCAGGAATCGGAAGTTTCTTTTCCCAAACCAGTTTTCCTTCTGTATCGTAACATACAACTCCATACGAACCAAAATAAACATACACATGTTTTCCGTCGGTAACCGGTGTTGCAGCAGCCGGACTTCCAACTGCGTGAAAAGATTCAATAGCATCGGGTAATACTGATTTTTCCCACTGCACTGCCCCGGTTTTTTTATCGATGCAGTAGGTTGTTAAAAAGCGATCATACGGATCGTACCCGGTTAAAAAAATGGAATTTTCCCATACACATGGAGAGGAAACCCCGGAAGCAATTTCAGTTTTCCAGGCCAGGTTTTTTTCCGGCATCAAGCTGACAGGCGGATGGGCACCAGCCGGGGCCACACCACAACAGTTAGTTCCCCGGAACTGAGCAAAATAGCGATGTTCGGCTTCATCGGTATTATTCTGAGCGGAGGTTAGAGCGGCTGAGAAAACAAGAAAAAATGAAACGATTAAATAATTTCTGAATTTTTTCATAACAGGAATTTTTTAAGGATAAATCGTATTTTGTTTATGTTTGCAGGTGTTTCTTTCTTCATCTGATAAAATTTCTGAATCCCCCTGAAATCCCCCTTTGGTATAAAACATCCGATTCCAAAATGTAGAAGGTCAACCAAAGGGGGACCCGCTCCGATAAACTGCATTCTGTATTTCAATGAACTGCAACTAAATACGTTGATAGTTTGAACATCATATCCTGCAATTAACGGATCAACAGTTAGTATCATTTGTATTTTTATATTTATTTTCACCTGCATCGGGCTTGCCCATGAATAATTTCAACATACGGTAAACTGTATTACTGAGGATGTTCGATTTTTCCTGAAACGCGATTTTTTGGTTCTGCCTTTTTACTTTTCCAGGCGGATAGCCAAATTGATTTCGAAAGCATTTATCGAAATAGGTTACACTGTTAAATCCGCACCGGGATGCTGTTTCAGTAACAGTGAATTCTTTGTTTTGCATCAGTTGGTGTGCTTTTTCCAGTCTTTTGCGGCAAATAAACCGGCTGGCTGAGCATTGATAAGCTACTTTCATTTTCCGGTGAAGGCTGTAACGGCTCATCTTCATTTCGCGTGCCAATGCGGAAACGCCGAAATGGTGGTCGGCAAGCCTGTTTTCCGTAATGTCGGTAAGCCGTGCAGTAAATTCTTCTCCGGATAAAGGTACGCCATTCATTTTCAGTACAGTTTACTTGTTCTGTTTAGTTTCCGAAGCCGTTTCAGCTTCCATCAGTTTTTTTGCCTTCATCATTTTTTCATAGCTCCACGAATTATTGAGCCTGTTGGCGGTCATGTAACTGGAATAAGCATTTGGATAGTCTTTTACCTCCATGTAAAAGTCGCCTTTTGAATCATGAGGGTTAGGATGATCTGGGAGAAACTCAATGTATTTGTCGAATGCCATTTCTGCGGCTTCAAAATCATTTAGCCGCATACAGTTATATCCCAATATATTGTATGCAGGGGCAGGATTATTGGTTATTTCCAAAAGTGAATTACAGGTTTTCGAAATTCCCGGATAGTCTTCTTGTAAGGATTGAAAAGTTAGCTGGGTGTAATACACCAATTTGTCTTCAGGATATAGCTGTATCAATTCCCTGCTCAAATCGGTTACATCAGCCTTTGGATTTTCGTATAGTCGTTTAAGCGCTTCCTGTAATATTTTTTCACCCTCACTGTATGCACAGTAGCTGATGAAGGCGGATTCCGCACATTTTTTAAATTTATCGAGATTCCCGGAATACAGGTTGTTTAAAGCCAACTGAAAGAGGCCCATGAAAAATTCGGGATCTTTCTTTAATGCTTCATTTAATAGCATTTCCCCGCGGGCAAGTTCCGCATTTTCCATTGCAGCAGTGGCTTCATAATAAAGTTCGACTGCACTGCCGGAGCTGGATGTTACCGGCATTTTTTCCTGCTGTGCTACCGAAATAAATCCGGTTTGCAAAAACAGTAGAATTATCTGAATAGTTCCCAGGTAGTTTTTCATGGTATTTCAGTTTTTCAATCGTTACATTGAATTCTTATCTGTTAAATGCAATTTAAAAGTGATTAATTGTTTGAATTCAGCGGAATTATTTGTTTGCCTGCTTGTTGTCTTTTTTAAAATATTCGCCTTCCCATTCAACTCTATAGGTGTTTTCGGACGTAAAATGACCTTTATAAGTAGCAACTCCGTGCATGTTTTTGTATTTTCCGGTAGCATCTGTCCACCACATATTTCCTTCAAATGTTGTTATAGGAGTACCTTCGTCCGACAAAACGGTTTTCATGGTACCTTCCCACTGGGAAACAATTTTATCGTTTCCTTTTACTGAAGTCACATAACCCTGATGCTTTCCATTTCCCAAAGTCACATCATTGTAAGCTATGTTTATGGTCTTTGCATTGTCCATATACTCAGTTTCACCTGTGCTGATGAGTTTTCCCTCTGCCTTGTTGAGCAATACCACGTGCCCTTCCGCATCATCAATATTGATAGCTTTTCCTTCAATAATGGTGTATTCTCCCGTTCCGGCAATTTTAAATTTTTTCTGGGCTTCAGCAGTTGTTAACGCCAGTGTGAAAATCAGGCTGAATACAATAGCCCATACTTCCATTTTTTTGAATCCTTTTGTTTTCATCGTTTGTTCCTCCAATTTTAAATGATTAATAAGATTAAAGTTCGGAAACAGGAAGATGCCAGA
>JBNJGR010000363.1:0-2828 GCA_051747885.1 Bacteroidota bacterium | reverse complement strand
CGAATATCTTTTTTCTTGTCGGCCAGCTCGAGGAATTTTTCATAAACTTCATCCAGTTTTTCTTTGCTCAGTTCAAATCCCATCAGTTCGAGCCTGTGTTTCAATGCTGCACGGCCGCTGCGAGCTGTAAGCAGGATTGCCGATTCATTGATTCCCACTTCGGTGGGATCCATAATTTCGTAGTTTTCGCGGTTTTTCAGCACGCCATCCTGATGAATTCCCGAGGAGTGCGCAAATGCATTTCTGCCAACAATTGCTTTGTTGGGCTGAACCGGCATATTCATTAAGGTGGAAACCAAACGGCTGGTCTGATAGATGTTTTTAGTGTTGACGCCTGTTTCAATTCCCAGCAGCTGGTAGCGGCTTTTCATTATCATGACCACTTCTTCGAGAGATGTATTTCCGGCACGTTCACCAATCCCGTTAATGGTAACTTCGGCCTGCCGGGCGCCATTCATTATCCCTGCAATTGTGTTGGCAGTTGCCATTCCGAGGTCGTTATGGCAGTGGGTGGAAATTACAGCTTTATGAATGCCGTTTACATTTTCCATCAGGAATTTTATTTTTTCGCCAAATTCAGTTGGAAGACAGTAACCTGTAGTATCGGGAATATTCACTGTTGTAGCACCTGCTTTAATTACCGCTTCAACAACTTTGGCCAGGAACTCATTGTCGGTACGGCCGGCATCTTCAGCATAAAATTCCACATCTTCCACATATTGTTTTGCATATTTTACTGCCTCAATTGCCCGTTCCATAATAACTTCAGGTGTGGAGTTGAGTTTATGGTGGATGTGGTAATACGAAGTGCCAATGCCGGTGTGAATTCGTCCCTTTTTTGCATATTTTAGCGATTCGGCTGCCACGTCAATATCTTTTTTCACTGCGCGGGTAAGGGCGCAAATGGTTGGCCACGTAACCGCTTTTGATATTTCTACCACCGACTCAAAATCGCCGGGACTCGACACCGGGAATCCGGCTTCGATAATGTCAACTCCCAAATCTTGCAAGGCTTTGGCAACTTCAATTTTTTCAACCGTGTTTAACTGGCACCCCGGGACCTGCTCGCCGTCCCGCAGGGTAGTGTCAAAAATGAACAGTCTGTCACTCATATTTATTTGTTTTTCAATTACTATTTTCCATTTAATAAAAAAGCCATCCTCTTTTTATGAGAATGGCTTATTCCGTTTCTTGCTTTATAGTAAACAACACACCATTCTCACATCCTGAATAGAAGGATAATGCCAATAATTAGGCTGAGAATTGATATGTTATTAAGTAAATTCATTCGTTTTGCTTTCGATTTGCTGCAAATATTAGAATATTTTTTTGAATTGAAAACAAAATAGCTGTTTTTTACGATAAAAATTAATATACAGACTGTTTTGTCTGTAATTCCAGCAAAATTAATTTTAAATCATTATGGGAAAGAAAGGATTGCGCAAGGGAAAAATGAATGTGATTTTAATCTTCGTTTTCGGGTAATAATGCTTCATTCGGCAAGGGCGGTGTTGCTTTTGGCTGAAAAACATCATTTTTGGTGAGGGGCCTGAGGTGAACTTTCCAATCGAAACCGCTAAGTTTTTTTTCTTCTTCGGTTAACTCGAAAAGAGGCTTAAGCTGACCTTCGGGGGCAGTTAAAAATTTAATTTTGAAAACGCGGCCTTCTTTAAAACGAATGGAAATTTTGCTGCTTTCGGCCCGGTTAAGCCCTATTATTGTGCTGTCTTCGCGGGCGTAGTAGAGGGTTTGTCCGTTTCCGTTTACATCAATTTTCGAGAGCTCATTATCGACCACATAACCCACCATTTCTTTTCCTTTAATTTGGTCGAACCGGCCGGAATCGAGTTTTGAGATAATGAAACTGTTATTTTGGAGATGCATTTCGTCTGGTGCATCAGTTTTTTGTTTCATGTTGATATAGTCAGCGCTCAGCTGATGGATATCGGACCAAACAACGGGATTTGTGTGTAGCTGAACAACAGAATCATTGGTGAAGTAAACCAGTGAGTCGCACATCCCCTGTATGTCGGCACGGTAAAAGCGGGCATTGTAATAGGCTTTAATAATGTTTTCATCCGGAATTGTGTCAGGGGCGGTTCGGAGTGTATCGGCATGGAGGTAAAGTGTGTCGTTATCGGAATACATCATGAAAAGGGCGGAGTCGGTTACGGTTGCAATTTCCATTTGTTCATTGTAGTTCACTGTATTCCCGGTAACAATGCTGCTGTTTTCCATGTCGTGAATCCGTACATTTCCAAGCGCTCGTCCGTTTCCATCCGTTTCGTTGTACTTAATGTAGTTGGCACTTAATTCCTGTGAATCGTTAAAAACACGCGGATTTTTCAGTAGTTCTGCTTCTCCGGTTTTCGAATCGTACCATCCGTCTTCAGCATACAACGTGTTGGATGAATCGCGAATTATTGTAGGCCCTGTAATAAAAATCCGGCCTGTTTCTGTATTGTAAATCAATGTGTCGCCCGAAAGCGTATAATCATCGCTGTATGCTTCCACATCGTTGTAAAAGTGTATCAGATCTTCATCGATGAAATATTTGCCAATTAAGCTTGTTAGCACATTTGTGCTGTCCACAATTTTCCCGTAATCGTCGTAATAACCGGTATTTGTATCGAGATTGTAATCCAGTGTATCGGAATAAAGCGTGGTTGATTTATTTTTCAGAATAACATCACCGATGGCCTGCGCAAAACTAATATCTCCGTTGTAAAAAATTTTATTGGCATAAAGATCGAGTGTGTCGTTCTGGTTAATGTGCACATTCCCAAAAGCATCTACCCTGTTGGTGCCGGTGTAGGTGTAGGCGCTGT
>JBNJGR010000362.1:0-2840 GCA_051747885.1 Bacteroidota bacterium | reverse complement strand
CATAAAATATTCATAATCGGCATTTTTTCCGAGTTCTTTGGCCAGTTGGGCCAGGCACCAGTCGTCGTAACTGTGTTCCAGCGTTAAAGCCACCGCCTGTCTTTTTTCAAATGAATGCACCTCGGGTACGGTTTCTTCTTCGTTTTCCTCCAGCGCCGGATACCAGCCATTTTCGAGGTAAAATGAATCAAGACTGCACATCGGGCCAACCCGCCAGGGAAGCATTGTTCCTTCCATTGCATTTTTTTTCAACCCTTCGTATGCTTTTTCAACGTCAAAATTTTGAATTTCTTTTTGGTAGGTATCCCAAACCAGTGCGGCCGAATGAAATCCAATCATGGCCGGAAAATCGCCGTAGAATTGAGGGAACCCGGGCATCCAACCATCCTGTTCATACATCCTGATATAGGATTGAACCATATCCGCTTCTTTCTCCGGATGTATAATCAATCCCAGGGGGTGCAGGCTCCTGAAAGTATCCCATAGCCAGTCATCTACATAAAAGGGACGGGAATCCGATTCATGTACTTTCCGATCGTAACCGCTGAAATATTTTCCCTCTTCCGAAATGTTTACCATTCGTTCATGCGACCGGTAAAGACTGGTGTAAAAAATTCTTTTCTGCCGTTCAGTTCCTCCTTCTACACGAATTTTCCCCAGTGCGTCTTTCCAGATTTGATGACTTTCCTTTTTAATGTCTTCGAACGATTTTGAGTTCGTTTCATTTGTCAGGTTTTGCCGGGCTTGTTCAGTGCTTATATATGAAATGCCAACTCTTAACTCGACGGGTGTTTCCAGTTTTGCAAAACTAAACCAGGCGGTAAGTTCCCTGCCTGAATTTTTCGATATTTCAGTATGAAATTCATCTGATTGAATAAAACCTGATTCCATTGCCGGCAGATTTGATTCGATGAAAAAATACTGACGGGTATTTTGAAATTCTTCCCAACCGCTTATGGTGTTGCTGCTGATTTCGATGTGGCTGTTTCCGCTTGTTCTGAGAATAATATGATTGGAATTTTTTTCAGAAAAATCGAAACGGTACAAAACCGCCCGTTCTGTTGTGGTCCATTCGGTTATAATATCCGGTTCTTCCAGTAACACTTTGTGGTACCAGGGGTGAACCTCCTCCAGATCGTGGTCATAAAAAGCGGCCGTTTTATTTCTGTCGGGCTGAATTTCTCCGTGGTAAGGCATCAGTTCCGAAACATGCCCCATACGGTATGCAGGCATGTTGAGCGCAAAGCCGTAAATTTTGTCCGATAAAAAGCGGTCGGTCAGTCCCGGTTCGGTTACCGGAAAAACACGGACCATGCTGTTCGGACGGTGCACCGTAGGATTTTTGGTAGTAAGTAACGGAGCAACCCCGCCAATGTTCGGATCGACATAAACTGTAGGGTCGGGTTCTGAACAGCCGGTTGCCAATAATATTGCTACAACCAGAATAAATAATTTTTCTTTAAAGAATTGCTTTTCAGTCATTTATTGTTTTTGTTTATCGAGTAAAATATATTGTTGTTGTTTTTCCAGATTTTGCTCAACCGCGCTGCGGCGGGTTTGGGATTGCCCTCAAAATCGATAATGGCCGTGTTCACCATGCAGGGAAAGCAATCGTGCCCCATCCAGATGAGAAAGCCGCCACATGCCGGAAATTTTTCTTTGGATGTTTTTAGTGCAATGGAAAGCCCTTCTGCCTGCCGCTCCTGGCTCCAGCGGACATAATTTTTCAGTGACCTTTTATTTTTTGAAGTTGCTGCCAGGTATTCATCCCACTCATTCCACCAGTTTACTGTTCGCCAAATGGGGTTTTCCAAGCTGGCAGGAAGCGGAGGATAATTGCCGCTGTATTTTTCAATAAGTGGGGCTTGCATGGCGCCTGGCACACCCACTTCGGAAAAGAAAAAGGAATCGTTGTGTTTCCAAAATTCGGTGACTTCATCCATCGTTTTCTTTTCACCAAAAGGGAGTTTCCAGGGGCCGTGTGTATCCCAATGCACACCTTTCCCAAAGTTTTCCGGACTGGCATAAATGGATGGTCCCGATGGAGAGCCTGGCACGAAACGGCGGTCGGGGTCGTTCTCTTTTATAATTTTTTCAAGAGTTGCAATCAGGGGATGTGATTGGTCCACAGGCTTTACATCTCCTTTTTCATAAAGCTCATTTCCGCCGCACCACAGGAGAAGGGAAACATGGTGTTTCAGCCGGTTTACGTAATGCCGGGCAATCTCCGAAAATTCGGCAATTGTTTCGGTATCATAAGGGGGATAGTTGTCGAGGCCGGAAGAGGAGAGTGGAAAATCCTGCCAAATTAATATTCCCAGCTCGTCGCATAGCTCATATAGCCAAGTTTTTTCGGCAAAACCACCACCCCAGATGCGAATGGTATTAATGCCGAGGTTTTTATAAGTGTTGAGGATTTTTTCGTAATCCGCTTTTTTCAAATCGGCAAAGTTAGGCAGCAGGGGTGTCCAGTTTACTCCCTGAATAAACAGGGGTTGATTGTTGACATTGCAAATCCAGGGGTCGGCATTTTCGGGTGCACCTTTATTCGGAAGCCATTCAACATGTTTAAACCCCACTTTTTTTTCTTCTTTCCAGATGATATTTCTGTTTTTTTCGAAAAATGTCAGTTCCAGATGATATAAATTCTGATTTCCCCAGCCATTTGGATGCCATCGCTTGATTTGCAGGTTTTTCCATGATATTCCACTTACTAGTTGTTGAGTGGAAACAGAATCTTCAAATACGAACTTTCCTTCACCATCACTGAGCAAAATTTTAGTATAATCTGCCTCTGTTTTTGTGGCATCCTCAACAAAAATGAATAATTCGCCTTCTTC
>JBNJGR010000361.1:0-2854 GCA_051747885.1 Bacteroidota bacterium | reverse complement strand
GTGAAAAGATATTACGGGAAAATGCCCATGTCGGTGGGTACAGGAGGTTACAAAAAGCTTGCATGGAAATCGCTTAAGATTTTGGAATTGGATAAATATTTTGACATATTGGTTTCGAGCGAAGATGTGGCACATCCGAAATCCCACCCGGAAACATTTTTAAAATGTGCCGAAAAAATGGGTGTTTTGCCGCAACACTGCCAGGTTTTCGAAGACGGGGAGCTGGGAATGCAGGCCGCCCGGGAAGCCGGAATGATGGCATCGCTGGTAACCGACTTTTACGATGTTTCAATTGGAAAGGAGATATAAATTATGAAGATATTAAAAATAAACAGGCAAGAAATTACACGTTATTTACCTCGCCAAAGAGGCCTCAAATTTTTGCTTTTTGCTTTGCCGTTTCTGGTGTTTACTTCATGCGCCCCCTGGCAGAATGCTGCAAAACGAAATATGACAGTGGCTTTTTACAATGTAGAAAACTTGTTTGATTTGGAAGATGAACCCGGTAAACGTGATGGAGAATTTACGCCCGATAGTGAAAAAGAATGGAATATGGTACGCTATCAGAAAAAACTTGATGATCTTTCCCGGGTTATCAGTGCCATTAACGAAGGCGATTTGCCCGAAATTGTTGGTTTGTGCGAAGTGGAAAATCAAGAAGTAGTGGCTGACCTCACCCGGACAGGGTTGCTGGCAAGGGGGGAATACGAGATTGTGCATTCTGAAAGTCCTGACATTCGCGGAATTGATTGCGCGTTGATTTACCGGCCCGAAGAGTTTACAGTAACCGATCATTTTACCATTCCCGTGCATTTCAAGGATGATCCTGATTATGTTACCCGCGATATTTTATATGTGAAAGGACGTACCCGCAACCGTGAAGAATTCCATGTATTTGTTAACCACTGGCCATCGCGCATTGGAGGAGTTGAGCAAACTCAACCCAAAAGAATGGAGGTGGCCCGCATACTGAAAAGTAAAGTTGATTCGGTAATGAATGCATCAGGTTCAAGGAGCCATGTTATTGTAATGGGCGATATGAACGATGAACCCACCAATGAAAGTTTACAGGAAGTGCTTAACGCGCTGCCTCCCGGTGAAGCAGCTGACGGACTGGTGAACCTGATGTTCCCTGAAGCAACAGAAGGGCGTGGCTCGTACAATTACCGGGGAAACTGGAACATGCTCGATAATATCATCGTTTCAACCGGTTTGCTCGATGATAAAGGATTTCGGGTTATTGCAGATAAAGGTTTTGTTTTTTATCAGGACTGGATGGAATACCGGAACAGTGAGGGAGAAATGTCGCCCAACCGGACTTATGGCGGCCCCAATTATTATGGTGGCGTAAGCGATCATTTTCCGGTTTACATCCGGTTGAAAAGGTAGTTTGGGAGAATACTTTTCAGGAAATTATTACACCCGGGCTATTAGAACAAGGCCCTGTCCCATGGAATTCCGGCCAGTATCAAAATAAAACTCAGCCCAAACCAGATTGTGGCAACACGATGCTTTTTCCACGAAACAGCTTTTTTCGTTTTGCTTTTTCCAATGTGAACAAAAATAAGGGCCACAAGCATGATTAGGATGTGTTCCACAGCATAAAACCTGAGGTCGGCATTTTGCATTGCTGCCCCAAAATTGGCAAATGCTGTTTTGGTGAGTGGGCTTACAAAAGCGTAAAGTATTAAACCAATCAGGAACTGGATGTCCATAAAAATTGTGAGCAGCAAACCAGAAACTTTGTCCCTCTTGGTCCATTCATTTTTTCCCAGCCAGCCCGCAATTGAAAAAGTTATAGCTACAATCAGAACGATTAAAATCAGCCAGCGAAAAACGTTATGCCCGTGAAGTAATCCTGTGTACATAATTAATTATTTTTTTGATTGAAACAGGGAAACAACCTGTTGGTTCATTTATCTATTTAAATTGAATTGGTTTATCATGTGAAACCGGAAATTCCATCCCATGGCCCAAAAAGAAACTGGTATGCGGGGGCTGATTGTAGGCCACATTTTGCCATGCCACACTCAGCCGGTATTGCGGATCGTGCATTAATGTTGTCATTCGGTACGAAGTGGGGGCTGTAGTGGTAAAAATACGCAACGATTGGTTATCGTCAGCTGCAAGAATAATTTCCTCGCGCCAGTCGCCAAACAAATCGGCGCTGAGCACCGGCGTAGCTTTTGAACCGTTTACAGAGTGATAACCATCGGCCTCAAATAATACTTTTCCTTTGTATTTTGAAATTTTGTTCCTATCGAGCAGTTCACGCAAAAGATCGCCGTCCCACCAAACCAGAAAGTTGGCTGATGATGGCATTGGCCCTGCAACTTCTCCCTTTGCATTCCAGAGCCCTCCGCCAGAGCACCACATCTCAGCTCCCGGCCAGGTGGAATCGATATCGGCCGCAACACCGCGTCCGACATCTTTCCCCGGCAGTTTTCCCCAGAGTATTTCTCCGGTAGCCGCATCGAAAAGAGCTGCCCCGTAAACATTTTCATACCCCTCAACCGGTTCTTCATTTTCATGAATTCCCCAAACCTCCATGCCCGGACGGTCAGGCAGCAGGTCGCTCACGTGCATAGCATCGCCGTGCCGCAAGCCGGTCGAGTAAAGGCCGGTTCCGTCATCGTCAACCGTCATCGCGCCGTAAATTATCTCGTCTTTTCCGTCGTTGTCCACATCAGCTACCGATAAATTATGGTTTCCCATTCCCGAAAATTTTTCCAGGCCGGGTTTAGATGAGTCGAACACCCAGCGTTTTTTCAGGGTTTGTCCGTCCCAGTCCCACGCAGCCAAAACCGACCGGCCGTAATAGCCGCGGCACATCACCAGGCTGGGATGCACACCA
>JBNJGR010000360.1:0-2856 GCA_051747885.1 Bacteroidota bacterium | reverse complement strand
ACGCGCCCGCAACCTGGTGCCGCAGTTCCTGAAAAAACGAACTTTCGATCCGGGAAATGCCAGCGACGGAATCCGCCAGATGCTCTGGGGCTTTTTCAAAAAAATTGTAATTGCCGATAATGCCGCGGTTTATGCCAACGAAATTTTTGCAAACTACGGCGATCACACCGGCGGAACGTTGCTTTTGGGAGCGGTACTTTTTGGGTTTCAGATTTACGGCGACTTTTCCGGGTATTCAGATATCGCCATTGGTACAGCCCGTCTGTTTGGTTTCAGCCTGATGCAAAATTTTGCATTCCCTTATTTCTCACGTGATATTGCCGAGTTCTGGCGGCGGTGGCACATTTCGCTGTCCACCTGGTTTCGCGACTATGTGTACATTCCCATTGGCGGAAGCCGCGTTTCGCGCCTCAAACAAATCCGGAATGTTTTTGTCATTTTTCTGGTCAGCGGGTTCTGGCACGGTGCCAATTACACGTTCATCGCCTGGGGAGCAGCCCACGCATTGCTGTTTGTGCCGCTGCTGGTTTTCAACAAAAATCGCAGGTACACCGAACATATTGAAAACCGCGAGCTATTGAGAAATCCGCAAATCATCCTGAAAATTTTTCTCACTTTTTTGCTGGTGACAGTGGCCTGGATATTTTTCAGGGCACAAACAATTGGGGATGCTTTTCAGTACATCGGACAAATGATTCAAACACTTTTTGAGTCTCCGGTAAAGAAATTTAATATTTCAGCGCAACCTGTATTTTTTGCAGTCATTCTGATGCTAATTCTGGAATGGATAAACCGGAAAGAAGAACACGGCCTGCAAATTAAAAACTGGCCGGTTGTGGCACGGTGGTCTGTTTATGTATTTATCGCCCTGTTTATTTTTATGTACGGCAAATTCGAACAAACTGAATTTATTTATTTTGCATTCTGATGGCACGATTTCTTCTGAAAATAGCGCTCTTCTGGATTTTGCTGATTGGCCTGATTTACGCAGCAGCCAAAGTTGCCAGCCGGAATGCTGAAAACAAGGAGTATCATAACTTCGATATTGAAGAAAATGTGGTTATTACTCCCAAAAACGAACATTTCGATTTTCTGATGCTGGGTTTGTCGCATGCCCGGAATTTTTCGCGCCACCGCAACCACCAACGGGTAGAGAAAATTTTGGATCGTAGATTTTTAAATTACGGGAGAGGTGGCGGAAACGGCAACATTGCCAACCAGCAGGTTTTTCTGAACTATTTTTTGAGCCGCGGAAACACCACCGATCATATTTATTACGTGCTTTCGATGCCCATGTTTTTTGCCGAGCGGTTGGATGAAAACGCTTTCACTTATCAATATGAAAAACTAGACCCGCTGTTTTTTTATCATGTTTTAACCGGCCCCGATGTAAATAAGGGTGAGAAATTATACACCTACGTCAGGAGTAAATTTAACAAGCACTGGCGCGTAAAATATGGCCCGTGGAGCGAAAAAAAACGGGAAACCATTCTTGAAAAATTCGATACCACCCAGATAGTTGATGGTTTTAAAAGAGCTTATGTCAACGGATTGGAATTCGATACTTTTGAAAAAAACAAAAAACTGATGCGGGAAACTGTAGAACTTGCTCAAAAAAATGATATTGAAATTACCTTCATCGTCACGCCTTCAACCTTTGGTGAATGGCCGGGACATGAACATGTAATGGATTTTATGAGCGAACTGAAAGAAAAATATGGCACAGAAGTATATGATTTTTCACGGGTGTATCTCGGTCAGAAAAAGTATTTTTACGACCATCATCATCTGAATTCGGATGGGGTAGAAACTTTCACTGAAGAATACCTTAAACCACTAATGGACAAGCAATTTTCTGAGTCTCAATAGGATTAGTTTCATTAATTTTATTCCAGATAAATAGCATCGATCACCCGGTTGGCTTCAATCTGAATGGCAGAATCAACCGAAATGTCTTTCATGCCGGCCAGTTTGTTTACAAACTTATTCCACTCCTTATCGCTTGTAATTCTGTTTTTGATCTCTTTCTCTTTTTTCTGAAGTTCAATTCCAACACGTTTCGATGCCAGTTCTATTATGGCTTCGTCAAATGTTTTTTCAACCCCTGTGGTATATAATTTCAGGCTGTCAACCACCTGCTGATTCTGTTTTAGCGTGTTGATGTAGTTGTCGCGGTAGCCTCTCCACAAATCGCGTCTTCTTTTTTCAACCGGGGTAACTGCTTCGTAGATTCCTTTTCTTGCCAAATAATAATCCGGAACCCGCACCATATCCCAATATTCGTTGGAAGGATGAAGCCGAAGGAAGTTTTCCCAATAAGCCTCCTTGTTATTCCACCAAAAATGAATGGCTCCTTTGGTGTACTGCCTCATTTGAAAAGTGTTGTACCAAATAAGTACGATCAAAACAGCCGGGACTGCATATTTCAGGAATTTTTTTTGCGAAGCCGCATCCAAAACCATTGCCAGCGGAATCGCCATAATTCCGTAGGAATCGATAAACGCCCGGAGGCCGAATGCGCCGCCAAACCACCAGCTCCACCAGCTCGACTGGACATAAATGTTCAGAATAGTAAAAATCAGAATAGGCCAAAATGCCTTTTTCATTCTTTTGCGCAACAGGAAAATTCCCAGAAAAGCAATGAACATGATGGGCGTATAAACAAACCACCCTTTTTTATAGCTGAAAAGAATATCAAATATTTGGGGATTTCCCCAGAAAAAGGAGGCATCTTTTGTGCTGTAGGAATAAAAAATCCACTCACCGGTTACCGCTTTCCAGTAAAAAAATTGCGGTGTCCAAACCAGAAAGAAAAAAAGCAGCATAATCAGTACAAAGTCGAATCGTTTGATGTAA
>JBNJGR010000359.1:0-2870 GCA_051747885.1 Bacteroidota bacterium | reverse complement strand
ACCCAGCGTTTTTTCAGGGTTTGTCCGTCCCAGTCCCACGCAGCCAAAACCGACCGGCCGTAATAGCCGCGGCACATCACCAGGCTGGGATGCACACCATCGAGGTAAGCCACACATGCCAGGAAACGGTCGGCGCGGTTGCCGTTGTTGTCATTGCCCCCATTCCCGCCAATTCCGCCCCATCCATCAATTGGGTAGCGCGAGGGAATATAATCAGTGGTGTAAAGCGCTTCTCCGGTCAACCCATCAAAAATAGTCAGGAATTCCGGCCCGTCCAGTATTTTTCCGTCGCTGTTTACGTAATTTGCTTCCGGATCGCCAATCACATTTCCTTTGCCGTCGGTTGTGCCGTCGGCAGTTTTACAGGCAAACTCCGCCTTCCCGTCGCTGTCTAAATCATATACCATAAATTGCGTGTAATGCGCACCTTCCCTGATGTTTTTCCCCAGGTTAATTTCCCAGAGCAGCGTACCATCCATTTTGTAGGCCTGAAAAACCGGTTCGGTGGTAATACCGGTGTGTGAATTATCCCGGCCGCGGCCAATTTGGTGAAGCACAATCTCGTACGTTCCGTCGCCATCCAAATCTCCAACCGAGGCATCGCCCGGGCTGTAGTTTTCAGGCGTTTGCAGCGGGATGTCAATCCACGGGTTGGGTTGTACTTTTATGATTTCCTTTAATTCCTGTTTTTCAGTATCATTTATTACCGGAACCAAAGAGTAAACGGCTTCATCGCTTCCGGCGGTGTCCACCAGTGAAGTAGTGTTTTTTACGGGAGATTTGGTAATTTTGGTTTGATTGCGGTACACGTTAAATGCAATTTCCTGCGGGTCGGAGCCCAGCAACCGCCAGCCTATAAAAACACTGTCTGATCCGGCAACTGCTGCAAAAGCACCCCGGTCCAGCTTTTCCATTATCCTTTGGCCGGAAACAGTATTTACTGACAGAAACAAAATAGGAATTATCAGGCAGCGAATGAATTTATAAGTCATAGCAGTTTAGTTTGAATGAAGGTTAAATGTACAAAAATAAATTTTCAGTCGTTTTCAGCTAGCTGGAAAACCTCCGCAGCTTCCCAAATTGTTTTTTCAGAATCGGGATGCAACACAGCATTGATCATAGCCTTTGCCACTGTTTCCCCATGAATGGGGCGGTAATTTTTGAAAATGAATTTGGTCACAAAACGAACTACGGGAACCGACAATTCTTCCATGGGACGACGTTCTTCCCGATTGCCGGTTAACGACGCCGGGCGCAAAATGGCGAGGTTTTTAAAGCCAAGCCTGGAAACAGCCTCGTCCAGTTCGCCTTTCATGCGAGAATAAAAAATCCACGATTTTGAGTTGGCTCCAACAGAAGAAACCAGCACGTAGTTTTCAATGCCGTTTTCTTTGGCTTTCCGGGCAAAATTCAGGTTGAAAGTGACATCTGTTTCGTATTGTTTTTCTTTGCTTCCGGCCTGTTTTAGTGTAGTGCCCAATGCTGAAAAAAGCACATCGCCGGTCAGTTTTTCAGCCCAGCTTTCTTCGTTTCCAAAATCGATTAGTTGTTCTTCCAGTTTGGGATGTGAAATTCCCGGACTGCGGCGCACGAAAATTCGCACTTTATCAAAATTTTCATTTTTCAACAGAAGTTGTACAAGCTGTTTGCCTACCAAACCGGTGGCACCTATGACGTTGGCTGTTTGTTTCATAACTTTATCTTTTCAATAAAATGAACGTGGTTCAATCCGTAATGTTTGGCTGGTTAAAGCTCCTGAACCGGAAGCGAGAAATGAAAAACTGTACCTTTTGGATGATTGGGGGTAACCCATATTTTTCCGGAATTTTTTTCAACAAATTCTTTACAGATTATTAACCCCAGCCCGGTACCTTTTTCGCCCTGGGTACCGTTTCGGCTTTTGTTGTTAAGTTTAAACAGGTGGTGCATTTCTTTTTCATCCATCCCTATTCCGGTATCGGCAATGTGGACAACAACTCCGTTTTTCCTTTCAACCGAAACGGCAACTTCACCACCCTGCGATGTATATTTAATAGCATTGCTGATGAGGTTCCGGGCAACGGTGTTTATCATATCCACATCGAAAAATGCCTCGGTGTTTTCGGGGAAATCGCGGTGGATTGAAATTCCTTTTTGCTCCGCTGAAGCTTGCCTTAACTCAATATTATCTTGCAGAATTTTGCTCAGGTTTTCTGTTTTTGGCGAAATGTTGGTTTTTTCCATTTGCGAGCGCGCCCAGGTGAGCAGGTTCTCGAGCAGTTCAAATGTGTTGTCGGCTGATTTCTTGGCAGTTTGCAGCAGTTCATTTTTTTTCTCATTGCTCATATTGTACTCAGAATCAGTTAAGACGTCGAGTATTCCGACAAATCCTGAAAAAGGGCTGCGCAGGTCGTGCGATATGATGGAAAAAAATTTGTTTTTCGTTTGGTTGGCCTGCTCCAGTTGTTCGTTTTTTTGTTGTAATTCGCTGATGTTTTCATCAATTATTTGTTCCAGATTTTTTTGCCGTTTAATGAGGACGCGCGATCTCCATTTTAAAATAAATAAAAACAGGGTGACGATGAAAACGGCCATAATGATAATAAACAGAGGAGTTTTCCAGAAAGGAGCTTTTATTTTAAGTTGAAGCAAAGCAGGTTGACTCTGCCATTTCCCGTTTTTATCCTGCACTTCTAAACTAAAAGAATAATTGCCTGGCGATAAATTGGTATAGGTTGCTACCTGTTCATATTGAGGATACACCCATTCAGAATTAAAGCCTTCCAGCTTGAAACGGTAAACCGGCCGGGATTGATAATTAAAGTCAATTGTGGTAAACCGGATGTTTATCATTCGTTTATCATGCCCCAGTTCCAGTAATGGAATTTCAG
>JBNJGR010000358.1:0-2916 GCA_051747885.1 Bacteroidota bacterium | reverse complement strand
CGGGAAATGGAAGTTTACAACGATGTGCCCATTATAAATAACGAGGACGATCGGCCCTGGCGTACTGCCGAACAAGGTTGGGGGGAATATGGAAACAACATGGCAGTTTGCGTTCAGAACTATACTTCATGGGGATTTTTCGATTTCCGCCGCCCAAAGGAAAATGACCAATTCAACGAGGGGTACCAAAGTGTACCGGTAAACTGGCAAATATCTTCTGAACGGAAACAAGCCTTTTTCGACCTGCTGGCAGAAATAACAGGTTACCCGGGCACTCCGAAACTTGTTATGGAATGGTCGGATGAACCCGGAAAAGTAACAGTTGATGTTGAAAATGGCGGTAATTTCCCCGCTATAAAAGAAGTCAGCCTGCTGATTAACAACGAAGTTGTTGAAACAATTACAAATGCCCCGTATAATTTCGAGGTTACGGAAATGCCGGAGCACTGGCACTTGGTAAAAGCCAGGGCAAAATACCAGGCAGGAGATAACGAGGTAATCATTGAAACGCCCATGTACGAAAATCCATGGTGGCTATATGGTGGAGCGAAAAGAAATTGAACAACTTTTAATTGAAAGAAAACACTCTACATAAAATTCAACCAATGACTAAAAGATTCAGTATTCCCGCAAGGGTATTTCTCGTATTTCTAACCTTCTTACACACTGTAAATCTTTATATTGACCGGGCTGCTATTTCTGCCGGCAGAGATTCGATGGTGGCAGACCTTGGGCTTACCGACATCCAGTTTGGCTGGGCTATGGCCATGTTCACGCTGGGTTATGCACTTTTTCAGGCACCTACCGGGCATTTTGCCGACCGCCGCGGACCAAGGTTTGTACTTACTGCCATCATTATTTTCTGGTCGGCATGTACTGCGCTTACGGCTGCTGCACGAAACTATGTTCAGCTGCTGGTAATTCGGTTTATTTTCGGAACAGGCGAGGCAGGCGCATTTCCGGCTTTATCGAAGGTCGTATATAACTGGTTTCCTTTAAAGGAAAGGGGCATTGTTCAGGGAATTAATTTCTCGGGATCGCGCATTGGAGCCGCTTTTACTTTGCCGCTGGTTGCCTGGATGATTTCAGAAATTGGCTGGCGCTGGTCGTTTGTTATTGTAGGGCTGGTGGGAGCTGCTTATGCCGTTTTCTGGTATTTTGTTTTTCGAGATAAACCGGAGGACACCAAATGGCTGAGCGACAAGGAAAAGGATTTTATCATTAAAAACAGGCAACAGGCCACTATTGGTGATTTACCGCCGTTTTCGCTAAAGGTACTTCTGAAATCCCGGAATATGTGGCTGGCTATGGGACAGTATATTTGCAGCAACTTTACGTTCTATTTTACCCTGACATGGATGTTGCCCTATATTGCCGATCGGTTCCAGGTTGATATTGTTCAGGCCGGCATGTATTCCATGTTCCCTCTTCTTTCCGGCGCACTTGGCAATTGGGTTTCGGGCTGGCTGGTTGATCTCATTTATACCCGGAAGCAAAACATGAAACTTTCACGAAGGGTTCCTGCAATTATCGGTTTTTTATTGGCAGCCCTGGGAATGGTTATGGTTACTATGGTGCAAAGCCCGGTGGTGGCTGTTGTATTCATGTCGATTGCCATTTTTGGCGCCGATATGACATTAAGCCCCTCATGGTCGTTCTGCATCGATATTTCAAAAGAACGCGCCGGCGTAATTTCCGGTACCATGAATATGGCCGGCAACCTGGGCGCTTTTGTGACCATCATTGCCTATCCGTATTTATTTGCAGCAACCAACAGTCATGTGCCGTTCTTTTATATTTGTGCAGTCCTGTCATTATCGGCAATTATTATGTGGTCATTTATGAATCCCAACAAAGCGCTGTTTAATCATGCGTAATTCATTTTATAAGTCAAATGCAGCCTGGGGATTTTTTTTTATGGTGAAACGCATGAAATGAATGATTTATACCGATTTGCAATTGAATTGAGCCTTAAATTCGTTTCACTCTTTAAGGCTTTTCAATTGTCTATCGGCATTAATCCCTCGGGATAATTTCAACCTTCACTTAAGGCTCAGTTTGAAAAACAATTGGTATAACTTGTGTATAGTTTCAGTTTCTGTGTGAAAAATTATTTTATTTTTTAAGAAAAAGTTTTTCTTTGTAGAAAATCAGATGATTATGGGGCGGATTATAAGGGCAGTTATTAGAATTACCATGATGAGTTTGCTTTTCCTGTCAGGTGCTTTTGCACAGGAGAAACAGGATGATTTTAACCTTCGATGGAATTTATCGGATAATAAAACCTCGTATGCCGGAATGGAGATGCTTAACCAGATTTGGGGGCGATACATCCGGAACAATCCGGATTACAGCGGAACAGAACAATATCCCGATATCGACCTTGGTATCCGGCGAAGCCAGGTTACATTTTATGTTTCGTTAGCGGACAAAGTGTTGATTTACACCCGCATGGGATTTAACGAACAAACTTACCGGTCAAATGCTAGTCCCGGATTTACCCTGTTCGATGCACAAACCGAATACATTCTTGCAAAAAATAAACTTCACCTGGGATTCGGGCTGCATTCATGGAACGGTATTTCGAGGTACAGCAACAGCAACCGCGCACAATTTTTAGTAGTGGACCGGTCGGGTTTTGCTTTTCCGCTGAACGGAACATTCAGTCGTTACGGACGCCAGTTTGGGATTTACGCGCGGGGAAACCTCGGAAAACTGAATTACCGGCTGTCGGTTGTAAAGCCGTTTGAAGCCGGAACAGACAGTATTTCTTCTCCGGTTACCACTAAACGGGTGAACGAGAACTTTGCCGTAAAAGGTTATTTTTCATGGCAGTTTTTCGATAAAGAAGATTCAATGTTTCCCTACCTGACGATGAATAATCTGGGGCGCAGTAAAATATTCAATGTAGGTGCC
>JBNJGR010000357.1:0-2927 GCA_051747885.1 Bacteroidota bacterium | reverse complement strand
GCGGTCGATTTCGTTTAAAACCTTTTCTAAATCGTCCACAAACTCGAGCATCGTAATCGAAACAATTCCTGAAAACCGGGCATCGGGAAAGGGGAGCCGGGTGGCATCGGCATTTAAAAACTGAACATTTTCCAGGTTTTTCGAACGGGCAATTTTGAGCATGGCTTCCGAGTTATCCACGGCCGTAATTTGAAATCCACCTTCGTTGAAAAATTTTGTCCAGTGCCCGGTGCCGCATCCCAGTTCCAGCCAGTTCGTTTTGGGTAATTTTTTTAAATTGGCCGAAACAATTTCTTTTTCAATATTGTCAACAGTTTTCCCGGTTTCCGTTTGGTAGTATGCGTCGTATTCCGAAGCGACTTCAGGAGTCAGAAAAACATTGCGTGTATTTTTAATTTCCATAAAATGTTAAATGTCAAATTTTTAAAAAGAAAAATTGTTCAGTTTGTTCTTTTTTCTTCTTCCAGCAAATTTACAAAACAATCTTTTCTTTGGGGGTGGTTTTAATTTGAAATTAATCTAAATAAATCATTGTATAATGAGAATATGTTTATTATATTTAACTGAATTTAAAAAGGAGGACCGTAAAATGAAAGAAAAAATGAATTTGTACGATGACTCCCATTGGCAGGAAGCTTCGGAATATGGAAGTGGCGCAGAAAAAAAGACTTTACGTGATGAAGATGGCAAAAAAACGATTTTGCTCAGGTTGCCTGAAAATTTTCACATGGCCGACCACACGCATGTGACTACCGAGCAACATTTTATTCTGGACGGAGAATACAAAAGTGAAGGTAAGGTTTACCACAAAGGAGACTACCAGGTTTTCAGCGCACATGAAAATCACGGGCCTCTCGAATCGGAGAAAGGGGCTTTGGTACTGGTCGTCTGGGATTCGTATCAACCAAAAAAATAAAAAAACGAAGGAGGTATCTTATGGCACTAATGATTACTGATGATTGTATTTCCTGTGGGGCTTGTGTTAGTGAATGCCCGAATAATGCCATTTCTGAAGGCGATTTGATTTATGTGATTAATCCGGACAGGTGCACCGAGTGTGTTGGTTTTTTTGACGAACCGCAATGTGTTGAGGTTTGTCCTGTAGATGCCATTATTCCCGATCCGGATCGCAGCGAGAGTCACGATGC
This sequence comes from Bacteroidota bacterium, assembly GCA_051747885.1. GTDB lineage: Bacteria > Bacteroidota > Bacteroidia > Bacteroidales > Prolixibacteraceae > Tangfeifania. The sequence continues at coordinate 1,779 of JBNJGR010000357.1, read as the reverse complement.
ACTGCTTGCAAAAAAGAAGCAACTCCACGGGGAATAATGTGATTAAAAAAATTTGTTAAGGTTCTGTTCCTGTAATGCAGAGTCATTAAAAATGAAGATATGGATGAATTGGCTTTGGATGCCATTCAGGAAAATGTAACCGGAATCCTGCAGGCATTGCCGCAGGGTGTGTTGCTAGTTGCTGCGGCAAAAACAAGATTGCCCGAAGAAGTAAAATCAGCTATTCATGCAGGCATTCAGATTATTGGTTACAATTATGTGCAGGAAGCCGAACTCCTGAAACAAACCATCGATGAGCCGGTAAAATGGCACATGATTGGGCACTTGCAGCGCAACAAGGTAAAAAAAGCCGTACGGCTTTTTGATATGATTGAAACCATCGATTCAGTCAGGCTTGCAAAAGAGGTGAATAAGCAATGTGCCAAATTGGATAAAATTATGCCTGTGCTCATTGAAATCAACAGCGGGAAAGAATCGAACAAAACCGGCGTATTGCCCGGGAATGCGCTGGCGCTGATTCAACAAATAAACGATTTGGGTAACCTGCAAATACTGGGTTTGATGACCATGGGGCCACGTTTCGGAAACCCGAAAGATGCGAGACCGTATTTTAAAACCACAAAAGCACTGTTTGAACAAATCAGAAAGCTGGAAATTCCCCGTGTTGAAATGCGTTACCTTTCGATGGGCATGAGCAACAGTTACCAAATTGCCATTGAAGAAGGTGCCAATATGGTTAGAATAGGAACCCGGTTATTTGGCGCCAGAGACTCTTAGGGAGCAAGCAAGGTTGCCGGAATCCTTTAAATTCAATCAGGATGACAACAGATAAAAATTTGATAAAATCTGTCAACAAACTTAAAAAGGAAAAAAATGCTGTTATCCTGGCTCATGTTTACCAGCGGGGTGAAGTACAGGATATTGCGGATTATGTGGGCGACTCGCTGGATTTGAGCAGAAAAGCAGTTCGGACAAATGCCGGGGTAATTGTTTTTTGCGGCGTGCAGTTTATGGCAGAAACCGCCGCTATCCTCAATCCGCAAAAAACAGTACTGCTCCCCGATAAAAATGCCGGATGCGGTCTGGCCGATATGGCAACGGCACAACAGGTTATCGGAATAAAAAATCGGAATCCTGAACTGAAAGTTGTCAGCTATGTAAACAGTTCCGCCGGGGTAAAAGCGGTATCCGACATTTGTTGCACTTCGGCAAATGCAGTGGACGTGGTTAACTCTTTGAGTAGTGATCCGGTTTTGTTTGTCCCCGACAGAAACCTGGGTTCTCATGTGGCTGAAAATTCCAACAAAATGATTCAGCTTTGGGATGGGTATTGTTATGTGCATGAGAAAATTACGGCAAACGACCTGATGGCATTACATGACGAACATCCTGATGCTGCGATTATCGTTCATCCGGAATGTATGGCCCCTGTGAGGCACCTCGCCGATTTTACCGGCAGTACTTCGCAAATGTCGCGTTATGTGAAAGAATCGGAACAAAAAGAATTCATAGTTGGCACGGAAACGAATTTTGTATACAGGTTAAAAGCTGATAATCCCGATAAAATGTTTTACCCCGTTCACACCTTCTGCGAGGGGATGAATACCATTTCACTTGAAAAAATAAAACGTTCGCTCGAAATTATGGAATACCAGGTCAGCATACCGGACCATATCAGAGCGGAGGCAAAAATTGCCCTGGATAAAATGCTGGAGGTTGTATGAAAGAAGCAATTCTATATCAAAAATTCGACGAAAAAAAAGTTCGATGTGACCTTTG
>JBNJGR010000356.1:0-2929 GCA_051747885.1 Bacteroidota bacterium | reverse complement strand
TCCGCGCGGTGTTTACCAGAATCATCTAACTGAACTAAAAGCGTTGATGGAAAAAGGGGTAGGAAAATACGATGCAGAAAATATGCAAAATTATAATGAGGGTTCGACACTGGGTCCAAAAGAATAAAACCAACGGACTAAGAAGCTTGTTATTGTTTTAAAGGGTAGCTTCAATGAATGGTTTCATCTGATGGTTTTCAGCCCAGGTGGTAAATCCATTGAATTGTTGTATCAATTAACTTGATTTTAAAGTATGGTTTACAATAAAAGATATATTCTCCAAGGTTTGTCAGCGATAATCATTTTGTTGTTCATTAGTTTTACTGATGTTGTTCCCGAACGACCTCAGACAGGTTTTTGGGCGATGGAAGGTACGCTGGAAACCCACATTTTCGAGGATAAAACCGATTCGCTTTCAGGCCCCGAAATTTTCGAATTGCAGGACGAAAACGGGCTGCCCATCTGGTTTGGTCGGCACATTTTTAAAGACGTCTGTATATCAGGAGAATGTAAAATGATCCGCCTGTGGCTGTTTTGGGACGGCGCCGGGAATTACCTTGGCATGCAGATTCCTGAAGAAGAACCACTTACCAAATCAGACCATACTCCTTTTGAACCGGAAGATTACGAAAAACTGGAAGATATTCTCGGGGACACCGCTTCCATTCTGAAAGGTTTAAAACAGGAAGACTTAATCATTGTCCCCGATACAATTGATGCTTACAAAGCTTACGAAGTGGACGGATATACGGCTGCAACCCAGCCTGCCCTTGCTGAGGTGGTGGTAAAAGATGCTGTTTACTCCTGCCATACATTGTGGCACACAGTTTACGGCCCCGTTCAAAATGCCATTCACGAAATAATGAAAAACCGTTTAAGTAAAGATTACCTCGCAATGATGTTCAACAGTCAAAATCCGGCATATATTTCATGGGCAATAGAAAGTGTTGAAAAGTTTCCGGAATACCATGAAGATTTTTATCCCAAAATTATAAAACACATCAAGTCTGAAAAATCTGATTTGGCAAACCAATCACTCAATTATTTTTATCCTGAACTATTAGCTGACACCACTGTACAGCGAAAATTTGTTCAGGTTTTGGGTGATGCGGACATGAGTATTAAATATGAAATTCTTTGGAAACTAATTGAACTTGAAGAAGTTGACGAACTGGTAGTGTTAAGCCTTTTAAAAATGTTTGATGAAGAAGCTGTAGGTATAGGAGCCTATAATTTAATATTGCGGCTTGTTACTTCAGAACACTTAAATGATAATTCTGAAATTTCCCAAATTATAAACAATCTTTCTGAGCATGATAACGGGTATGTACGCAACCTGACCCAAAAGTTATTAAATGAGAAAAACAATCCGGATAAAAATTAAGAACTTAACAACGGATAGATTTTATTTTTCCCGGAAAAGTATGAATTAAAACATGATTTTTAATGTTTACACTTATTATTTCCCTGGTAGTATTAATCGCCGGATATTTATTCTATTCAAAATACATCGAGCGGGTATTTGGTGCGGATGGAGACAGACCAACCCCTGCAACGACCATGGCCGATGGTGTGGATTATATTTCCATGCCATGGTGGCGGATTTTCCTCATCCAGTTTCTTAATATTGCCGGGCTGGGACCTATTTTCGGTGCTGTTGCCGGTGCTATGTGGGGACCGGTGGCATACATCTGGATTATCCTGGGTTCTGTTTTTGCCGGCGCTGTCCACGACTATTTCTCAGGAATGCTTTCCATCAAACACAAAGGCCTAAGCATCACCGAAATTGTGGGAATTTACCTGGGCCTCACAACCAAGCAAATCATGCGGGCTTTTACCGTATTTTTAATGGTAATTGTAGGTGCCGTATTTATTCTCGGCCCGGCAAAAATCCTGGCCGGCCTGACTCCCGATTATGCCACAATGACTTTTTGGGTGTGGGTGGTTTTTGGTTATTATGTTCTTTCTACCCTGCTGCCCATTAACAAGGTGATAGGCCGTGTTTATCCCGTTTTCGGATTTGCCCTGCTGTTTATGGCCGTAAGCTTAATTATCGCTTTATTTTCGCAGGGGTATCACATTCCCGAGCTTTCAGTAGATAATTTTAAAAACTTTCACAACCAGGCCGGTGATTTCCCCATTTTTCCCATGTTGTTTATTACCATTGCCTGTGGTGCCATTTCAGGGTTTCATGCAACGCAGTCACCCCTGATGGCACGCTGTATGACAAATGAAAAACTGGGGCGCCGTGTATTTTATGGTGCCATGATTACCGAGGCTGTGGTCGCCATGATTTGGGCCACCATCAGCATGAGTTTTTTTGGCGGAATACGTGAATTGAATGATATTATGGTGGAACACCAGGGAAATGCTGCCTGGGTTGTAAACGAAACAGCCAACGGACTTTTAGGAACATTTGGGGCTTTCCTGGCCATCCTGGGAGTGGTAGCTGCTCCAATTACTTCAGGCGATACTGCATTCAGGAGTGCCCGTCTCATTGTCGCCGATTTCCTTAACCTGAAACAAGGACCTCTGAAAAACCGGCTGCTTATCAGCATTCCGTTGTTTGCCATCGGTTTTTTCCTTACCCAAATCAACTTCGATGTTATCTGGCGTTACTTCGCCTGGTCGAACCAAACGCTGGCAACCGTGGTACTTTGGACTATCACTGTTTACCTTGTCAAATACAAAAAAAACTTCTGGATTACCCTAATTCCTGCATTGTTTATGACGGCAGTCATTTCAACTTATCTGTTCCTGGCTCCCGAGGGTTTTCATCTTTCAAAAGAAATTTCCTATTCGGTGGGGATTGGAATTACAGTTCTGTCATTAATTCTTTTCATCATCTGGTACAGAAATGAAAGGAAAATGATATTAAATTCATTATAAAAACAATAAAATGGACAGAAGAAAATTTATTCATTATTCA
>JBNJGR010000355.1:0-2945 GCA_051747885.1 Bacteroidota bacterium | reverse complement strand
GCTGCACGACGGCTATTATTCAGGCGATTTTTCGCAGGAATCAATTATAAAAATCACTGGCTCCGATTATTTTCAAAAAAACAGGCATGAACAAATTTCGATGGCTGCGCAAAACGTGCTGCAAAAAATTAAATTTTTACGGCCCGGAAGCGCAGCTCCGGTTATTTGCCTGAAAGACACCGACGGTCACAACAAGTGCACGAACGAAACTTCCGGTAAATTCAAATACTTCATTTTTGCCGACACCGAAATGGTGGTGTGCAAAGAACACTTGAAATACCTCACCAAAATTGAAGAAAGATTTAACAAACACCTCGAAATTTATGTGATTCTCCGAAAAACCGATCTGATTGAGATGAAGATTTTCCTTAACGAAAATGAAATTCCGGGTATTCACCTGGTTGATGGCAATGATGAATTTATTGAAAATTACCGGGTTAAATCTTACCCCACCTGCTTTCTGCTGAACGAAAACCACAAAGTTGTATTCCAGCAAACCAAAGCCCCGCTCGACGGTTTTGAGCAGCAATTCGGTGCTTTCCTGCAAAAAGAGCTGTTTGAACGGCAACGAAATCAGGAGCGGTAAAGGCCGATAATTTGTTTCAGGTTGGCATAAGTGTTGGCAAGAACCTCATCCAGGTTTTCCGCTGCAATCCATTTCACCTCCAGAATATCCTCTTCGGTTTGCGGTTTGCCACTGAAAGTTCCTGTGTAGTTCATTTCAAACCAAAATGTTTCTTTAAAAATCCATTCCCCCTTGTTTTCTGAGTATGGCGATTCATAAATGTGATAAGTTGAAGTCAGCTGTTTGATAATTTCATGCCCCGAAATACCGCATTCCTCTGCTACCTCTCGCACTGCGGCTTCTTCGGACGTTTCACCTTTATCGATTTTTCCTTTGGGCAAATCCCATTTACCACGGCGGTAAATAAAAAGTATTTTGCCGGCCGATTTCACTACGCCCCCCGCGGCCCTGATTTCACTGAATGAATTCCTGAATATTTCAAAAAAATGTTCCGGCCTGGGATGCAACAAATAAACCTCCTGAAAATCATCCTTCAGGAAACTTAAAAACCATTTTTTAATTTCATCCTTTTCAACCCAATCGCTGAAAGTAACTGATGGTTTATTAATTGTTATTTTCTCCGGCGCACCAATTTGCATCAACCGGTCATTCAGAAAAACTTTATACATTTGCTTTAAATTAAAATCATTTCAGCTATTATGGAAACAACACAAAAGGAAGTTAGCAAAAAACTTTTAGAGTTGAATACTATAAAAATCCAGCCGTTGAGTCCATTCACCTGGGCATCGGGCTGGAAATCACCTATATATTGCGACAACCGGAAAATTTTATCTTACCCTGATACCCGTTCGTTTATTCGCGACAAATTTGCAGAAATTATCCGGGAAAAATACCCGCATGCCGAAGTAATTGCCGGAGTTGCCACCGGAGCAATTGCACACGGAGTTCTGGTTGCTGACGTGCTGGGACTTCCGTTCATTTATGTTCGGTCGAAACCCAAAGGGCACGGCCTTGAAAACCTGATTGAGGGCGAAATGAAACCCGGCCAAAAAGTGGTTGTAATCGAAGACCTGGTTTCAACAGGTGTAAGCAGCCTGAAAGCAGCTGAAGCAGTCAATAATTTTGGCGCCGAAGTAATTGGTATGCTTTCAATTTTCACTTATAATTTTAACCTGGCTCGCGAAAATTTCAAAAAAGCAAATATTGAATTGACTCCGCTCAGCCGTTACCAGGTCTTAATTGACACGGCACTGGAAATGGGAGAAATTTCGAAAGACCAGGTAGAAACCCTCATGGAATGGCGCGAAGACCCGGCGAACTGGGGAAAAAAGTAATGAAACATGGAAAAATACATAAGCGACGTAAAGTTAATCGATCATAACCAGCAGATTATTTTTGAATACCTTTCGAATTTTGAAAACCTCTCGGAGTATTTAAATTCAGGCTTAATTGAAAAGATTACCAAACAGGTTCCACAAGTAAAAATCACCGATTTTGAGTCGGATCGCGATTCCTGCAAGTTTAACATTACAGGAATGGGAGTTGCCAAAATCCGGATAGTAAACCGGGAGCCGTTTAAAACAATTAAAGTGGAAAGTTCGGGAGGCCTGCCGCTAAGTTTTACCTTCTGGATTCAGTTGCTGCCGGTTACACCTCATCAAACCAAAATGCGTCTCACACTGCACGCCGATATGAACATGATGATAAAAATGATGGCCGGTAACAAACTGGAAGAAGGAATTAACCAGCTCGCAGAAACGCTTTCAAAGCTTCCGTACAAATAACCAACCGTTCAACTAAATAACAAACTCAACCTCTTTAAACTGAAAGATTTTCTCGGTGCCGTTTCTCATCTCAAGAATCAGCTGCCCGAATTCGCCAATTCCTTTAATCCTGGCCTCAAAAAAATAATTGCCTTTTTTGAAGCGGCTCATTTGCTCCCGCCTGTAAAGTTTTTGCAAATAGGCTGAATCGATGAAATCTTTCCGGCCTTCCTCCAGCTTCATGTACCAGTTCCAAAGCTTCTTCTTTAGCTGCTCAACTACTGTTTCAGGCGAATAATTTTTTTGGGTAATTTGCTTTAACGATACCGGGTTGGGCAGTTGCTCACTAAATTTCTCCTGGTTAAGATTTAACCCCACGCCTAATACAGAAGAATGAATGTAATTGCCGCTAACGGAATTCTCGATTAATATCCCACCCAGTTTTTTATTGCCGGCATAAATATCATTGGGCCATTTCACTGAAACAGAGACCATTTCGTCACTCAGCAAATCAACCAGGGCCAGGCTGATAATTTTAGAAAGGTAGAACTGTTTGGCGGCCATCAGAAATTTAGGGAACAAAATAAAACTCGCCAGCATGTTCTTTCCGGGCTCACTTTCCCAGTGATTTTTGGCGTGCCCTTTCCCTGCTTTTT
>JBNJGR010000354.1:0-2952 GCA_051747885.1 Bacteroidota bacterium | reverse complement strand
TCTTACCGCCCTTTTAGGTTTCAACCAGGAAAACAACCGCTCAGAGTGGTTCGAGGCACGGCGTGACAATGTGATTTCAGGTTCGCTGCCCACCATTGCTTTGGCCACCGGCGAAGACTATGTGGACGAAAACATTACCCACTGGGCCATTCGCGGTGCTTTCTACCGGTTGAATTATATTTTAAAAGACAGATATATTGTTGAATTTAACGGACGTTATGATGGTTCTTCAAGGTTTCCAAAAGAAACACGCTTCGGATTTTTTCCTTCGGCATCGCTTGCCTGGCGTGTTGACCGCGAAAACTTCATGGAACCTCTAAAACCAGTAATCAGCACACTCAAATTCAGAGGTTCTTACGGTTCGCTGGGAAACCAAAATGTTTCGGCTTACGGCTATATTCCCACTATGAATCCTTCTGAAGCCAGTTATATTATTGGAGGAGAATTGCCACAGCGAGTGTCGCCACCACAACTTGTTTCCGACAAATATACGTGGGAAACGGTGGAAACATCCAACTTCGGAGTTGACCTGGGAATGTTTGAAGACCGTGTATCTGCTGCTTTCGATATTTACCAGCGTAACACCACGGGCATGTTAACACAGGGAAAAGATTTGCCCGATGTGCTGGGAGCGGCTGAGCCCAATGAAAATGCTGCCGACCTGCAAACCAACGGCTGGGAACTAACACTTTCCTATAAAAATAGTTTTAATCTGGCCGGGAAACGGTTCAATTACAATACTAGATTTATATTATCCGACAGCCGTGCGTGGATTACTGACTTCGACAATCCAAACAAAAACCTAAGCCAGTACTACATTGGTAGAGAATTTGGCGAACTCTGGGGGCTTGAAAGCGATGGATTTTTTGAAACTGAAGAAGAAATTCAGGCACTGGATGAAACTCAGCTTATTCCTTGGGGAGCACTTTCAATTGTTCCCGGGTGGCCAAAATATATTGACCAGGACGGCAACGGCATCATTGAAAAAGGATACACCAAGGACGATCCCAAAGATGCAGTTATCATTGGTAACACTTCTCCGCGCTATCGTTTCGGGGTGAACCTGAATTTCGACTGGAATGGGTTCGATGTACGAACTTTTGTGCAGGGAATTGGCAAAAAAGATTACTATCCGCGCCATTATTTGTACTGGGGTTTTTATCAGCAACCTTACGAAGGCGGATACAACCACCTGTTCGATTTTTATCGTCCGGCAGACGACAGCGAGGTGGACAGGGAAAAACATTCGCAGGCTTATATTGACGCAGGACTTGCCGACCAAAACCTGGATGCCAAATACCCCATTTTCCAGTCGTGGTTAGCCGACCGCAACCTGGGAGAAGGACTGAATGACTCCAAAGGGTTGGCCACACCACAAACCCGATACCTGCTGAGTGCCGCCTACATCCGGATAAAAAATATTACTGTTGGCTATACACTACCCCGGGAATTAACACAAAAATGGAATATGAACAGGGTCCGTTTTTTCGTTAGCGGCGAAAACATTGCCGAGTGGTCCGAAGTAGCCGATTATTTCGATCCTGAAGCTGTTACCGACAATGGCCACGGCTTTGCGTATCCTTTTCAGAGAAGGTATTCCTTTGGTGTAAATATTGATTTTTAACGAATTAAAAGAAATGCATGATGAAATATTGCAGAAAAAATAAATCTCAAAATTCATGCCCGTTAAATTTTTCACCAATAAAAACAAACAATTTTAATACGATAAAAAACAGTATATCAATGAAAAAAATAGTTTCACTATTCAGTATCACACTCATCTTACTGCTTTCGGCATGTAACGATGATTATATGGATCGTTTCCCCGAAACATCTATCGGAACCGAAAACTTCTTTCAGAGTGAAGAGGACCTGAAAATGTTTATCTATAACCTTTACAGTTTTCCCGGAGTTAATGAATATGGCGGCGACGGGTACAACACAACCGACAATGCGGCCAATACCGGGAGCACGGAAATGAAAAACATCATGCTCAGCAGCAATCCCTCATCTGCCACAATCAGCGGTGGATGGAACTGGGGTACGTTGCGAAATATTAATCTTTTTCTTGAAAACTTTGAAAGGGCAGGGCTCCCCGAAGACCTCGCTGCTCATTACGAGGGATTAGCACGTTTTTTCCGTGCCCGTTTTTACATGGACAAAGTGAAACGGTTTTCAGATGTTCCGTGGTACGACCAGGTTATTGGGACATCAGATGAAGAGTTGCTTTTTAAAGGGCGCGACTCGCGTGATTTTGTAGTGCAAAAAATATTTGAAGATTATGAATTTGCAGGGAATAACGTAAAAGCCGACCAGCCAACAGGAGCTGTAAACAAATGGGTTGTGCTGGCATACAAAGCGCGCCACGCTCTGCACGAGGGAACTTTCAGGAAATATCATCCCGAACTGGAATTGCAGGGCAGTGCCGACACCTACTTGCAAATTGCACGTGATGCAGCTAAAGAGATCATGGACAACGGCGGGTTCAGCATTCACAATACCGGAAACCCGGGCTCGGATTATGGCTCGCTTTTTCACAGCCAGGATCTAACATCAAACCCTGAAATTATTTTTGCCAACATTCACGAAGACCAGATAAAAAACAGTGGCTGGTGGGAATGGATGTTCGGTAATTACGAGGTAAGTCCGTCGAAAGATCTGTTGCAATCGTACCTGATGACTGACGGTACTTTTTACACCGCGCAGCCCGACTATGAAACAAAACCTTTTGTAGAGGAATTTGAAGACCGCGACCCCCGGTTGATGCAAACTTATGCATACCCGGGTTGGGAATTAATAAATACAGCAACCTATTCTCAGGGTGGCGGCATTTACGTGCAGCAGCTGCAGAAAAACTTTACCGGCTATCACCAGATTAAAGGGTTCATCAACGACACCGAACAAACTGTTCAGAACGGTGTGGATTTTCCGGTGTTGCGCTATGCCGAAACA
>JBNJGR010000353.1:0-2954 GCA_051747885.1 Bacteroidota bacterium | reverse complement strand
TCAAACCGAAATGTACCTGAACAATCAGTATCATGCCGATCCGTTCAGCGCAGGAAAAGTTGAAGAAGCAGCCCGTTTTAAAATGAAACTTCAGCCGGTTGATGATTAGGGTGTAACGTTAGTGTTACAGAAATTTGAAAACGAACGCAAGTTTTTTTCAGAAGCCGTGTCTTATTCGTAAATTTCAGTATTAAATTTTTGAATGAGCGAGGCCGAAATCATAAAAAATCTTCAGGAAGGAGACGGGAAAGCTTTCAGGCAACTGGTTGTAAAATACCAGCAACTGGTTGTAAATACCTGTTTCGGGTTGGTGCACAATACCGAAGATGCCGAAGATATTGCCCAGGATGTTTTTATTGAAGTGTTTCGTTCCGTTCATAAATTCAGGGCCGATTCAAAAATTTCCACCTGGCTTTACCGGATTGCCGTGAACCGCTCACTCAACTTTATTCGCGATAATAAACGCCGGAAATGGTTCCGGTCGGTTGACGAAACAAACGCCCCCGATGGCAAGGATGTTTACAAAATTTCAGAAGAAACCGGTTCGCCGGATACCGACATGGAAAACAGCCAGCGTACGGCACTTTTGCACGAGGCCATCGACTCACTGCCTAAAAACCAGCGGGTAGCTTTCACACTGAATAAATACGAGGATTTGTCATACAAAGAAATTTCGGAAGTCATGCAGGTTTCGTTGTCGTCGGTGGAGTCGCTGATTCACCGCGCCAAAAAAAACCTTCAGAAAAAATTGTACACCTGTTATAAAAAGAAATGCATTTAAGCGCAAGTTTTTAAAAAAGAATGTGTCAAAACAATAAACAATAATAAAAATGCAATGCAAAAGATTACATAAAAAGCTGATATTTTTCCTGGAAGGCGATTTGCCCGGGCACGAGATGGAACAGGTAAAGCAACACCTTGCTGAGTGTGATGAATGCGCTGCTTTTGCCAGCGAAATGAGCAAAACGCTATCTGTTTTGCAGGAAGAAAAATCGCCTGAAGTGAATCCGTTTTTTTATACCCGTGTGAAAGCCCGGTTAGAATCGCAAACTGAAAAACCGGCGCAATTTATTCGCAATCCGTTTGTGGCCAGGGTGTTGCAACCGGCGTTTTTTTCGTTGTTGCTTTTGGCCGGAATTTATACCGGAATTAAAATCGGGCAACCAGCAGATACCGGTGCAAGTTACTTTCAGCAGGAACAGGTAGTTCCGTATTTGAATGAAATGGAAGCCGAACCGATTGAAGCATTTTTAATGGAGTAAAATCATGATAACCAGAAATAAATACCGCATTCTTACCTGGTTGGTTGTCATTCTGCTGGCAACTAATATTTCAATGGGAGTTTCATTTATTTATCATAAACAGCAGGATAAAAAATTGCTGGAACAGGTAAATACTGAAGAAACCGAAATTGAAATTCCGGCGCAGCAGCGCACCCGTTTTTTCAGGGAGCAGCTGGATTTGCAACCCGCCCAGGTAGAGGTGTTCAGGGAGCTGAACCGTGATTTCAACCGCAGTGCGTGGCAAATTACCAATCAGCTTGCCGGGTTACGGATTCAAATGATTGAGGAGCTGGGAAAAGAAATTCCCGATTCACTAAAACTGAATGCAATTACAGAAGAAATTGGAATATTACATACTGAATTGAAAAAAGAAACCATCCGCTATTACCGCGAAATGGAGGAAGAGTGCAACCCCGGGCAACGGCAGAAACTGAATGAAATATTTATGTCGATGCTCCGGCAGGAAGAGGACGTAAAACTCCCGCAACGGGGAAGGCGGAACAGGTTTGGAAACAGATAGAAATTAGTAACAATTAAAAATTAAGAGAAATGAAAACGAAAAATTTTGTTTGGATGTTTATCGCACTGATGCTAACATCAACTACGTTACTGGCACAAGGCCGGAGAAATGTTAATCAACCGGGTTATGGTTACGGCTATGGCCAGGGAACCTGTCTCGCTGTTTTACCTGATTTAACTGAAGAACAGCAGGCTAAAATTACCGAACTGGAAGCGGCTCATCAGGAAGCCATGGCTGAGTTACGCGTGGAGCAACGTTCAACGTTTGAACCCGTTGAGAAAAGTGAAATTCGTACTGAAATGCTGAAAAAAGTACAGGCACACCGCAATGAAGTACGAAACCTGCTTACAGAAGATCAGCAAAAACAGTACGATTTATTGCAAGCCCGCAATAATTACGGAAGGAAAGGTTTTGCGCAGGGACGAAGAGGTGGCCGCGGGCCAGCTGGTTTCCAGGGACGTGGCGGCAGAGGCCGCGGATATCGCGGAAACTGATAATCTTACTGGAAATTAATTAACTGTTTGAAAAAGTGTCTGGAAAGTTATCCAGGCACTTTTTTTTCAATAATTACAACTGTCCTGATTTAATTATTCGGGGTTTTCTTACTTTTGAAAAGAACTAACAAAATCCAATGAAATGAAACGCCGCAATTTTTTCAAAACCACAGCCCTCGGTGGCTCTGTATTGGCTTTGGCCGGAGCATCAGCCTGTAACTCCACCCCGGAAGGCAAAAAGGTAAAAACTGATTTTTCAGATTTTGAACTGAACGAGGCCACAGTTGACGACCTTCAGCAAAAAATGCAATCGGGTGAATTGACTTCTGAGCAAATTTGTGAAAAATATTTGGGCCGAATCGAAAACGTCGATCCGGAGTTGAAAGCCGTAATGGAACTCAACCCGGATGCATTGGAAATTGCCCGCAAGCTGGATGAAGAGCGCAAAAACGGAAAAGTTCGCGGTCCTCTTCATGGTATTCCGATTATGATAAAAGACAACATTGACACCGGCGACAAAATGCAAACCACGGCCGGCTCGCTGGCACTGGAAGGGCATGTTGCAGATGAAGATGCATTTATCGTAAATAAATTGCGGGAAGCCGGCGCTGTTTTGCTCGGAAAAACCAACCTGAGCGAGTGGGCCAATTTTCGTTC
>JBNJGR010000352.1:0-3008 GCA_051747885.1 Bacteroidota bacterium | reverse complement strand
TAGAGCTTCCAGAATTTACGGTTTTTGTTGATGGCTTTAAAACTGCTTCGGATAAAATGCTCGAACTCCTCGCGGGTTAAAACGCCATCGTGGTTTAAATCGAAATTGGAATAAATCGAATCAAATCCGGTTTTTATGATTTCATCCAGAATATCCTGCTTGCTTTCGAAATAGTTGTAGGCAAGACCTTTGGAAACACCGGCCTTTTTGGCAATCTGGCTCATGGAAGTGGCGTGGAACCCGTTTTCTGCAAAAAGTTCCAGCGCCGTATCCAGTATCAGTTGTTTTTTCTGTTTTCTGATTTCTTCATATTGTTTCTGACTCCGAGGCATTGTTTCTGTCTTTTAAATTTATGACTGAACGGTTGGTCAAAATTAAAACTGTTTTCTGAAAACCAAATAATAAGTTCTGTTAATTAATTGTTAATTTTGAATGACCGGTCAGTCATATTTATAGACCGGAATGCGATCGCTGCGGTTTCCTTTTGTAACTACTTTTGCGGCCAGAAGAGAACTACTTCCATCGGCAAATTCATATTTTCTTTTAATTTTGTGTGCAAATCAATAAATTTTTATGGTACGTTCAAATCGAAGAAATTTCATTAAAAATTCAGCTATTGCAACAGCGGGAATAGGAGTGGCGCCTGCAGTATTAAATGCCTGTGCCTCTCCTGCCTGGAAAGTTAATGTGGCATTAATCGGATGCCGGAGCATGGGTTTCAGTAACCTTTCCACTTTTTTAGACCAGGAAAATGTGGAGTGCGTCGCATTGTGTGACGTGGATTCCAACATTTTGGAAAACCGGGCTGGTGATGTGGAAGAAAAAACCGGGACACGCCCCCTGCTTTTTAAAGATTTCAGGGAAGTGCTCGATAATCAGGATGTGGATGCAGTTATTATTGGCACCCCAGACCACTGGCACGCGCACATGATGATAATGGCGCTGGAAGCCGGTAAACATGTTTATGTTGAAAAGCCCATGGGCCACAGCATCGAAGAGTGCAATGCCATGGTGGATGCCGCTGCAAAATATCCCGATCTGGCTGTTCAGGTAGGCATGTGGCAACGCAGTTCCAAACACTGGTTCGAGGCCTCCGAAATTGTTAAATCGGGCGAACTGGGCGATGTACATTTAGTGAAAGCCTGGATTTATAAAGGATACGATGAACCTTATCCGGCAATGGCAAATTCCGAAGCTCCTGATTATGTTGATTACGATATGTGGCTGGGACCGGCTCCGCAACGGCCGTTTAATCCTAACCGTTTTCATTATAACTTTCGCTGGTGGTGGGATTATGCCGGTGGCGCCATGACCGACTGGGGCGTGCACCTGCTCGATTTTGCACTGCATGCCATGGATGCCGGAATGCCGCAATCCATTTCACCCGGAGGTGGTATTTTTTACCACGAAGAAGGTGCTATTGAAACACCCGATATTCAACAGGCGCTTTACAATTACCCTAAACATTCCATGGTTTGGGAATGCGGATTGAACCCCGGCCTTGGACCTTATGGAAAAGGACACGGAGTTGCATTTGTGGGCCAGAAAGGGACACTTGTTGTTGACCGTGGTGGCTGGCAAACCATGCCCGACCGGAGCGATGCCAAAAAAGGACCTTTTTTTGAAGGAAAAACACAGGAGAATTACGGCGACGGGTTGAATGAGCATGTTCAGAATTTTTTGAAATGTATTCGTGAAGGAGGAACACCAAACGCTTCGGTTGAAGTTGGCGCCAAAACGGCCATTGTTTCCGAAATGGGGAATATTGCTTACCGGACAGGAAAACGAATTCACTGGGACGATGCGAATAAAAAGTTTGAAGAAGAAGAGGCAGACAAGCTTACACGCGTGAATTACAACGAGAAGTGGCCGCTGCCGCGCGTGTAGATTTAAAAAACCATTGGCAGGTTGAATAACAAAGCAGGAGTCGGATTTTCTAAATCCGACAAGTTATTTTCGACCTGAAAAGTCGATGTCCCGACTTTCATGCAATTTTTAAGTTCAGAATTAAAAATCAATTTGTTGAACCCGATTTACCGGGAGCAAATTGATTTTTTTTGTAATTTCAGCAATTGAAAGAAATGAACCATTAAAATATAAATTAATATGAAACCGGACAGAAGAACTTTTATCAGAAACTCTGCTTTAGCCACAGCTGCTTTGGGAACTTTTCCAACTATTTTGCGTGCCGGAATATCGGCCAACGAAAAATTGGTGGTTGGCCTGGTGGGCTGCCTGGGAATGGGGTTCAATAACCTGAAAACGTTTCTGGCTGAGTCCAATGTGGAATGCGGCGCACTTTGCGATGTGGACCGCAATGTGCTGGAGGAACGGGCTGCCGAAGTGGAAAAAATTCAGGGCAAAAAGCCGGTATTATACGATGATTACCGGAAACTGCTCGATAACAAAGACATCGATGTGGTAATCAATGCCACTCCCGATCACTGGCATGCTTTAATATCGATTCATGCCATGGAGGCCGGGAAAGATCTTTACACCGAAAAACCGCTGGCCAATTCTATTCAGGAGTGTAATTTAATGGTGAAAGCTCAAAAACGTTATGGAAGTGTTGTTCAGGTGGGGCAGTGGCAACGCAGCGATCCGCACTGGAAAGCGGCTGTGGATTATTTGCACGCCGGAAAAATCGGGCGGATTCGTTCGGTGCGTTCGTGGTCGTATGTGGGCTGGAAAGAGTCAATTCCTGTTGTGCCGGATTCGAAGCCACCTGAAGGAGTGGATTACGATTTCTGGCTGGGGCCGGCGCCCAAACGTCCGTTCAACAAAAACAGGTTTCATTTTACCTTTCGCTGGTACTGGGATTATGCCGGCGGTCTGATGGCCGACTGGGGTGTTCACCTGCTCGACTATGCGCTGTTTGGCATGAACCAGTATGTGCCCAAATCGGTAATGAGTACCGGCGGAAAATATGCGTTTCCCAATGATGCCATGGAAACGCCCGATACCATGATGGCGGTTTACGATTTTGGCGATTTCGGATTGCTTTGGGA
>JBNJGR010000351.1:0-3011 GCA_051747885.1 Bacteroidota bacterium | reverse complement strand
GACGATCGCGGCCAAACCCGCTTCCAAATTTTCACCAGTATCGACGGCGTGAATTTTGAAAATCAGGGCACTTTTAACTACGATAATACTATCGACAGTCAGAGCTTTAATTTAGGAAGCCTGCCTTTAGCAAGGTACGTAAAATACGTGGCAACCGAAGGCCCCAACTTTTTCGCCTTCCTCGCCGAACTCGATATTTTCGGTCAGGTGGCAGAACAAATTGACCGCACCGACTGGGAAGTAGTTGATTTCTCATCAGAAGAGCCGGCTGAAGCCAACTGGGGACCACCTATTCAGGGATTAGTTGACGCAACCATCGATGATGATTTGGGAACCTTCTGGCACTCGGCCTGGGATGAATCACAACCTGATTATCCGCACTTTTTTACAATCGATATGAAACAACAGGTTCGAATGCTGGCTGTTGAAGCCTTCCGCAGACAAGGAAACGGAAACGGTCAAACCAAATTTAAAGTTTACACCAGCAACGACGGGGTGAATTTTGAAGACCAGGGTACTTTCGATTTCGATGCCGGTTCGGATGCCGGACAGCTTTACCCGCTGGCATTCCTGCCCGAGGCTCGTTACTTCAAGTACGAAGCCGTTGAAGGGCCAAACCATTATGCTTTCCTCGCCGAATTTTATGTTTACGGACAGGCGCAATAGTTTTGTTTGACGATTAATAAATTAAATAAAAGAAAGCCCGCTTTTTAGCGGGTTTTCTTTTATTTTGCCACCTGTTTTTGAAAATGAGAAGTATGCTGAAAAATTATTTTGCCCTTTCCATATTATTGATTCTGTTTTTTGCTACAAACACTTACTCGCAAAATCAATTGACTCCTTACGATGACCTTCCGGGAATTGATAAAATTTACAAACCGGCCTACAATGAATCTTATACTGGATGGAAAAAGATGCTCTATGATTTTCCGGTTAACTTTCATGAAATAGAAAGAGATTTCAACAGTTACAGGCTAAAAAACAGCAATGAAAAATCACCGGTAATTAAGTACTACAAATTATGGAGAAGAGTTATTGAAAACTATGTCGATGAAAACGGTGAAATAATTTTACCGGATGTAGAATCATACCGGGAAAGGCAGTTCGATGAACAACAAAAAGCACTTTTGCCTCAAAAATCGGCACAATCAGATCCATCCAGCTGGCAGTTTCTCGGGCCAAAAGAAACATTCTGGCAAAACGAAACCAGCCTGAATGAAGCTTTTAAAACTACCGAAGGCGATCCGAAACAATGCCCCTGGCAGGCCAATGTATATGCATTTGATGTTTCAAAAACCAATACCGATGTGCTTTATTGCGGTACCGAAACCGGCTATATAAGTAAAACGGTAAACAAAGGATTAACCTGGGAACTACTTGGGAAAAACTACCCGTTTGGTGGTGGTGCACCAGCCGTAGCCATTCACCCCGAAAATGACGATATCGTTTATGTATCAGCAGGAGATCAGATGCATAAAACTACTGATGGCGGCCAAACCTGGCGGCCGTTGCTGCAAACTGAAGAACAATTTGGTGCGGTACGCCTGAAAATTCACCCCGAAAACCCAGACATAATAATCGCTGCATCATCATCTGGCTTTTTTATGACTGAAGATGCCGGTGAAAGCTGGACGAAAAAATGGAGCGACCCGGTGTGGGATGTTGAGTTTAAACCCGATAACCCGTCAGTCGTGTATGCCGTATCAAAAAATCTGGCAGGCATTTTTCAGTTAATCATTTCAGAAAATACAGGAGAATCATTTACTGTTGATGAAAATTTTCCTGCCTCTTACATTGAAGAATCAGGTGCCTTGCTTGCCGTTACACCTGCCGATCCCTCGTTGCTTTATGCCACTCTGCTGGCAAGTGAAGACGGTGAAGGTGTACCCTTCATTTTAAAGGGTGAACGTTCAGGAGAATCTTTCAGCTGGGAAGAAACAAAAAAGGGAGAATACATTTCAGTAGGCGGGCTTGGCGGTTTTACCAACGGGCAGGGGTATTTCGATTTGGTTCTTGAGGCTTCTCCCAACGACGAAAATCTTGTTTTTTGGGGAACGTGCACTCTTTTTAAATCAACCGACGGTGGGTACAACTTTTCAAAAGTTGGTGGCTACGGCGGTGATTTCCCCGTTCACCCCGATATTCAGGACATGCAGATTCTTCCCAACGGCGAAACCTGGGTGGCCACCGATGGGGGTATGAATTTCTCAACTGATAATTTTACCGATTTGGCCAACTACGCTTCGCGCACACGTGGAATTGTTGGTTCCGACATGTGGGGCTTTGACCAGGGATGGAACGAAGACCTGATTGTGGGCGGACGTTACCACAATGGGAATACAGCAATTGCCGATTTTTACGATGAAAAAGCACTTCGCATGGGTGGCGCCGAATCTCCCACCGGATGGGTAATAAAAGGAAAAAGCAGGCATGTGGCTTTCAATGATCTGGGAAACGGCTGGATTCTCCCCAAAACAGCCGAAAGCTTGCCCGAAGGCCGTTTTATTTTCAGTAAATTTCCGAATATGGATGAGTACGGCGGAAGGCGCAGCAATCTGGTTCATCATCCCAATTATTACGGAACGCTTTATTTGGGAGAAGGGAATGGATTTTGGAAAAGCACAGATGCCGGCGAGACGTTCGATCTCCTTCACCAGTTTCCCGACAGGGTGCGTTACCTTCAGGTGAGCCACAAAAATCCGGATGTTTTTTATGCCGATGTGGTTGGGAAAGGCCTCTACCGCAGTAACGACGGCGGAAAATCGTGGGAACACAAACCCACTTTAACCAACGGGCAATATGGTGATTCGTCGTGGGGCGGGAAGCTGTTTTTCGTGATTTCGCCTTTCAGCGAGAACAAAATATATGTGTGCCTGCAAAACGGAATGTGGTCGGCCGATGCCGGTAAAATTTTTGTTTCGGAAGATGGTGGCGACACATGGACGGATTTCACCAGCGGACTGAATGAAATTACCAAATGCATGGTTATTCAGCCAACTCCTGAAGAAACC
>JBNJGR010000350.1:0-3015 GCA_051747885.1 Bacteroidota bacterium | reverse complement strand
GTTAAAGGTGCCAACCTGCTTATGTCGGCCGATATCGGCCTGATTCCGCTCATGATTTTGTTTATTCTGCTTTCGGCAACCATAAATATGCTGATGGGAAGTGCATCGGCGAAGTGGGCGATTCTGGCCCCAATTTTTATCCCGATGTTCATGATTATGGGCTATTCACCGGAGTTGTCGCAGGTAGTTTTCCGTGTAGGCGATAGTGTGACCAACGTAATTTCACCCATGATGAGCTTTTTCGCACTAATCATTGCTTTCGTTCAAAAATACGATTCCAAGGCTGGTATCGGGACCATTATTGCGGCCATGCTTCCATATACGGTTGTGTTCCTTGTGGTTTGGATAATATTGCTGGCAGTTTGGCTGTTCCTTGGTATTCCGCTTGGGCCGGGAGCAGGAATCCATTATAATATCCCATTATGATAAAACGATAAAACAAACAAATATGTTTTTTTATTGTTGAACTCTCAATGTCAGAAAACTAATCATTGTCTGGCAAACATATTTTTTTTACCTTGTACATTGCAGGCTTATACAAGAAAACACAATGTTTTTTATTGTGAAATTGTAAGTTGTCTTGTATAAGTTTTTTATTGCCAGGCTATTATGAAAAAAAGATTTAAGTTTGAATACCGGATAACCTTTCTTTATATTGTCATTGGTTTGCTTTGGATCTTTCTCACTGATGCAATTCTTGAATTTTTAATAAGTGATAAACAGGTTTTAAGCACTTTTCAGTCGTATAAGGGTGCTTTTTATGTGGTAATTACTTCATTGTTTTTGTTTATTTTAATTCATCGTTACACCCAAAAAGAAGAAGAAGTAAAAAAACGGCTGATTGAGTCGAAGGAAAAAGCCGAAGAGAGCGACCGGTTGAAATCGGCATTTTTGGCAAACATGAGCCATGAAATACGTACCCCTATGAATGGGATTTTAGGATTTGTGAGCCTGCTGGATGATGTTACCCTCACAAAAGAAAAGTATTTGATTTACGTGAATCTTGTCAAAAAAAGCAGCGAGCGACTACTGGAAACCATAAATGACATTATTGAGATTTCAAAAATTGAATCGAACCAGGTTTCATTAAAAAAATCACAATTCGATGTAAACGAATCACTCAACTACCTGTACGGATTTTTTAAACCTGCTGCAGAAGAAAAGAACCTTAATTTGAAATTGGTTAATTCCTTGTCGGACAACACTGTAGTTTTCAATACTGATAAAAATAAGTTTGAATCGATTCTTACCAATTTTATAAAAAATGCCATAAAATTCACCAACGAAGGTTTTATTGAAATTGGATTTAACAGGACTAACGGTTCCTATTTGTTTTATGTGAAAGACACTGGTTCCGGAATTCCAAAAGAGAAACAGGAGGTAATTTTTGAACGATTCGTTCAGGCTGACATTGAAATTACAAGGCCATACGAAGGATCGGGGCTGGGATTATCTATTGCAAAAGCTTACGCCGGTATGCTGGGCGGAAAAATCGGAATTGAATCAGAAGAAGGCAAAGGGAGTACATTTAATTTTACACTAAATGGGGTTGCCGTAACAGTTTCTGAAGCTTCTGAAACTTCAGTTGTTTCCGGTTAAAATTCAATTTTAAAATTTAATGGCTTTAATCTTTTCCCCTGAACAGGTGGAAAAAACCGCGTTTCTTTCGTTTTTCTCCATCGCGGCCCATACCTTCAACTACATAGTAATAAACTCCGGGACTTGCAAACCGGCCACCCAACCGGCCGTCCCATACAGTTTCCAGGTAGGTACCTTCAAAACCCTGAACGTTGTCGCTTTCCCAAAAATGAATGCGTTTTCCCCAGCGGTTAAAAATAGAAATTTTAATGCTTTGCATCGACCAGTATTTCACAATAAATTCATCGTTGGTTCCATCGCCATTGGGTGTAAAAACATTGGGCACTGCAACAAACGAAGTGTCAACTACAATGTAATCTTCAATATAAGCCGTGTCCACGCAGGTTATGAATGTATTGGAATCGGTGGGTGTTACTTTTTTCGAAACCAGTTTTATGTTGAATGTTCCTGAATTTTCGTAAGTGTAAACCGGATTTTCGTCGTAAGCAACAATCATGATACTGTCAACTGGTTGGTCCGAATTTTCCGATTCACGTTTTATCTGATCGAGATCGCGGTAAAAAAACCATTCGTACTGGTCCGGATCACCGTTTTCGGATTGATTGCTGAAAGTTACTGTTAACGGAGCTTCTCCGTTTTGCGGGTCAACCGAAAAGTCAGCTTTTGTAACAATCGATTCGTAAGTAGTGGTGGTTGTGGTTTCGCAACCAAACCGGTCGTAAACCCTGAAGGTGTATTCGGTATCCCGGGTAGGCGGATTATATATTTGCGGGTTCTGAACACTGGCAATTGTAGCCTGTTCTTCTTTCCATTCTACTTTTACATCTTTAAATACCGAGAGTTCTGAATTATCGGCCGGATCGTAATAATTCAATTCCGGGGAGCTGAAATCACTCGTCAATTTAAACGATTCACAATTTGAATCGGTAACACCGGCACTTGCCGCATACCAGCTGTTAAAAACCCAGGCGCGGTAAATAGCTGTGGTTTCGCCCTGGGTAATGGTAATCCGGTAGCCTCCGTCTTCAAGCGTAGAAATCATCGATTCCGACGCCTCTGTACTTTCCGAAAAATAGA
The DNA here is from genome assembly GCA_051747885.1 of Bacteroidota bacterium. Lineage (GTDB taxonomy): Bacteria > Bacteroidota > Bacteroidia > Bacteroidales > Prolixibacteraceae > Tangfeifania. The sequence continues at coordinate 339 of JBNJGR010000350.1, read as the reverse complement.
ATTCGAATGAAGCGGTTTCGTTATCGTACTTTTCCCAAAGAAAAGTTTTTGTTCCTTCCATGTCGGTTGAAGCCTGCAATTCAGCAAGTTGTTCGTTTTCGTTTTCAGCACAAAAAACAAATATGCTGTCGGTTTCCTGAAAAGCCGGGTATTGCGTGGGAGTGCTTCCTGCCGAACCCGGAGCTGAAAGTTGTGCCATTGCAAAAGGGGCATTCAGAAAAAACAGCGCTGAAACCAACAGGGTGATGTAACTTTTTTTCTTCATAAAAACGATGATACTTTGAGCTACAATATTAACGTATAATTTTTATTTAATTGTTTCTGCTGCCACAAAAATCG
>JBNJGR010000349.1:0-3020 GCA_051747885.1 Bacteroidota bacterium | reverse complement strand
TGTAATGCCTGCTCTTCTTTTACTGCTGGGTATTTTTTTAAAGTATTTTTTAAAAGAACTCGATAGTTTAGACGAAGAATTCATCAATTCGTTCGGGCGGACAGGTTCTATTCTGTTGATTATCAGCTTATCGTGGGCGGCCATTGCATTTATTCGAATTGTAAAGCAAATTTTTTTAGAAAAATACGACGTTTCGAAAGAGAATAACCTGCGGTCGCGCAAGTTTCAAACGCAGTTTAATATTCTCGAACGCATCCTGGTTTTTCTCATTGTTTTAATTTCCATCGGGCTGATTTTAATGCTGTTCGACGAAGTAAAAAGAATCGGAATCAGCCTGTTTGCATCGGCAGGTGTGGCCGGGGTAATTATTGGTCTGGCTGCTCAGCGTGTTATTGGTGCTGTTTTGGCGGGCATACAAATTGCCATCACTCAACCCATCCGGCTCGACGATGTGGTGATTATTGAAGGCGAATGGGGCCGGATTGAAGAGATTACACTGACATATACCGTGGTGCGAATCTGGGATCAGCGACGGTTGGTGGTTCCTTCAACTTACTTTTTTGACAAACCATTTCAAAACTGGACCCGCACATCGGCTGAAATACTGGGAACGGTTTTTATTTATACCGATTACCGTGTTTCTTTTGAAGCACTTCGGAAAGAACTTACCCGGTTGCTGGAAAGCACACCACTGTGGGACAAACGGGTAAATGTGCTGCAGGTTACCGAGGCCAAACAAAACGGGATAGAAATCCGCGCACTGATGAGTGCCAAAGATTCGCCCACTGCCTGGGATTTGCGGGTTTATATCCGCGAAAAACTGATTGAATTCCTGCAGAAAAACTACCCGGAAAGCCTGCCTAAGACCCGTATTTTAATTGAGGGGGAAGGAAATATTTTGAAAAATGAGGATGAAAAAGAGTAAAACAAGCCTCCGTTAAATTGTTACTTCTCTAGTCTTGATACTCATCATCTAAATACTAAAAACTATGAAAATTTATTTTGCCGGTTCCATCCGCGGCGGACGCGAAGATGCCGCACTCTACAACGAACTCATTAAATACCTCGGAAAATACGGGGAAGTGTTAACCGAACACATCGGCGAACTGAAAATGGTACATCTCGGCGACGATGGTCCGTCTGACAGGTTCATTCACGACCGCGACATGGAATGGCTCATCAGTTCGGATGTAATTGTGGCTGAAGTTACCACTGTTTCAATGGGTGTGGGTTACGAAATTGGCCGGGCGGTTGAAATGGGTAAAAAAGTACTTTGCCTGTTCCGGCCTGATTCGGGGAAAAACCTTTCCGCCATGATTGGCGGCTGCCCGGCAGTTGAACTGGTAAAATATGCAACCCCCGGAGAAGCGAAACAGGCGGTTGATAAATTTTTGAAAAAAGTCTGAACCGAGATGAAGGAGTCTGAACCACGATTATAGCAGATTTAAGCATTATCCGGAATTAGGAAAGTTTAAACCACGATTTACAGGATTTATGGATTGCCCGGATTCAAGGAAAAAATAATCGCGGTAATCAGGGCAATCAGGAAGAATCCCGTAGTTTTATTCACCAGCTGACCGAAAGTCAGCAGGTGAACTTGCCAACTGTTGAGCTGGTGACTTTCGGTCACCTGCTCAATTAATCGACAGGGCAATCATAAAAATCCAGGCTCAGACTTTCCTATAAATTCTCTTTCAAATCATTCTTCCGCTTTTCGTATTCTTCCTGGTCGATTTCTCCTTTGGCATAGCGCTTATTCAGCAGATCGAGCGCTGTTTTTGTGGACTCCCTGCTGGTATTGGTCTCTTTGTTCATTCCCTTTACAATAATCCAGATTACTGCAATCAATATTATGAGCCCGATGATCCACCACCAGCCCATTCCCCAGCCGTGTCCGTATTCACCCATCATAATTTTTTTCCTTTCGTTTTTGCAGGTTTTTTATGCCAAATCAATTTCCTTAGTGAGGTAAACATCCTGAATCAGATTCAGCAGTTTCACACCCTCATCAAACGGACGCTGGAAAGCTTTTCTTCCTGAAATCAATCCTGTTCCGCCGGCGCGCTTGTTAATAACCGCTGTTTTTACGGCTTCCGCAAAATCGGATTCGCCGCCCGAAGCGCCGCCGGAGTTAATGAGACCGATTTTACCCATATAGTTATTGATAACCTGGTAGCGACATAAATCAATCGGATGATCCGACGACAGTTTTTCATACATGTCGGGATGTGTTTTGCCAAACTTCAATACTTCAAAGCCTCCGTTTGAATCGGGAAGTTTTTGTTTTATGAGATCAGCTTTTATGGTGACGCCAAGGTGGTTGGCCTGCCCGGTGAGGTCGGCAGCGGTGTGATAATCCACTCCCTCCTCCTTAAACGCGTTGTTGCGGGTGTAACACCACAGAATGGTAGCCATTCCCAGTTCGTGGGCTTCCTCAAAAGCTTGTGCCACTTCAATTATTTGTCGGTTCGACTCTTCAGAACCAAAATAGATGGTAGCGCCAACTGCAGTTGCTCCGAGGTTCCACGCCTCGTGCACCGAGCCAAACATAATCTGGTCGTACTTATTCGGGTACGTCATCAGCTCATTGTGGTTGATTTTTACGATGAACGGAATTTTGTGGGCATATTTTCTTGAATTCAATGCCAGCCCGCCAAATGTGGTGGCCACGCCGTTGCAGCCTCCTTCCATTGCCAGCCTGATGATATTTTCCGGGTCGAAATAATCGGGATTTGGTGCAAACGAACTTCCCCCGGTGTGCTCGATTCCCTGGTCAACCGGCAAAATGGAAAGGTAACCAGTTCCGTCCAGCCGGCCCGAGTTATACAATGCGGAAAGGTTACGGAGAACCTGCGCGTTGCGGTCGCTGTTTACAAATATTTCGTCGATTTGGTGTGGCCCGGGTTTTTGTAGTTTCTCAGCCGGAATGGTCTGCGATTTAAATTCGAGCAAGTCGCTCTTTTCTTCACCCAGTAAACCGGCAATGTCGTCAAATTTGTTAATTGGTGTATCCATGATAT
>JBNJGR010000348.1:0-3021 GCA_051747885.1 Bacteroidota bacterium | reverse complement strand
TGCCTGCATAGGAATAGTGAATTCCTACAAACCAACATATTGAAATTAAAACGGAACGGAAACAACATAAGCTACACTTGAAATTTCATTCTGTTCTGAAAATTATCCCGGAGGGATAAAATGTTTATAGGAAACGTATCAATTTGTGAATATGCGACCCCAGCCGGGGTCGGACCGCTTAATAATCATCATTTTCTATAGATATGTGACCTCCCTGAGGTCAATCTAAATTTTTATTGAGTTTTTCAGCAGACCGTTAAATTTCTTATCCTTTAAAGGTAATTCCCAAAAGTGTAATATCATCCGACTGAGGCGCATCGTCGACAAATTCTTTTACATCTGCAAACGTTTTTTTTATAATGGTTTCAATTGGGTGGTTCAGGTTGTCATTCAGAAAATTTTCGAATTTTTCTTCTCCGTATGCTTTTTCTTCCTTGTCAAAAGCTTCTACAACGCCGTCAGTATAAAGCAAAAGCTGGTCACCTTTTTTCAGGTGTAATTTTTTTGATTCGAATTTGAAATCATCCAAAACGCCGAGCGCCAGGCCATCTGTCATTTCAACTTTGCTAATCCTGTCTGCTGAAAGCAGGTAAGGCGGATTGTGGCCTGCATTTACATAGTCAACCTCGCCGGTTTTCGTATTCAGGATGCCGTAAAACACGGTTACAAACATCGATGAAACACTTTCTTTGCAGAGCAGGCTATTTGCATATTGCATACATTCACTAACCGAATCGCCTTTAAGTCCGGTGGCACGAATCAGTGTGCGGCTGACAGCCATAAACAGAGCTGCCGAAATTCCTTTACCCGAAACATCGCCAATTACAAAGCCAAGTCGGTTTTTATCGATGAGGAAAAAGTCGTAAAAATCGCCTCCCACTTCATGAGCAGCAACCATAGAAGCATAAATGTCAAAATTTGGTTCTTCAGGAAATGGCGGAAATTTTTTGGGAAGAATGGCCTGCTGTATTTCACGCGAAATGTTAAGATCGTGTTGTATGGAAACCAGTTGATCGTGTTCAGTCAGCCAGCGCCGGATAGAAAAAATTTCTCCTAATGTTTTTTTGATGGTTATTTCGAGATCGTCAAAATTTACCGGTTTGGTAATAAAATCGAAAGCGCCCCGGTTCATGGCAGTTCGTATATTGTCCATATCGCCGTAAGCCGATACCATCACTGTTTTCAGTCCCGGATTATTCAATTCCTTCAATTTGTTAAGCAATGTCAGCCCGTCCATCTCCGGCATATTTATATCCGAAAGCACAATGCCAATTTCAGGGAATTCAGTTATTTTTTCAAGGGCCTCCAAACCGTTTGAAGCAAATTCAAAGTCAAACGTATTTTCGCGAATATGACGGCGAAATTTCTGCCGTATCATGGGCTCCATGTCTGTTTCATCATCCACTACCAGAATTTTAACTGCGGTTTGTAAAGAATGGCTCATAAGAAAAATTTTATTTTTTTATTTCAGATTTTTACTAACCTGTTGTTAATTCTTCCCTATTCTGAGAACAACTTTGATTTACATTTGTTTATAAACAAACTATATAATAGATACTTAAAAGAATTTTTCGTAACTTTTACAGCAATTAAATGTACATTAAATAATCATGTAAAAAACAACTGCAAATGAAAAATCTAATTACAAAAAATGTTCTGCCTTTTGGGTTGGCACTGGTTCTGCTTACTGCTTGTAATTTCTCTTCAAAAACAAGAGATGATAAAGGTACAACATCAAGTGGTCAAGAGGCTTATGTTGAAGTTGAAACTTTTGATGCTGTAAAAATCAAGGATCAGATTGTTGAAACAATTGACAAAATGCCCAGCGAAAAGGAAATCGTCATATTGTTGAATGAAGCCGGTGCTTCTTATATTTTTGACTTAACCGTTCCGTTTGAGCAGGCTGAAAAGCTGATGACTAAATCCGATCAAAGTTTCGGACTGGGGCTGTATTCTTTCGATTTACTTTATTCCAGCGTGTATAACCGCGGCGATGTAGCGGCTGAAATAACTGAAGTTTCCGAGCAATTAATTGACGAACTCGGACTTAGGGAAGAACTTATTTCATCAAGAAACCATATGGGAAGAATCAGGGAGAATGCAGATAACAAAGATTCGCTTGATTACCTGGTAACAGAGGATCTCAACCACTTTCACCGGCAAATGTCAGCAGGCGATCAGCCCGGTGTTTATGCGCTTTCGGTTATTGGTTCCAATGTGGAAGCTTTGTATGTATTAAGTCAGACCACTTTGCTGGCAAATAACAATTCCAAAATGTTAGATATCATGAGCGGGCAAACCGAACGGGTGAACCTGGTTTTTACCTTGCTTGAACTGATGTCAGAAGATGAAAGCATTGAGCCCTACTACGAACAGTTCAAACCGGTTGTCACCATTTTTGAAGAAAACCCGGAAATCACAGAAACGGAACTGGAAGAAATTGGATCTTTGATGGAGGCTTTCAGAGAGAATATTTTAAAATAGCTCTTGAAATCCGGAAATCCGCAGATTAGGTCCCTGTGATTTCCTGCTTTCTTTTTAACATATTACTTATGAACGAGATTACATTAAATGCCTTAATCAATTTATTTGCATTGTTCTCGGCCATAAGTGAATCGAACAAAGAGGAAGCCATCCGGAATTTCTCTTTATACCTCCATCAGCACTTTGGCATTTCCGACGATAATGATTACCTGAAACTTTTTGAAGAGTTGCTCGATTTATACGGGCTAAACGGAGAACCTGTCATTGCCGTTGATATGGTTCAGGAGGCGAATAAAATCAGTACAAACATCAGAAGCTGGCTCAAAAAAGATGAGCAAATTATGGTTTTTTTGCGGTTTCTGGAACTGGTTAAAAGCGGAAACCTGTCGAAAGCATCATTGCTTTTTGAAACTCTGGCAGAGGTTTTTGAAATCAGTAAACCAGAAGTGGATAAATTTTTTGCCTTTATATTTTACACTTCCACCGAACAGGTAAACACCCCGGATTTTTTGCTCATCAACCGCACTGAAAAACCCG
>JBNJGR010000347.1:0-3033 GCA_051747885.1 Bacteroidota bacterium | reverse complement strand
TGTAAATATTGAAGGCACAAATGTAACGGTAACAGCAAATGCCCAATTTAAAGCCGAAGGTACCGCAGGGGCAGAAGTTTCATCGAGTGCCACGGCAGTTCTTAAAGGCTCAGTTGTACAAATAAATTAGAACTATGAAACGAGCATGTAAAATATTTACACACAGGAGCATAATTAAAATACATGCGAGTTCCATACTATACCACTGAAAGTTAACAATTTTAATAGTATGAAACCAGCAGCAAGAATAACAGATATGCATACCTGCCCGATGGTAACAGGTACCGTCCCACATGTGGGAGGGCCAGTTCTGCCGCCCGGAGAACCAACAGTTTTAATTGGCGGAATGCCGGCAGCAAGGGTAGGCGACATGGCCACCTGCTCAGGACCACCCGATTCCATTGTAACAGGTTCAGCCACCGTATTAATTGGCGGGATGCCGGCAGCACGAATGGGGGATCTTACAGCACATGGCGGCTCAATTGTGGCCGGTAGCCCAACTGTTTTAATAGGCGGGTAAGACCAGTGTAAAAGTGATTGGAAATTTTGATTGAATAAAGCTTGGATATGAATACAGAGAAATCATTTTTGGGAAGAGGTTGGAGTTTTCCTCCTGAATTTCAGAAGGAGACAGGTGCGGTAAAAATGCTTGAAGATGAAGCAGATATTAAAAGCAGTCTCGAAATTTTGCTGGCTACCCGGCCGGGCGAACGTATAATGCTGCCAGAATACGGCTGCAACCTCGAAGAATTGCTTTTCAAACCAATGAACCTCACCCTGAAAACCTACGTCATCGATATAATTAAAACGGCCATACTCTACCACGAGCCCCGGATTGATGTAAACAAAATTGAAATTGATACGGCAAACGAGCTCAACGGTGTGCTGATGATTAAAATCGATTATACGATACGAACTACGAATTCGCGAAAAAACATGGTATTCCCGTTCTACAAAGAAGAAGGGAATGAACTGTAAACTGAATTTATATGTCTGACTGCGGCAAAAATATAACGTTGAAAAGAGAAGGCACCGACCAAAACAGTCGTTTTATTGAATCGCTCAATCCCGGTTCTGTAAAATTGAATGATTTTAGCATGGAAGAGTGGATGCGCTTTGCATATCGTTTTGCTCAGCATGTAAACTATTTCAATACCAGCGATTTTGAAAATCCTGCAGGCGACTGGGTTAAATTTTTTATTTCTGAAGAGGAATTAAAGGATTTTTTATCGCGTGTTGAAACCGGGAAAACATTAAATCCCCACCTGGCGCTTTATGTGAGTTTCATAAAATTGCTTGAATTTTCAAAAAAGCGGTTTAATCAGTTAACAAAACGCCATCTCGATTTTTATTACAAAAATATTCTGCAAATTGAAAAGCTCCCGGCAACACCTGATAAGGTTCACCTGATTTTTGAACTGGCTAAAAATGTCACCAGTGAGAAGATTTCTGAAGAAACAGAATTAGATGGTGGAAAGGATGCTGACGGCGTAAAACGGATTTATAAAACCACCCAAGAATTTGTTGCCAATAAGAGCACTGTTGCCTCGTTAAAAAGCGTTTACAATACCCATTCCGGGAAAAAACTGAAAGCCGCGGAAAAAGCAAATTCTTTTGATGGAATGGGAGCTGACTTCCCTGAAAATGAAATAAAATGGTGGCCTTTTGGTTATTACGATGATGCAAATTATCCCGGGTTACCGGATGCAAAAATTGGATTTGCGTTTGCAGCCGAGGTGCTTGAAATGCAGGAAGGCGAACGAAATGTTTTTATAACAGCCGTTTTTACAACAGCTCCCGATGCAGCATCAGCCGAAATTCTTCGAAACAATCTGGAAATATACTGCTCGGGAGAAAAAGGATGGCTGGGGCCTTTTGAAGTAATGCCCACTTTTGAGGAGGAAGAAGAAAATGAATTCACCTCAGAATTAAATCCGGGCCAGAAAAAATTGAAAATAGCTTTTCAGGTTCCCAAAGATGAAGAGCCTGTAGTTCCATATAATTCAGAAGTTTTGGGTGAGAATTTCAAAACAAGCCATCCGGTTTGCAGGATTCTTATTAAAACCGAAAACGAAGCCGGTTTTGAACTTTACCGGAATTTGGCAGGAAATGAACTCGAAAACCTGAATGTTGAAGTGGATGTGCGGGGGGTGAAAAGCCTTTTGCTTGAAAGCGATATTGGCAAACTGAATGCCGAAAAACCTTTTTATCCGTTTGGCACCCAGCCGGTAAAGCGTTCAAATTTTTACATCGATTGCCCCGAGCTTTTCAAGAAACGCTGGACACAACTGGATGTGGAAATTGATTGGAAAAACACGCCTGAAAAATTGGAAAAAAGCAACAGAGATGCTTTTGTTGATCTGTATTTTGCTTACCGGAAGGAACATCTCGCTCAAACAAGTCCTTCTACTTATTCATTTGGAATGCTGGATATTGAAGAGGTGAGACAAACACTTCGAACAAAAAATATAAAAGACGATAAAACTTCACTGCAAGCACAAATGAACGATTTTCCCTGGGTTAAAAAACCGGGAAATTTAATTGTAAACAGCAACAACTATTTCACGGCTAAAATTGATATTCGGAATAAAGAGGAGTGGGACACCATTGACGGAGGCAATGCAAAACCACTTTTTAGTCCAAAAGGGGATGGATTTCAAACAAAGTTCCAGGTTTCCAACACATCGCAAATTTTTGAAGAAGACAAAAACGGGCCGGTAAGGTTATCGTTAAACCAGTCGTTTTTGCACGAACTGTTCCCCAAAATTTATGCGCTGGCTTTTAAAAGTGAGGAAGAAAATGTGCTGATACCTAACGAGCCATACACGCCTATGGTTGAGGAAATTTCGCTTGATTATAAGGCAGCGGGCAGCATTAACCTAACTTTAACCGAAGAAGGATATGCAACGAATAAACTCACACTGTTTCATGAATATCCGTTTGGCCAGTCGGAAGAACATCCATGGTTGAAGGAACAATTGAGTTTTCTGAAACAGGTGGATAGAAAAACAACCCTGGCACCTGTTTACTGCA
>JBNJGR010000346.1:0-3050 GCA_051747885.1 Bacteroidota bacterium | reverse complement strand
TATATGAAGACTTGGCGGAGCTTAAAACTTTTTAACAAAATAGTTGGCCGAATTCTGACACAATAGGTTAAATTCGTGCTCTCAAAAATTAGACGTTTATTAGATATTTAGATATGAGTATCAATATTTCATATCAGTAAATGGAATACTAAAATAATAAAGAATTACATAGAGATATGAACGAGACAGTGGATATAAAAGAGCTAAATGAACGGATTCAGAAAGAGAGTTCGTTTGTTGACATGGTTTCCATGGAGATGAACAAAGTAATTATCGGTCAGAAACATTTGGTAGAAAGCCTGCTGGTGGGGTTATTGTCAAACGGCCACATCCTGCTCGAAGGTGTACCCGGACTGGCAAAAACACTGGCCATTAAATCGCTGGCCAACACCATCAGCGCCAAATTTTCGCGCATCCAGTTCACACCCGACCTGCTTCCGGCCGACCTTTTGGGAACCATGATTTACAGCCAGAAAAAAGAAGAGTTTTCCATTAAAAAAGGGCCTATTTTCGCCAATTTCATTTTGGCTGACGAGATTAACCGCGCCCCGGCAAAAGTGCAATCGGCGCTGCTCGAAGCCATGCAGGAACGCCAGATTACCATTAGCGATGCCACGTTTAAACTCGAAGAACCATTTCTGGTAATGGCCACCCAAAACCCCATTGAGCAGGAAGGTACCTATCCGCTGCCCGAAGCCCAGGTGGATCGTTTTATGCTGAAAGTAGTAATTAACTACCCCAATAAAGCCGATGAGCAGGCCATTATCAACCAAAACCTGCTGAAACAGTATCCCGAAACATCACAGATATTGAAACCGGAAGATATTCTCAAAGCCCGCGATGTAGTTAAAGATGTTTATATGGACGAAAAAATCCAGAAATACATCGTGGACATCGTATTTGCCACGCGCGTACCTGAGGAATACAACCTTTCAAAATACAAGGAAATGATTTCCTACGGATCCTCACCCAGGGCAGGAATCAGCCTGGCACAGGCCGCAAAAGCGTTTGCATTCATCAAAAGAAGAGGTTATGTTATTCCTGAAGATGTACGCGCAGTTTGTCCCGATGTAATGCGCCATCGCATTGGGCTGAGCTACGAAGCCGAGGCGAACAACATTACTTCGGAAGAGATTATTACTGATATTTTAAACACGGTTGAAGTACCGTAAAGGGAGCCCCTCCTGACCTCCCGCCAGCTGGCGGGGAGGAAAAGAGAAGAAATTGAAATGAAAATACTGATTAAAACAACAAATGAAATAAGTTAATCCTGGTCCCAATCCTCCCCCTTGGGGGGAGCTAGAGGGGGCTGTATTTCTATGGAAGCTACTGAGTTATTAAAAAAAGTAAGGCAGATAGAAATTAAAACACGTGGGCTCTCGCGGAACATTTTCGCGGGTGAATACCACAGTGCTTTTAAAGGGCGCGGAATGGCCTTTTCCGAAGTACGTGAATACCAGATAGGCGACGATATCCGCAGCATCGACTGGAACGTAACGGCTCGCTACAATCACCCTTACGTGAAAATTTTTGAGGAAGAAAGGGAACTTACCGTGATGTTGCTTATCGATGTAAGCGGCTCACGCGAATTCGGTTCTTTTGAAAAACTTAAAAAGAACGTTATAACCGAAATTTCAGCCATTCTTTCCTTTTCGGCCATTCAGAACAACGACAAAATCGGGGTCATCTTTTTTTCAGATACCATTGAAAAATTTATCCCGCCAAAAAAAGGGAAAAGCCATATTCTGCGCATCATCCGCGAACTGATTGATTTTCATCCGCAACACAGCGGTACCGATATAACAGGAGCCATCCGTTACCTGACCAACGCCATTAAAAAAAGGTGCACTGCATTTGTTATTTCCGACTTTATGGACGATAACAAAGATTTGGAAATGGCGCTTTCAATCGCCAACAACAAACACGACGTGGTGGCGCTTAAAATTTACGATGAACGCGAGAAAGAACTTCCGCCCATTGGAATGCTGAAACTCAAAGATGCCGAAACAGGACAATATGTATGGGTGGACAGCAGTTCGCGCAAAACACGAAAAATTTATTCCGACTGGTGGATTAAACATGCAGCCCGGTTCGATTCCATGTTCAAAAAATGCGGTGTGGACTACGCAGCAATAAATACCAACCAGGATTACGTAAAATCGTTGATGAACCTCTTTAAAAAGAGGGCACTTAAACAATAAAAAAATGAAGCTTTTTAAACATACAGCTTTAACACTACTTTTGCTTTTGCCGGCAGTAATTGCTGCAAACGCTCAGCGCATAAAAGCCACTGCCAGTATCGACTCTACCAATATTTTGCTGGGCGACCAGGTGAAACTTTTCCTGGAAATCGATCACCCCAAAAATGTTGACATTCAATTTCCTCAGGTTCCCGACACTATTCTCGAAAAAATTGAAGTGCTCAACCGCTCGGATATCGACACCTTCGAACATGACGATGAGTCATTTCATAAACAAATACAATCGTACCTGATTACCAGTTTCGACAGCGGAACCTACCGCATACCGCCCTACTGGTTCAAACTGGACATTGACGGCAGGTTAGACTCAATACCAAGCAATGGAGTGACTCTGCGTGTGCACAGCATTCCCATTGACACCACCCGCGGCCCCACCGACATAAAAATGCCCTACGACGCCCCGTTAACCCTGAAAGAGGTTACACCCTATATTCTGGGAATAATTTTAATTGGTGCTATCTTGTTTTTTATTCTCTATTCAATCAAACGAAAAAAACAAAACAAGCCCATCTTCACGCTGCCTAAAAAGCCCAAAGAACCCGCGCATGTTATTGCCCTGCGCGAACTCGACCGTATTAAAAGTGAAAAACTCTGGCAGAAAGGAAAAACCAAACAATTTTATAGTGAAGTCACCGAAACACTCAGGGAATATATTGAAGTCCGTTTTGAAATTCCGGCCATGGAACAAACGTCTGACGAAACCATTGAAAGTTTCAGGGCAAGGCCCGGTTTGCTGAAAGACAAAACATTTGAAAACCTCAGCCAGATTTTAAAACTGGCCGACCTGGT
>JBNJGR010000345.1:0-3054 GCA_051747885.1 Bacteroidota bacterium | reverse complement strand
TACCGATTTTATCAGAAAGTAATAATTGATTGACCCAATGAGCTGTAAATTGTGTACAATATTAAAACCTGTCCTTACACCCATTTCTGCAAAATTGGTTGAAATTAAATCTTCTGAATTGGTAAAGGTTGTGTATTCCAGACCATAACCAATAAATGGCCCCCAGTGCATAAACCTGAACGGGTAATAGTTTTTGCTGAACCCGAGACTTCCCCTTGTGAAAATGTATTTTTCAGGTATTCTGTTCAATACATAAATTTTTTTTTGGCGGCCACCTTCAAGATATACTTTTACCGAAGTTAAACCCTTTGCCGTTTTTCCGGGAATAACCATTCCGGCCATCGATTTTGAAAAATAGTATTCCACACGGGCAGTGTTTGATGCCAAACCATTAAAAGTTGTGCCGGCAAAAATATTTATACCGACATCATTCATTTTTTTCAGGTACATTTCATTTTCATTGATTTTTTTACCTGCAATTTGATAAAATGAAGTACGCTCGCTATTTTCAGGTGTTGGTTCAGGGATTTCGGGGAAACTCATGGAGCGCACAACAGCAACACGTTTGGGTTGTACCGTTCCTTCCTCCGAAATTTGATTTTGGTAAACGGCAAACCGGTTATCGAATTTCATGCTTTCTTCATAGTTGATTCTTGCTTTCACCGGATTTGCATCGCATACAAGAGAATGAATAGGCAATCCGGAAGTACCATTATTTATGAGCCCTGCAATTCTTCTGCCGGCTAACTGAGGGAGTTTTGCAAGTAACTGTTTTTTGCTTGTCTGTTGGTTTGGCGCGAGTGTTTCGTCAAGGTTGTGCTGTGTTGCAGAAATAACGTCTTCACGAACACTGGCCAGTAAAAAGGGGAATTCAGCATTTTCAAATGCTTTTTTCCTGATTTCATTTTCTGTATTATTCCCGGAATACCAATAATCACTGAAAAATTTTATTGAAACAGGATCGTTGAAATCGAACTTGAAAATTAAACTTTTTACAGTTGCCCGGTAACCGCTTAAAATCCTGTTCTCTTCGCTGGTATTGGTTTCGTCATAATACTTCTCCATTGTAATGATATTCTGAAAATCGAGCACAACCAGATAGCTTTCATTTACAAAGGGCTGGGAAATATTTTTGATGGATGAAATCTCGTGGATAGAATCATTCGGTGTTTCTTGTTCGGGTAGATTATTCAATAATTCATTTTCCCGGAATACACTTAAATCGAAACTTCCGTCAGATTTGCGGTTGTACCACTTCGACAAAATTTGCTGGCCGGATTTATTAGCGTTCAGCCATGAAATTAACCGGGGGAAATTGGCATCTGCTGTATTTTCAGGAATTGGTAAGTTGAATCCGGGAGAGGGCAGTAGTTTGAGCTTGTAACCAGGGCGTGAAAAATTATCAGGAATAGATATATTTTTAAATCCTTCCAAAATATGTTGATTAATTTCTTCTTGCGAATTTATTGCAGTTACAAATATTGTTTTGGGGATTCCGGCGGCTGCAGAATCTGGTGTTTCCTTCAATTGCAGGGGGCTGAAATGTGAGCCTGAAAGATAATTTGTAAATAATAACAGCGTAAAAATTAATAGTGTACTTCTCATCTTTTTTAAACTTTCGTAACGTCCTGAAAAAACAACCCAAAAAAAGTCTTTTTATTTGAATTAATATGAATTTTTTATGCTTTGATTTCCCGTTTTGTTTGTCAAATGCTCTGAACTAAAAAGTTTACCTGCTGTTAACTTTTTTGAAAAAATGTTGCTTTGGTTCGTAACAAATAATTGAACCCTTATATTTGCCGCTCAATTTTTACAACCGATGAAAAATTACCAATACAATAACGGATATAAACAGAAAGCTCTGATTTTTAAAACGTGGGCACGAAAAGGTTATTCAGTGTTTGCCACCATTAAACGGGTTGTGGTTATTTCTGTTTTGGCCGTTACTTATCTTATTGCTGCAACCTTAAAAACAAGCGCTTCTGAAAATGATACATCGGAAGTAAAAATGCAGTATAATATTGACGAAATTGAAGTTTCTGCTTCGAGAGCTCCAGCTGTTTATTCTGAAATTGCACGGGTGCTTACCGTAATTGAAGCTGATGAAATTGAGCGTGCGCCCGTTGAGAGTATCCAGGAATTACTTGATTATGTTGCATCAACCGACATCCGCAGCCGGGGAGCCGAAGGTGTTCAGGCCGATGTGAGTATCAGGGGCGGCTCCTTCGATCAAACAATCATTCTGCTGAATGGAATAAACATTACCGACCCGCAAACCGGTCATCACAATTTAAATATTCCTGTAAGTCTGTCGCAAATTAAACGTATTGAAGTTTTGGAAGGCCCGGCAGCAAGGGTTTACGGGCCAAGCGCTTTTTCCGGAGCAGTGAATATAATTACGCGCCAACCCGATGAAAATATCCTTCAGCTTCAACTCAGTGGCGGCAGTTTTCAATATTTCAACTCCAATCTTTCAGGTAGTTTGCAAACCGGCAAAATGAACCACATGCTGGCAGCCAACCGTAAGAGTTCTTCCGGATATATTGATAATACTGACTTTGGCATTTCCAACTTTTTTTACTCCGGAAAAGTTAATACTTCAAAAGGAAATATTTCTGTTCAACTGGGCATTTCAGAAAAAGAATTTGGCGCAAACAGTTTTTACACGCCTAAATATCCCAACCAGTTTGAAGAAACCGGAACACTTTTTTCTGCCGTGCGCTGGGAATCCAATTCGCTGTTTCATTTCACGCCGGCAATTTACTGGCGCCGACACACCGACAAGTTTATGCTGTTTCGTGATAATCCACCCGACTGGTATTCAAACCACAACTATCATTTAACCGATATCGGCGGGGCAAATTTGAATTCATGGGTCCGGTGGGCAGCAGGAAAAACAGCGGCCGGCGCAGAATTTCGTTATGAAGGAATAATGAGTAATGTATTGGGCGAAGAGATGGAAAATACCGTGAAAGTGCCGGGAGAGGACGCTTTTTATACACACTCCCAAAATCGCTCAACTGTATCATTATTTATCGACCATTTTTATACCAT
>JBNJGR010000344.1:0-3093 GCA_051747885.1 Bacteroidota bacterium | reverse complement strand
AATTTTGGCGTGCACACCATGGTGGCTTCCAACGAACTCGATCCCGACTATTTTATTGAAACAGCCGAACTGCTGTTTAACCTGATTGCCGAAGTGCATGAAAAAGCCGGTGTGGTCATTAGTTTTGCCAACCTGGGCGGCGGTATCGGAATTCCTTACAAGCCGGAGGAGAAAGCCGTGGATATGGAATACGTAAGCGAAGGAATAAAAAAGCTGTACGAAGAAAAAATTACCGCCAACGGTCTGCAACCGCTGAAACTGTTTTTCGAAGCGGGCCGGACAATTACCGGCCCGTACGGATACCTGGTGTCCAAAGTGCTGCACCTGAAAGAAACCTACAAACGGTTTGCCGGACTTGATGCCAGCATGGTGGATTTAATGCGCCCGGGAATGTACGGTGCCTACCATCACGTTACCGTTGCCGGAAAAGAAAACGAACCGCATACCGAAAAATACGACGTAACAGGATCACTGTGCGAGAACAACGACAAATTTGCCATCGACCGCATGCTGCCCAAAATTGAAGTGGACGACATTGTTGTGATCCACGATACCGGAGCCCACGGTCATGCCATGGGATTCAACTATAACGGCAAGCTGCGCTCGGCCGAATTGCTGCTGCGCGAAAATGGAGAAGTGGTTCAAATCCGCCGGCCGCAAACGCTCGAAGATTATTTCGAAACCCTCGATTTTGATGGACTGAAAAATTTTGAGGAATAAAACTTAAGTCAGAATATTTCACAGGCCGGGCATTTTAACCCGGCCTTTTTTGTATTTTCGAATCATGAAACGAGCGGATTTGATTTACAAGAGAATTTCTTTCAAATTCATTTATGCGAGTTCCATCGAATACCTTCGGAAATTAACAATTATAATGAGATGAAAATCGGTTTCGATGCAAAACGGGCATTTCTAAACTCCTCCGGGCTGGGTAACTACAGCCGCAACACACTGAATGCGTTAAACAACTATTTCCCGGATAACAACTACCTGCTTTTCACCCCAAAAGTGAAACCGAAACTTTTTGAAAACCACGAGCAGTTTCAGGTAGTTTCTCCGCCCGGGTTGTACAAAGGTTTTTTGAAATCGATTTGGCGCAGTTATTTCCTGGCAGGGAGGTTGAAAAAATCCAGCCTGAACCTTTTTCACGGACTGAGCAACGAGCTGCCTTCCGGTATCCAAAAAACAGGCATTCCTTCAGTAGTTACCATTCATGATTTAATTTTTATGCGTTACCCGGAATTTTACAAGCCGCTGGACCGCAAAATTTATTTTCGGAAGATGAAATATGCCTGCCAGTCTGCCGACAAAATCATAGCCATCAGCCGGCAAACCAAAACCGATATAAAATTTTTTTTTAAGATCCCTTCGGAAAAAATTGAAATTATTCACCAGCCCGTTGCGGCCACTTTTTTCGAAAAACAGAATGCATCAAAAGTTTTTACCAATCATATTATTCCTGAAAATTTTATCCTGTCAGTGGGGACAATCGAACCGCGCAAAAATCAACTTGCACTGCTCAAAGCTGTTCAAAATTCAAAAATTGGTACCCCAATTGTTTTTGTAGGCAATCAAACAACATATATTTCTGAATTGAAAAAATTTATTGACAGAAACAACATGCATCGTCAGGTCTTTTTTCTTTCCGGCTTGGAAGAAGAAGAGTTGGCGGCACTTTACCGGAAAGCGCTTGCTTCGGTTTATATTTCTGTTTTCGAGGGGTTCGGACTTCCTGTCATCGAGTCCATGGCAAGCGGCTGCCCGGTGCTCACCTCATCGGTTTCCTGTTTACCCGAAACAGCCGGCAGTGCAGCCGTTTTATGCGATCCGGAAAATGTGGAGGATATTGGTGAAAAATTAAAATCGTTACTTGATGATGAAGCATTCCGAAAACAAATGATTCAGAAAGGTGTTGATCGGGCAAAAAATTTTCATCCCGAAATTTATGCACGGAAACTAAATTCTATATACCAACAAATAGTGTCTGGATAGTTTGTGGATACACTGCAATAAAACACTCATAAATTACCAAAATGGTAACTTTTTTGTTATCTTTGTCAGTAGAATGAAAATTAAACATGAGGGTTGTTGCTAAAAAAATACTTAGGGAATTTTGGGAAAAGTATCCTGATTCGGAAAACCATTTAAAAACGTGGTACAAAGAAGCAAGCAGTTCTATTTGGTCAACACCTGCCGATATTAAGAATGAATATCCGAAAGCAAGTATTTTAAAGGCGGGAAGAGTTGTTTTTAATATATGTGGAAACAGGTACAGATTGATTACCCATATAAATTATTTAAGAGGATGGGTATTTATTCGTTTTATTGGAACACATGCAGAGTATGATAAAATTGTTGCATAAAAAGTTTGATCGCTATGAATATAAAAATGATAAAAACTGAGGATGATTACCAAAAAGCATTAAAAAGATTAGAAGAAATTTTTGATGCACCGGTTGATTCGGCAGAAGGAGATGAGGCAGAGATATTAAGTATTTTAATTGAAAAATACGAAGACGAATATTATCCGATAGGAAATCCAGACCCAATTGAAGCAATAAAATTCCGCATGGAACAAATGAATATGAAAAAAAGCGATTTGGCGAAAGTAATTGGATACAAGAGCAGAGTTTCAGAAATATTTAGCAGAAAACGCAAATTGACTTTACAAATGATTCGCAAGCTTCATGACAACCTGAAAATTCCCTATGAAATTTTGATTACAGATTATTAAATACTTTGTCTCGCAGATTACTGGCATTTCAAATAGTCAATAAGCAATATGCAAATCGATATTAAGAAAGCACTTGAAGTATTAAAAAGCGGAGGAGTAATTCTCTACCCCACCGATACTATTTGGGGGCTGGGCTGCGACGCCACCAATCCCGAAGCTGTGCAAAAAATCTATAAAATAAAAAAGCGGGAAGATTCAAAAAGTATGCTGGTGTTAATGGAAAACCCCGCACTGCTGGAACGTTATGTTGATGAAGTGCCCGAAGTGGCCTGGGATTTGGTGGAAATCAGCACCACACCGCTGACAGTGATTTACCCCGGTGCCAAAAACCTGGCAGCCAATTTAATTGCCGGCGACGG
>JBNJGR010000343.1:0-3093 GCA_051747885.1 Bacteroidota bacterium | reverse complement strand
GTGTATGATTTTTTGTCGGTTTTATTCAAAACACAGTGCTTCCTCAGGATTTCTCTTTGCCGCCCGCCAGAGCCCCTCTAAATCTCCCCGAAGGGGAGACTAAACAACAGTTCTCATCTAATTTACCGTTCATTTTATGATTTGCTTTTCCCCTATTCTCCCCCTCCGGGGGAGTTAGTGGGGGCTTTTATTCATACCTCAACGCCTCCACCGGATTCCTCGTAGCAGCTCTCCAGCTCTGCCAACTCACCGTCAGCAAAGCAATTCCCAGT
The DNA here is from genome assembly GCA_051747885.1 of Bacteroidota bacterium. Taxonomy (GTDB): domain Bacteria; phylum Bacteroidota; class Bacteroidia; order Bacteroidales; family Prolixibacteraceae; genus Tangfeifania. The sequence continues at coordinate 2,821 of JBNJGR010000343.1, read as the reverse complement.
GCCAGCACTCCAGCCAAGGCAAAAATCCACCAGCTTAAAGTGGTTTTGTACGCAAAGTTTTCCAGCCACTTATTCATGGCGAAATATGCCGCGGGTGTGGCCAGTATAAATGCGACAATTACCCATTTCACAAAGTCCCTGTTTAGCATCGTTAAAATTTCGGATATGCGGGCGCCGTTCACTTTGCGAATGCCGATTTCTTTGGTTCGCTGCTGACTGATTAACAACGAGAGGCCCAGTAATCCCATCGAACAAATAAACACTGATAGCAAGGTAAATATTGACAAAAGCCGGGCCTGCAGAATTTCGGTTTTATACACCTGCCGGTAAATTGAACCGACATGTTCGTAGCTGAACGGATAAGCCGGGAACAATTCGTTCCACACCGTTTGAATGTCGTTAATTGCCTCAGCCCGCATTCCCGCTTTATACGAAACCACAAAATTAATGAGCCACAGATCTTTTCGTTTAAAGAAAACCAAAGGCCGCACTTTCTTTTTAATGCTCGATAGGTGGAAATCCTTCACTACGCCAATTATTCTGCCCTTCGGGATTTCGATTCCCTGAACCGGTGAAATTAGTTGAAACTGTTTCCCAACAATTGAATCCGGATCGGAGTAATTTAGTTGATGCAGGGCAGCCTCGTTAATAATGTATTCACCAGAACCTTCGTTGTCCTCATTTTTTTCCGTGAAATTGGCTCCGCTTAAAAACTGAAGATTGAACAAATCAGCAAAAGAATAATCGCACGGAAATACGCCCAATCTTTCTTCGGAGGATTCTTCCTGCTGATATCCTTCCAATTCAAATGGGAACATGTCATTTGCCTCTCCGCCCGGAGGGTCAAGCATTCCCGAAACAGACTGGATGCTGTTGTATTTTAGCAGTTCCGATTTAAAAACCTCAAACTTTTGCTGAATGTCGCCATGAACCGATTCAAAACAGATGACATTGTCTTGCTGCACACCCATCGACTGGTTCAATGCAAAATTGGTTTGACGCGAAATTACCAGCACAGCGGCAATTAAAATAATGGCGAAAGTGTACTGAAAAACAACGATGCCTTTGTTTACCGCAATACCTTTCGTTTTCAGCGCCCCGAACCGATTGGACCCAGCTCCTGTTCTGCCAAGTTTTTGTTTGAGCACCGGCTGAATTCCGGAGAAAATTCCCAGCAGGCTAAAAAGAAAAATTATGAATGCAGCTAATAAAAAATTCCCCTCGAGGAGATTGATGTTGAACCGGCTTTTAATGACGGACTGAACCGGAATAGAGATTACTGTAAAAAGAATGACGGAAAGAACAACCATGATTAAACTTTCAGCAAGGAAAAACTTCAGGTTGGTATTTCTCGAAGATCCCAGAACCCGGTTTACGGCCATAAACTTGCTGCTGAAACCCATCATCCCGAGATTGAGGCTTGCATAATTGCTCATCGAAATCAGCAGTAAAATAAGCGCGGCAATAGCGAGTACATAAATATTGGTGATGTTACCGTTAGTTTCAATTTCGCGCAGTTTTTTGGAGTGTAAATGGATATCGGTGATTTTTTGCAGGTGCGCTTTTGTCTGGATTTCTTCAATGGTTTGCTCCGAGTTCGCTGCCAGAAACTGCGGATATTGGTTGGTTATATTTTCAGCATTTGCGTTTTCCGCTAAAAGCAGGTAACTCCAGGCCCAGCCCTGAATATCACCCTCAACAGGAGTGGCGATAAAATCGGGGTGAAAATGACTGTTTTGCGGAAAATCATGCATTACGCCTTTGATGGTGAAATCCAGTTTTTCGCCGTTAAACTGACCGGGAGGAATCGACATTATTTGCCCGACCGGGTTGGAATCTCCAAAAACTTTTTTTGCAAACGACGAAGAAGCAACCATGACAGCGGGATCATCGAGAATCGTTTTTCGGTTTCCGACAACCAGTTCGGCATCAAATAATTCAAAAAAGGTGCTGTCGCAAATAAAAGCCTGGTTCACATTGTAATATCTCTGTTCGTGCAACAGAATACTTTCCCGTACCGGTGCCAGCCGGGTATAGTTTTCAATCTCAGAGAAATAGTCGGTCATTTGCGGAATTTGCCCGGAATCATAAAAACGCGCAAAATGGCTGTCGGCCAAAAACGTCGGATTGGTAACAGTAAACCTGTAAATCCGATCAGCTTTTTTGTGCCAGGTATCGTATGTCAATTCATTTTTCAGGAAAAGCGAAATGAACACAATTCCTGTTAAAGCCAAAGCCAGTCCCAACACTTTTATAAAATTCAGGAAGGGGTGTTTTTTCAGGTTTCGAATGACGAAGCGGAGTATCATGATATATTTATTTATTGTTTACAAAATATTGGTTTTCATATTAAACCACCCCTAAATCCCCTGAAGGGGACTTTGAGGAAGCTCCGATTCACGATTTAAGCAAATTTGTTCTATATCTTCTAAAACACGACTCATTTCATTTTCAACATCTTCATTGGTAAAACGTATTACTTTTATTCCCCAATTTTCCAATTCCCCTTCACGACCAAAATCATATTCTTTTTGGTCTCTTGACTTATGAATTCCTCCATCAATTTCAATTACCAATTTTAATGGGTGGCAATAAAAGTCAGCAATAAAAATATCAATCGGGTGTTGTGGTCGAAATCTCAATCCCAGCATCTTTTTACCTTTAAGCTTTTCCCATAAACTTAATTCTGCTTCTGTCATATTTTTTCTCAACATTTTTGCCTTTTCAAAAATGTGAGGTTTGGCATTGTAAAACATCGATACTTTATCACTAATACTCATGATATTGTCTTTAAGTTTTTCAATCTGTTTTTACCCCTAAA
>JBNJGR010000342.1:0-3094 GCA_051747885.1 Bacteroidota bacterium | reverse complement strand
CCGGTTTTCTTTTTCGGAAGAAAATATGGCAGTGCATAAATTCCATAACCTTTTTCCTTTAAAAAGAAAAGGGTAATCAATGCCAGCGCCTCAATCAGATTTCTGTTTACGATGAAAATATTTCCTTCAGTTGCTCCCATATTCAAACCGCCAAAAGGAGGATATGCAAAATAATAAAGCAACAGCAGTGCCACCCCCGAGATGGCGGAAATCCGGATGCCAATGCCAAGGAAAAGTGTCAGCCCAATTAAAATCAGGGCAGCTATATTTACAGGATCGATTATGCTCATCAATGCTTCGGAGGAAGCCATCCAGTGATAAAGTCCGGCAAAAGGCCCGGTTGCATTGGCGAGGTAGCCGGCAGCCGACCAGTTTTCAATCCATAATTTTGACAGTCCTTCGTACAAAAAATGCCAGCCAATGGCCACGCGAAAAAGGGTGATGATTAGTTTTTTCCAATTCATTTTTTCTGGTTTTAGTTCTAACAAAAACAACTTCGGCGGGTACTTCCCCTGAAACAAAAATTATAAGTGTGAGTTTGCCAACATCCGGAAGCATACCTTTTCTGACGAAAATAGCTAAAAATGATTAAGAGAAAACAGTGAAGCCCCAAAGGTGTATTTTGTTCTTGTAATTTAGACTATTTCTTGATAATCAAATAGTAGAGGGTCCTATCTCTTTCGCCGTCAATTTTTAAAACCCCATCATTTACAGGTATTGAATTTTGTGTCAATCTTCCATCCTGATCCAAAACCCTGACTTCATAGTTATCGAGGTTTTTTGACGCAATTTTTGCAATAACCGGCTCAAGCAACAGCGGCATTTCTCCTGTGTTCGTTAAAACAGTTTCATTACCGGAATATTCGTACTCCATACCGGTGTTTCTTCCGCGTGCCACCGCAGTTACGAGAATTTTTTCAGCTTTTGATAAATCTCCTTTTTTTGAAAGATCGGTAACAAAAATTACAGCAAACGGATTTTCGGTTTCAATCTGCCAGTCGCCCAGTTCAACCTTCTTGTTTTGAGCAAACCCAACCACTGCTTTGGTAGCATCTGTATTTACCGTAAAAAAGGGATTATCTCCGTAATGCCAGTTTAACTCCCCTGTTTCCGATGTTATAATTTGAGATTCCTTATTCCAGAGATCCGTCATTGCAGGAATAATAGTTTCCTCAAAATTTTCGGTAAAATCAACCGGAAATTTTCCAATTGCCAGCATTTCGGGAGTAACTGTTCCGGTAAAATTTTTATTGTCATATCCTTGTTTCACCAGCTCGTTGAAACCCAGTTTCCCTTCCTTGAATGAAGGAATATGAACATTTCGCGTGGCGATTACCGGACTTTCTGCAACATCGTTCCGGTAAATCATCCGGGCCAGAACCGGGTACAAACCAAAATGTAACGGACTTGTGGCGTTATAAACTCCATGCCTTTCCGATTCCAGCAACCGGGAAAATCGCGGGATATCGGTTGCAAATGAAAAAGAAGCATCCCAGCCCTGCAATCCCATTCCGTAAACGGAAATTATCGGGGCCGATTCTGCGGTCCATTCATTGGGAACCAAACTCATCCATTCGGAAAATGAAAACGGGCGGTCTTTCACCTGTTGCAAACCTGTGCTTAGCAAACCGCTTCCGGGAGATTTCAGCATGCTTTCATTTTTCACCGGTCCTTCGGCCAGCCGGTGCCCACCTGCGCCGCCGCCAAAATAGTTGTGGCGGTCAATCATTCCCACTTCATAATCAGCCCTCAGGTTGTAAAAGTGAGCCAAACCTGAACCTGCCTGCCAGCACGAACCAACCAGAACTCCTTTGTAGCCGGTTTCACGAATTGCTTTTTCGAATTTTTTGTAGAAATCCATTTGTGTTTCATACAAAAAGCGCATTTTATCGAGAATGTGCGTGGCCATCGTGCGATTTCCCTGTATTGCTGTTTCATATTCGTGACTGAATAATCCATGACTTGGCTGCGGAAAAATATTTTCCTTTTCAAGCGACTCGTTTTCAGGAATATTTTCTTTTCCCCATGCTTTTTCCAAAGCCTGCTGATTTCCGTACTTTTTCTTCAGCCATTGCGAAAACTGCCTGTTCAACATCGCCCGGTAAGTGGGCGCCTGCTCCAGCGAGCTTTCGATGGCGCTCCAGAAGATGTTGTCTTCATTTTGAAATTCAATAAACGCCAGCGCCGGGTCATCGGCATAACGTAAGCCGGTGTGCGGGTTGACATGGTTCAGCATATTCACCGTCAATTGAATGCTCAATTCCTGCAAATCAGGAGCAAAATTCACCAGGCTTGCCGTTGAGCCATTTAAATGTGACCACGGATAATCCAGGTTTTTGATTTCGGAATAAGCCACCAGCTTACTGCTGTCGCCCGGCATTACCCGGTGGCCGTAAATGTGCGACCAGCCGTAATAAATCCCCTTTTCGCGCAACCGGGCCTGAAAATAATCAAACCGCTCAAATTTCTCCGGGTCGAATTCGGTGGATTTGTTGTTGTGATAGGCATACCACGAAAACTTGTGAAACCGAACGGCATTCACCCCGTATTTGGCAAGAAATGCAGCAAATTTATCGGCATCCTCAGCTCCAACATAAGGCAACCGGCTGCAAATATTTGTTCCCCAGAATTTCACCTGCTCACCATTTTCAAACACCAGGTGTTCATCTTTTATCTGAACGAATCCATGCTTTCCGGCCGGAGCATCCAGCCAGTCGTTCATCGAAATTACCCCGGCATTATGATCATTTTCAGGTGTAAACGGGAACCAGCCTTCGGTACTGTTTGATATTGATTGCGCACTAACACTATTAGAAGCAACGAACAACAAAAAAAATATGAGTTTAAAACTTTCTTGCATTTTCATTCATTTTTATCGAATCTATTTTATTACATCCAGCCAGTTTTGAATAACCTGCCGAGCCTGGTCGTCCAGTTCACTCAACTCATCAGGTGAAATAATCCCCTCGGCCACCTGCCCGGAAATAATCATCAGGTATTTTGACCCCGACATGTTATCGTATCTGCGGGCCAGGTGCTTATCGTGGGAAGTCAGTTTTTTGTAAATCGAAATGTATGCTTTCCGGTTATCCAG
>JBNJGR010000341.1:0-3101 GCA_051747885.1 Bacteroidota bacterium | reverse complement strand
CTTTTGGCGAATTAGCGGAATCACCCGCGACATTTACCTTTTGGCCCGCAATCCACAGCAAATTAAAGACTTTAAAGTTCTCTCCGGGCTTGACGAAACCTACACCAACGGCCAGTTCTCACTCAGCATTGATGTCGCAAGCGAAGAAGAAAGTGCCGGTTCAACGCAGATTGAGGCTGTACTTTACGACAATGGTAACGAAGTGGCAGCTTTTTCAGAAAATGTCAGCAACGGAAAACAAAACATTCAATTTGAAGAAGAAATACCCGAAGCAAAAATATGGTCGGCAGAAATTCCCAACCTTTACGAGCTGATTATTACGCTGAAAAACAATGACGAAATTGTGGAGGTTATCAGGCAGGATGTAGGTTTCAGAACCATAGAAATCAAAGATGCAATGCTTCTTGTAAATGGTCAGTATGTTTATATGAAAGGTGCCAATTTACATGAACATCACCCGGTTAACGGCCATGTGGTTGATAAAGAAACCATGCTGAAAGACATCGAGGTGATGAAATCGCATAACCTGAATGCAGTGCGAACCTCGCATTACCCGCAACCGGAACTCTGGTACGAACTCTGCAACGAATACGGGCTTTACGTCATTGACGAAGCCAATATTGAATCGCACGGAATGGGTTACGGCGACGAATCGCTGGCAAAAGACGAAACCTGGAAGCAGGCGCATCTTTACCGCACCAAAAACATGTACGAACGCGACAAAAACCAGCCAAGTATTGTCACCTGGTCGCTGGGTAACGAAGCCGGCAATGGCGTGAATTTTATGGCTACCTACAATTACCTGAAAATGGCCGACTCAACACGGCCGGTGCAGTACGAACAGGCTCACGGCGGCGAAAACACCGATATTAACTGCCCCATGTACATGCGCATCGACCGAATGGAACAGTACGCCCAGGGCAATCCTGACAAACCGCTCATTCAGTGTGAGTATGCACACGCAATGGGTAACAGTGTGGGTAACCTGCAGGATTACTGGGATGTGATTGAAAAATACGATGTGTTGCAGGGTGGTTTCATTTGGGACTGGGTGGACCAGGGACTGCTGACAACCAACGAAGAAGGTGAAGAGTTTTTTGCTTATGGCGGCGACTTCGGCCCGGAGGATGTTCCTTCCGACGGAAATTTCTGCCTTAACGGCCTGGTTGATCCAGACAGAAAGGCTCAGCCAGCACTTCAGGAAGTAAAAAAAGTGTACCAGCATATTGGTTTTGAACCTGTTAATTTAAACAGTGGAATCATCAGCATAAAAAATAAATATGCCTTCCGCAACCTTTCCGATTTCAATTTTAACTGGACAGTTACCGGCAACGGGGAAACCGTAAATTCAGGAACACTGGAAAATTTCAACCTTGCTCCCGGCGAATCGGAAAATGTTACCGTTGATGTTTCGCTCCAACCGGAAGCCGGAGTGGAATATTTCCTAAACATTTCAGCCAGCCTGAAAGAAGATGACGGATTGGTTCCTGCCGCCACCGAACTGGCTGCCGAACAATTTAAACTGTCCTATTCTGCCCCAGCTGAGCAAATTGCTGTGTCGGGCATGCCTGAGCTGACAACTGCTGAAAATGATAACGAGGTGGTGATTTCAGGAGAGGATTTCAGCATAACATTCGACAAAAATTCAGGTTTAATCACCAGCTACAAAAAAGGCGAAAACGAATTTCTGCAAACCGGTCCGGTGCCCAATTTCTGGCGCGCACCAATCGATAATGATTTTGGAAATAACCTGCACAATCGCAGTCGGGTTTGGCGAAAAGCCGGCGAAAACAGGAAAGTGGAAAGTGTGAGCGTAAGTAAAAAATCCGGAAGTATTGCAGAAGTAGCTTACAATTTCAACCTGACAAATAACGAAGGCGAGGAAATTGCTGACTATCAGTCAACATACTCTGTTTACGGTTCGGGAGATATTGTGGTTGAAAATCATTTTAAAATGACACAGGATGATCTCCCTGAAATTGTTCGCATGGGAATGAACCTGATTATGCCACGCAGATACGACCAGATGACCTGGCTGGGCCGTGGCCCGCACGAAAGCTATTGGGACCGCAAAACCAGTGCGTTTGTTGGATTGTACGAAGGCAGCGTGGCCGAGCAGTACTGGGCATATCTCCGCCCGCAGGAGAACGGCAACAAAACCGATGTGCGCTGGGCTGCAATTACCGACCAGGATGGATACGGACTTTTCTTCCAGGGAATGCCGCTGATTAACGTGAGTGCGCACCACAACCTGCTGGAAGATTTCGAGTCGCCGGAACGTTCCGACGGACGCCAGGTGGAAGGTGTGCGCGTTGTTAACCGCCACACCACCGATGTAAAACCACGCGACCTCACTTCGGTAAATGTCGATTACAAACAAATGGGATTGGGCGGCGACAACAGCTGGGGCGCCTGGACGCATGACCAGTACCGCCTCACCGAAGATGAATACAGCTATTCATTCCGAATGAAAGCGATTACTCCGGAAGAAAATCCTGCGGAACTGGGCAAACAGGAATTGTAAAAATCTTATTTTGAGAAAGCCGCAGGGGGGATTTTGTAATCCCCTGCGGCTTTTTTTCATTGCTGAAACCGATTTAGAATTTATTTAAAAAAATTTGCTGGCTCTCTCTCTCTTAATAAATGTGTAATTCTTAATTTTATCAAAATTCTTTAAAAGCACATCATGGTATTTATCTAATTCAGGTTTCCGTGGCATGGGATAAAGATTGGAAGAGAAGAGGGAAGTAAGAAGCACAGAAAATATTATTCAGACATAATTGAATTTTCAATTATTTTTAAAATTCTGTTTTGGTCACGATAATAATAATTTTCTTCTTTTATTTTTTTAGAAACTTCTATAATAGTACTTAATATTCCATCTGTGTAATCCAAGTCATTTCTGCCATTCGCTTTTATACCTTTTCTTACACGATTGAAAAAATCTTCACATGACATTGCTATTAAAACCGAAAACTGAGAAATAATTTTTCTTTCTTTTAGCTCATCATGAATGAAATTATTCTTTTTTAAATCCTCCATAAAAATGTTGATTTTAAAAAAGAAATTATTGACGAATGAAACTCCTCCTTCCTCCAATA
>JBNJGR010000340.1:0-3104 GCA_051747885.1 Bacteroidota bacterium | reverse complement strand
AAAAAACTCAAAATGAATATTAACAGTGCCATTAAAAAGCTGATTACCTTGATTTTTGTGCTGTTTTTCAGCACATTATTCGCCACTGCAAACATTGTGGTTTTAAACGGGCTAACCCACGAAAACCGGGCACAGCCGGGAGAAACGTACCGCGGATCCATACAGATTCAGAACACAGGGAAAAATAACCGGAGTGTTCGCATTTATCAGCGCGATTACTGGTTTTCGTTCACCGGCGAAAGCAAGCACGATCCGGCAGGAACCATGGCACGCTCCAATGCCGGCTGGATTTCGTACACCCCGGAGTTGCTCACCCTCGATTCAAGCGAAGTTGCGACCATCAATTTTGAGGTAACCATTCCGGAGAACGACTCCCTGCGCGGAACCTACTGGAGCGTGATTATGGTGGAGGGAATCACCCCGCCCGACACATCGCAGATTGAGTCGGGCGTGCGTATCAATACTGCCATTCGCTACGCCGTTCAGGTAATCTCCAATATTGGGAATACCGGTGCAAGCGACCTTCAGTTTTTGGGGCTGGAACTGGCACAGCAGAATGAAGACAATGTACTGCATGTAGCTGTTGAAAACACAGGCGAACGTATTTTAAGGCCCGAAATGAACCTGGAGTTGTTCGATGATTCAGGAAATACAGTGGGTGTCATAAAATCGGATCCCCGAAAAGCCTTCCCCGGAACTTCGGTTATGTCAACCCTGGTACTGGAAGGTATAAAACCCGGAAATTACAATGGCGTTTTAGTGGCCGATTGCGGCGAAGATCGCTTGTATGGCACCAACATAACGCTTGAAATTGAATAATGCTGAAAAGGGTTTGGGCAATAGGATTTCTGATTTTCATTTTGGGACAGGAGGCAAAAAGTCAGCTCCCGGCCCCTGCTACAATTCAATTCATAAATAAAGAAGCCACAACCCTGCCCGATGAAATTATAAACATCCCGTTTTTTATCCGGAACCAAACAGAAGACTCCATTCGCATAAACACAGAAATTTCAAAACCGGAAACGTGGAGTATGGTAACCCGGGTTGAACAATCAGTCCTAAAACCAGCGGAGAAAAAATTTTTAGTGGTCAGTATCCAAATTCCATCAGGCCACCCTGTTGGTCAGTATGATTTCATTGTTTCGGTTACCAATGCGGAGTCAGGAGAAACATTAACCAGCAGTCAAACCAGTATCAAGGTGAACGAAATTGAAAAAATATCGCTTCAGCTGATTGAATCCCCAGAACATGTTCTGGCAGGAGAAACTTACAAATCGCGCTATTTACTGACAAACCAGGGAAATACTGAAAAAAATATATTCATGGAAACTACCCGGTGCGATGTTGAAGGCAGCCCTGAAATCAGCCTTTCCCCGGGTGAATCGAAAGAGATTACAGTTTACATGGAAACCTCGGGGGAACTGACAAATACCAAAAAGCAATTCTGCACGGTGCGCACACTGATTTCGGGGCAGGTGCAGGAGAGCATTTCGCAATCGGTGATGATTTTTCCCGTAAAAAACGCCAAAAAAGATCTCTTTTTTCGTTATCCTGTAACGGCATCTGCCACCTACCTGGCAACGAATCAGGATGAAACGTATCAGTCGGCTTATCAGTTTGAATTATCGGGGAACGGATCGCTCGGTCCACAGGGTAAGCATAAACTGGAATTTTTGGCACGCGGCCCCAACAGCTCGAATCTGAGCTTCCTGGGACTCTACGATCAATATTACATATCTTACGAAAACAAAAACCTTGAAATAACTTTAGGGGAGCAATCCTACAGCTTTACACCGCTGACCGAATCCTCGCGTTTTGGACTTGGCGCTGAAACTAAAGTCACTTTTAATAATGGGCTGGCTTTCGGTTTTTTGTATGTAAAGCCCCGTTTTTATCAGGGAATTGAAAATGAATCGGCTTTTTATTCCCAATACGAAAAAGACAGAAACAATAAGGTTAGCGTTTTTTATGTACGAAAAAACACCACCGGCACTGACGACCTGACCTCACTGGTGAGTATTAACACAGCTTTTCAGCCTTTCGAAAAAACAACAATTGATTTGGAAGCTTCGCGCGGATTTTTCGGCGGGCAGGCCGACAATGCCTTCAGGGCCAACCTCAATACTCAGTTTTACATTTTCAGGGCGGCAGGAAATTATTTTTACACGGGGAAAAATTATCCGGGATATTACAATAATTCCACCTTCTATTCCGGGTCGTTTTCAGCCCAGCTATCGCAAAAAATAAATATTGGTGTTTATGCGCGGCAGGATTTTTCCAATGCCGAGCTGGATACTTTTTTCGTAACGGCACCTTATTCAAAATCGCTGCAAACTTTTTTGAACTATAATATTGCCTCTCGTTCGTACCTGAAAATTTACCTGCGGGAATATGAGCGAAAAGACCGGCTGGCCCTCAATAAATTTCATTACAAAACGCGTTCAGTGAATTCGCAGTTCAGGCAAAAACTAAACCGCTTTGAGTATTCTATTTTAGGTGAATACGGTGAAACCACCAATTTTTTGCTGGACGAAAACCAAAACAGCCAGAACACTTACAGGGGGACGGCCAACCTTGGGTACCGGTTTAATTCGAATAATGCACTCCGGATTTTCGGAAGCTACTCCAATATAAACAGCTTTGTTTCGAGCGAGCAGCGAAATGTAACAGCTGGTTTTTCAGCCAGCAGCCAGCTGTTTAAAAACCTGAAAGCCAACTTTCATCTTCAGAATGCATACAACATTGAAGATTATTACCGCAACCGAAACCTGATGCAACTGCATCTCGATTATAACTTCCTGAAAAATCATTCCTTTGCCTTCAGAGGTTATTACACGCTTTTCAGAAGAGAAGTTGACAATCCGGAATTTTTTCTTTCGGCTACCTACACATATAAACTGGGGGTTCCTGTAAAGCAAATTATAAAAGCGGGCGACCTAAAAGGGCAAATTACTAACGATGCCGGAGACCCCGTGGACGGAATTGTGCTCCGGCTTTTGAACAATACCACCATAACCGACAAAAACGGGAGGTACAGTTTTGAAACGGTACAGCCCGGCCTGCATTTACTAACCATCGACCGTTCGGAACTGGAAATAAATGAA
>JBNJGR010000339.1:0-3106 GCA_051747885.1 Bacteroidota bacterium | reverse complement strand
ATATAATGGTATGAATGACCACTTTGGTAGGTGTTGAAATCAAGCCATGCTTCATTATGAAGTTTCTCATGGGATGATTGGGCGCCTCTCGGATGATAAGTAATCAGGTGATTCCCTCCATCGCCCTTTTTAAGGCCATTGGCCATTGCCCGCCAAACCTGCTTTTCCTGGTCATTGGCCACTTCGCGGTCGCCACCAAGAATCCATACGATGGGTTTGTTTTTATAGCGTTTTCCCAGAAATTCACCAAATACAAATGCATTCTGTTCGTTAAAAATTACCGGGCCTCCACCGCCAGACGGAGTCACTTTATCGCCCCATGTGGGAAGCATGCCCACAACAAGCCCAAGTTTTTCTGCCTCGTTCACGATAAAATCCACATGTTCAAAGTACTTTTCATTGGGGTGGGTGGGATCTTTTTCAATTAACGGAATTTCGCCGTAAGCGTTAGGTCTGTTCAGTCCATCCTGTTCAGCAAGAACCACAGCCTGAATCACCGAAAATCCTTTTTCTGCACGATTTTTCAAATACATTGTTGCATCCTCGCGATTAAGCTTATGAAAAAGCTCCCAGGCAGTATCGCCAATCCATAAAAAAGGCTCTCCATCGTTTTTCTCAAGGTAATCACTGTTGTTGCTCACCATTAAAATTTGCGCATTCAAAAGTAAAGGGAGTAGCAAAGTCAATAACAAACTGGTTCGTTTTTTCATACTATTAAAATTGTTTATTTCTAAAGGTATAGTATGGAACTCGCATGTATTTTAATCATTCTCTTGGGTGTAAATATTTTACATGCTCGTTTCATTTTTGGTTTTAATTTAAGATTTTTTTTACGGATTCACGGTAAATCAGACGCGGCTGAAGCATAAAGCTGACAGGATCTACTGTCCTACCATCGTCAACTGTTTTCAACAGGAAATTAAAAGCCAACCTGCCGATTTCTTCACGGGGCTGTTCCACGGTTGTCATGGGGCAGGCCAGAAAAGCGGAATAGGGTTGCTCGTCGAATGAAATAATGGAAACGTCTTCAGGTACTTTCAAACCTTCCTCTTTTAACGCACGCAGCGTTCCGAGTGAAATCAGATTGCTCAGGGCAAAAATAGCGGTGGGACATTTTGGTAAGTCCAGCAGTTTTTTGGTTTGAATGTATCCGTTCTCCTCGCCAAAATCGGTTCCCAAAATCATTGATTCATTTACCGGAATTCTATGCTTTCGCAATGCATCGCGGTATCCAGCCACCCGTTCCGAATTGGCAGAAATACCGTTTATTCCCTGAATGCAGGCAATATTACGGTGCCCCGTTTCAATAAAATGTTCTGTGGCCAGCAAAGCCCCCATGTGGTTATCGGTTGTTACAAACGGAAGTTCAGTATCGGGCAAATACCTATCGATTACCATAACCGGAATTCCCAGTCGCTGAATTTCTGTAACGTGGCTGCTGCTTTTTCCGGTGGGAGCAATAATAATCCCATCCACTTTCCGTCCGGCAAGCAACTGCAATAATTCTGCTTCGGTAACCTCGTCGTCCAGACTGTCGCAAAGAATAATAGAATACCCGTTGTTGTGCGCCTCCACCTCAATTGTTTTGGCAATGGAACTAAAATAGGGATTGGCAATGTCGGGAATGATCAGCCCTATGGTTTCAGTTTTTTCCATTTTAAGACTACGTGCAATTCGGTTGGGCGAATAGTGATATTTCCGGGCGGCATCCAGTACTTTTTGACTGGTATTCTGACTGATACGAAACTTTTTTGATTTTCCGTTTAAAACACGGGAAACAGTGGTGGGAGAAAGTTTCAGCTTATCGGCCAGTTCTTTGATATTGTTTACCTTCTTTTCCATTATTCAGCCCATAAATATCCAAATTTTATTTGAGTTGCACAATCGTTTGTGCAAAAATTGTAGATATAAAAACGGCTGAAACTTTTTTAGTCAGAGAAAAAAGTTGAGATTATTTCAGTATTTCCTCAATTTCCTGCAATTTCTCGTTTGCCTCCTCGTCATTGGGCCTCAATTCAAGAGCTTTTTTAAACCAAAACCGCGCAACATTGTAATTCTCATTTTCAAAAGCTTCATTCCCTTTTTGAACATGGCTTTCAAAAATTTCACCCGACTGACCGGCCAGCCGTTCTTCCACACGATTCTGGATTTCCTGCAGCTGATTTAACGGATACCTTTCATTTGATTTTACTGACAGTGCCCGGTTGTACCATCCACGTGCCACAGCCAATTGATTTTCGCGCAAGGTGGAATCGGCAAGATTAATAAACTGCTGGTAATCGCGGTCACGCTGGCTCATCAGCAAACTGCTGATTATTCTATTGATTTCATCAATCCGTTGAGAGGGATAAGGTTCTTCGGGTTTCACATCCAGTGCTTTGTAGTACCAGGCACGGGACACGTTGTAACGTTCACTGTCAAAATAATCATCGCCCAAAGCGATATATTCATCATAAAGCTGGTTCAACCCGGCTTCGCTCACTATTTCCTGTTCCTCTATTTCAGATTGCCGTTCGGCCAGTTGTTCCCTCCTCCTTTCCATATCGGCTTCAGCCTGCTGTTCTGCACGAATTCGTGCATCTTCCTGTCGCAGCAGATTTTCAATTTTCACAATCTGACTTTTCGGATAACTTTCATCCGGCTTCAGTTCCAGTGCACTTTCGTATTCCTGCCTGGCATCCTGGTACGATTCAGATTCAAAAAATCCGTCGGCGGCCAGAATAATCTTGCGATACATTTCATCCAGCTCCTGTTGCTGAAGCATTTTATTTATTGTTGCGATGCGCTCCTGAGGATAATTTCCTTCTGGTTTTATTTCCAAAGCTTCTTCATAAGAAGATTTGGCCTGATCAAGATTGCGATTTGTAAAATCGCGGTCGGCACGGGCAATAGCTGCATCGTAGGCTTCCTGTGTACTGGCAAGTTGAACCAGGATATTTCCAATTTCATCGATGCGCTGCTGCGGATAGGTTTCATCGGGTTTTACTTCCAGCGCCGACTGGTAAGCAGTGCGTGAAGGTTCGTATTCTTCGAGATTGAAAAGACTGTCACCTCGCGAAACGGCCTGGTTGTAATTCCGGTCGCTCTCGGCTTCCAGGGCGGCAAG
>JBNJGR010000338.1:0-3108 GCA_051747885.1 Bacteroidota bacterium | reverse complement strand
GAAGTGTACTGGTGGGCAAAAAAACGTCCGCTGCGCCCGTAACCCGACTGAATTTCATCGATTATAAAAAGTGTCCCGTATTTACGGGTCAGTTCGGCCAACCCTTCCATAAAACTTTTATCCGGAATATTAACCCCGCCAATTCCCTGGATGCCTTCGATAATAACTCCTGCAACCTCACCAGTTTTCAGAACTTTTTCGGTCGCTTCCAAATCGTTCAGCGGCAGAATAACTGCATTTTCTGTTTCATTTACAGGAGCAGTAATTTTTGGGTTGTCGGTTAAAGCCACGGCAGCCGAGGTGCGCCCGTGAAATGCTTTTTGATAGCTAATGAATTTTTTCCTGCCGGTAACAAACGACGCCAGTTTGATGGCATTCTCGTTGGCTTCTGCACCTGAGTTGCATAAAAAAAGCTGGTAATCGTTGTAACCGGAAATTTTGCCCAGTTTATAGGCCAGTTCCTGCTGCAGTGGGTTTTGAATGGAGTTGCTGTAAAAACCTATTTTTTTAATCTGCTCAGAAATGAACGAAACATAGCGCGGGTGGCTGTGCCCGATTGAAATAACGGCATGGCCACCATACAAATCGAGATATTTATTTCCTTCGGAATCCCAAACATAACACCCCTCAGCTTTTACGGGAGTGATATTAAAAAGAGGATATACGTCAAAAAGTTTCATAATCTAAAGAAGTTGGAAGACCGAAGACCGAAGTCGGAATTAAGTATCAGCAAATTCAATCTTCATATTTATTTTGTTTTTAAATTATCGCCACAGGTTTACAAATCTGTGAATCTGTGGCAATTTTCCTTAAAATGCGACTGGTTTCAGATTCAATCCGGCTTTTTCATCTAAACCAAACATCAAATTCATATTTTGCACCGCCTGGCCCGAAGCGCCTTTTATGAGGTTATCGGTCAGGCTGATTATCACCAGTTTATCATTATGTTTTTCCAAATAAATAATTGCTTTGTTGGTGTTCACCACCTGTTTCAGCGATGGATTATTTTCAGCTAAAACCACAAACGGATGGTCTTGGTAAAAATTCCGGTATAATTCCTTTGCTTCTTCCAGCGTGCCTTCAAATTTGGTGTAGGCCGAGACAAAAATTCCGCGGGTGTGGTTGCCGCGAATGGGGACAAAATTAAATCCTTCTGAAAATCCGGGCTGCAACTGGCCGAGGCTTTGCAAAATTTCACCCTGGTGTTGATGTTCAAAAATTTTATAGGCCGAAAGGTTGCTGTTTCGCCAGCTGAAATGCGAAGTATCAGTAGGCTTTTGGCCGGCTCCGGTGGAACCGGTTATGGCCTGAACATGTACTTCGTCAACCAATAAATTTTCAGCGGCAAGAGGAAGCAAAGCCAGTTGAATTCCGGTAGCAAAACAACCGGGATTGGCAATTTTTTTTGCTGTTTTAATCTCCTCGCGGTTCAGTTCGGGCAATCCGTAAATAAATTCATTACCTTCCCGTTTGAGCCGGAAATCGTGGCTCAAATCCACTACTTTTAACCTATTTGGAAATTCATTTTTTTCAATGAACTCTTTCGATTTTCCATGTCCCATGCAAAGAAAAATCACATCCACATCGTTTAACGGAAGAGCAACTGTGAACGTCAAATCTGTATCGCCAAGTAAATCAACATGCACATCGGAAACCAAGTTGCCGGCATTGCTCGAGCTTTGCACAAAAATAATTTGCGCTTGCGGATGGTAAAGCAAAATCCGCAGCAACTCACCTGCCGTATAACCTGCACCTCCTATGATTCCAACATTAATCATTTATCAGATTTTGTTGTTGACCTTGTGGTAAATTTTCAACGAGTTGGCCAGAATTTTCGTAAAACCTTTCACATCGTCGGCCGACCATTCGTTCACCGTTTCACCATAATCGCCGAAGCCGGATTTCATCAGGTCGTGTTCAGATTCAATCCCCTGTAGTTCAAAACGGTAAGGTAACAGTTTCACAAACACTTTCCCGGTCACATTTTCCTGGGTAGCTTCAAGGAACGTTTCAATATTCCGCATTACTGGTTCCTGGTACATTGCCTCGTGCAAAAACATGCCGTACCAGTTGGCCAGTTGCTCTTTCCAGTAAGCCTGCCATTTGGTAAGCGTATGTTTTTCGAGTAGGTGGTGCGCTTTAATCATGATAAGCGGAGCCGCAGCCTCAAATCCCACCCGGCCTTTAATGCCAATAATGGTATCGCCCACGTGAATATCGCGGCCGATGGCATATTTCGAAGCGATTTCTTCCAGCGCCTGAATGGAGGCGGGACCGTTGGCAAACAACTTGCCGTCGATGGTTTTCAGTTCGCCTTTTTCAAAACCCAACTCAATTGTTTTTTCCTGTTCGGCTTCCAACTGGCTTGGATAAGCTTCGTTGGGTAACCCTTTGTCGGAAGTCAGCGTTTCCTTGCCGCCCACGCTGGTTCCCCAAATTCCCTGGTTGATGGAATACTGCATTTTGTCAAAATCATCTTCCACCCCGTGTTTTTTCAGAAAATCGATTTCCTCCTGGCGGCTCAGGCTCAAATCGCGAATGGGCGTAATGATTTCAATTTCGGGCGCCAGCACCTGAAAAGTGAGGTCGAAACGCACCTGGTCGTTGCCGGCGCCGGTACTGCCATGTGCAATGTATCCGGCGTCAATTTTTTTGGCGTATTCAATGGTGGCAATGGCCTGAAACACCCGTTCTGAACTTACTGAAATGGGATAGGTATTATTCCGCAAAACATTGCCGTAAACCATGTAGCGAATACATTTCTCGTAGTATTCGCCGGTAACATCAAGTGTTACGTGCTCTTTTGCTCCGAGCCGGTATGCTTTTTCTTCAATGGTTTTTAACTCGTCATCAGAAAAACCACCTGTGTTTGCAATGGCGGTATAAACTTCAAAACCTTTTTCTTCTTTTAAATACTTGACACAAAACGAAGTGTCGAGACCACCGCTAAATGCCAAAACTAATTTCCTGCCCATAAAATATTTTTTAAAAGAGTGACAGAAGTGTCAATTCCATCTTTAAAACTATTCATTTACGGAGTGATTATTAATTACTGCTTAATTCTCAATTGACAATCCGTCACTCTTTAGTTTTTCCTTTTTTTTTACT
>JBNJGR010000337.1:0-3111 GCA_051747885.1 Bacteroidota bacterium | reverse complement strand
GAATGAATCCGGATACTTGGGATAAGCTAATAAAATATTCATAATTTTCTTCTTTACCAGTTGTAAAAAACATTCCATTGCAGGCGGAAAAGCTATTAATTCATCACGCTTTTCCGATGCCTGTTTTATTCTAATTGTATGAACAATAGATAGTAAAAATAAAATCTGAAGAGTAGAGGCATGTTATATAATTTTTGAATAATGTTACATATTTCACACATTTAAAAGGGTGTACGGCTTCCAGTTTTAACAGGTGAGTTCAGGTTAAAAAGTGCGTATGTTTCTAAGTTCATAGGTTAATAGTATGAAAATCAACAATGTATTTCTGACAATACGGATTTTAATAAAAAAATGTGGGCAGTTACATTCTACCCACATTTATGAAAACCAACTAAAACAAACTTAACTATGAAAACTCAAGGACAATAAAAGATGTCCCAATCTTGTCATTTATTTCTTAATTTTTTACATAATCCTTTTTCCCTGAATAAGCCTCAGTATTACTGCAATAATTGCAATTATCAGCAATGCATGAATAAGGCCTCCAGAATTGTATGCTATAACTCCGATTGCCCATGCTATAATCAGAATCAAGGCTATGATGTAAAGTAAATTTCCCATAATTTTATTTTTTAATTGCTGTATTTTTTGTCCCGAACATTATTAACCAGAAGGATTTTTATAATTTAAAAGATTCCCTTTTAGTTCATTACCTGAAAAACGTCTAACCTGATTGGTTTTACATTGGTTATATTATTTTTCAAGCGATAACCACAGGATAATTTTATCTGAGCCTTCATAACTTTTGCCATTAGCCTGCTTTTTGGTGCACTGGCAATGTTGTAAAAATAAATTGAACGTGATTCCATCATTATTTCTTTGTGTTAATTATTGCTGTTAATCGTGAAAGCGGAAAATGCTTCTCCCAATTCATCCATATCGCGTTTAAACTCTGTCTTGAATGATTGCCATTGGTTCTTTTTTTCTTCATTGTAATCGTTGAGTTTGGTTTTCAAGGCGTTGTTTTTTTCTTCCAACTCAGCCACTTTTTTCTCATAGCTTGCTTTGTTTTCCTTGATTGCACCCTCGATGTTTGATCTCAAATCGGCAATGCTTTTTTCATTGGCGCTGATTTGATTTTGATATTTTGTTTTAAATTGCTGAAAATCAGTAATTGAATCCTGACGTGTCTGGCTCAACTCGCTTTCAGCCTTTATAACTGCTTTTTTTGCGTCCAGGACGTTATCTTCGGCATTTTCAACTTTCTCCGATTGGGAGTTGCAGCTTGTAAAAAGCATCCCGGTGAAAAGGATTGTTGCTGACACAGTGAATAGTATTTTTTTCATGGTAATAAAAATAAATGGTGCAATTTTATTATTACACTTTAACAAAGGTATTTCACTGTATTCCTTAAACGCTTACAAAATTTCCGGAAATAGTTACATTAATCACACATTTTTATGATATTGTTGCTTATGAAAAGCAATTGCTTACCTTGTTTCTTAATTCCACTCTGTTTACTGGTTTGGAGATATAGTCATTACAGCCTGCTGATATTGACTTCTCTTCGTCGCCAGAAAGTGCATAGGCGGTTTGTGAGATGATTACCACTTTTTTATTAAATTCACGGATTTTCCTTGTGGCATCATAACCATCCATTTCGGGCATGTCTATATCCATCAGCACCAAATCGATGTCAGGATTATTACGGCATATTTCAACCGCTTCAATTCCGTTGGTAGCTTTTAGAATTTTTCCTGAAAAACCTTCAACTAGTTTAATGATAAGCATTTCCGAAGCTTTATCGTCTTCAGCAATTAATATATTCAGTTTTCCGGGTTCCTTTATTGATGATTCATCTGGTGGTGCAGGATGAGGTACTTGATTCAGTTTCTTTGCGGGGTGTGCAGGTATTGTAAAAAAGAATGTGGTCCCTGAGGAATTCCCATTTTTACCGGTATTGTTTTCCACCCGGATTTTTCCTCCCAGCATTTCCACATAGGCTTTTGATATAGACAGCCCCAGGCCAGCGCCCTCATAGTTCCTTGTTCGCGATTCGCTGCCCTGCCTGAACCGTTCAAAGATCACTTTTTTCTGTTTTTCTGTAATGCCAGGCCCGCTGTCTTTAACATAAAACTCGAAGAACCCGCCTTTTTTTGAGTAACCCAGCTCAATGGAGCCGGTTTGGGTAAACTTTATGGCATTTTTCACCAGGTTAGTGAGCACGGCATATATTTTCTCCCGATCGGTCCGGATGATGGCTTTATCTGAAGGCAGTTCATTATTAAAAGAAATATGCAACTTCTTCTGCTCTGCTTCCAGTTTAAAAAAGTTACAGACATACTCCACTTGATCATTTACATTCGTATCTGAAACGGAAACTTCAATTTGCTGCGATTCTATTTTGGAAATGCTGATAATATCGTTTAGGATATTGAGCATGCGAATGCCACTTTTCTCGATAATGTCGATATATTTTTGCTGCTCTTCTCCATTTAAATTTAACGTTTTTAGCAATTCTGTAAAACCCAGGATGCCATTCATGGGCGTCCTGATTTCGTGGCTCATATTGGCCAGAAAAGCCGATTTTAGCCTGTCGCCCTCTTCTGCTTTTTCTTTGGCGCTTATCAATTCATTTTCGGCTTGTTTGCGCTTAGATATGTCAGTAAGGGTCATCAGGCATTTTTCGTCAATTTTACTGATAATACCGTTAACGAGTATGTATTTCTTCGAACCATCGCTTGTTTCCAGTTCAAGTTCGCAGGTTTCTTTTGCTTTGTTTTTGAATACCTTTTGCAAAAACTCATTATAAACCGCCCGGCTGTCCGTTGAAACAAAAAAGCCAAAACTACTATTTATAAGATGAGCACGTTTTTTCCATAAAAGACGTACTGCACTAATATTCAAATCAATGATTTCGCCTTCCTTATTCAGTGTCATGTATCCTGAAGGGGCAAAATCATATAATTCCCTGTATTTTTCTTCGGCACGTTCTGCTCTCTCCTTCTCCAGCGTAAGTTCTTCATTTTGCAGTTCCAGTTCTAACTGATGCAGTTCCAGCTCGTGAATGAGTTTTAGATTGTCAGATTCGGAAAAAGATGCTTCTGTATC
>JBNJGR010000336.1:0-3119 GCA_051747885.1 Bacteroidota bacterium | reverse complement strand
TATATCACTCGAGGAAAACACGGTTTGGTTTCATTTTATTGGAAAACGAGATGAATCTACTTATAAAAAATTCCCTTAAACATGTGAGAAGTAATTTATGCACAATTTGAACAGTTTTTTGCCAAAATACAATAGAAGATGATAAAACTGGGAATCATTCGCGAAGGGAAAAACCCGCCCGATAACCGTGTGCCTTTAACACCGGAACAATGCATGGAAGTAAAGAAAAAATTTCAGAATGTGGACGTAGTTATACAAACAAGCCGGGTGCGCTGCTTCAGCGACGACGAGTATAAAAATGCAGGAATTCCGGTGCAGGAAGATTTGTCGGACTGCGCTGTTTTACTTGGAGTAAAAGAAGTTCCTGCTGAAGATTTGATTCCGGGGAAAATTTATTTTTTCTTTTCGCATACCATCAAAAAACAGGAGTACAACCGGAAATTGCTCCAGACTGTTATTCAAAAAAATATTCAGTTGGTAGATTACGAAGTGCTGACCGACAAATACGGTTTTCGCATCATCGGGTTCGGGCGGTTTGCAGGGCTGGTCGGAGCTTACAGCGGAATCCGGGCTTATGGTCTGCGAAACGAAATTTTCAGGCTGAAACCCGCTTATAAATGCGACGGATTGAAGGAGATGTTTGCGCAATTTGATAAAATTGAGATGCCGCCCGTAAAAATTGCACTCACCGGCGATGGCCGGGTGGCGCAAGGCAGCCTCGAAGTTTTAAATCATCTAAAAATAAAACAGCTATCTCCCGAGGATTATTTACAAACCGACAATCCGGAGGAACCGGTTTTCACTCAACTCAGTGCGGGTGATTACGTAAGGCGAAAAGATGGAATTGCTTTCGATTTAACCCATTTTTTCGGGCATCCTGAAATGTACGAAAATGCATTTCTGCCTTACACAAAATCCACCGATGTATTGATTGCTGCCGCATACTGGGATCCAAAATCGCCGGTGCTTTTTACTGCCGAAGACATGCGCCGGGACGATTTCCAAATTCGGGTGATTTCAGACATTACCTGCGATATCGAAGGTTCCATTCCGTCCACCAAACGCGCCGCCACTATCATCGACCCGTTTTATGATTACAATCCGGTTACCAAAAAAGTGGAACCGGCTTTTGTTTCGCCAAAAAACATTACCGTTCAGGCGGTTGACAACCTACCCAACGAATTGCCAAAAGATGCATCGCAGGATTTTGGCCGCAACCTGATCGACAAAGTATTTCCAAGTCTTTTTGAAAATGATAATGAAAAAATTATTGAAAGGGCTTCAATAACCAAAAACGGGAAGCTGACCGAGCGATTCGCATACTTGCAAAATTTTGTAAGTGACGAATAAAGCCATGTTTATGGAAAATATTTATAGATATCAGAGCGGTGATCAAATGCAGAAAAAATTACCGTATCATTTTCAACCCTGATTCCGATTCTATAGTTTCCCTGGCGAATTCTGTAGTAATTACGAAAACCGACAAGTTTTTTAACATTCTTAATTTCACCGATGCTACCAGCCGTCTCAACACTCTCAATAATCTTAAAAACAATTAATCTGAGTTTTTTATCAGATATTTTCAATAATTGCTTTTGAAATTTCCGACTAATTTCAACTTGCATCCGTAATTATTTAACAAGTTTTTTTAGAAATTCCTTTTTTTCTGACTCACTGAGCAATCCTTCATTTATTCCTTCTTCAATGGAAAGAGCAATACCAATGTTTTCAATCTCTTCTGAATTCAACTTTTTTGCGGAAAAATCAAATTCTTTTGCCAGTTTCAATAGCAATTTTGCTTTTGAGGCTGAATTGCCTTGTATTATAAGTGTTTCCATTTTGCTCTTTTTATCAAAGATAATAATTTTCACAAAAAAACGCCACCTGTTTTCACAAGTGGCGTTGTACAAATTCACTTTTCTTTCCTTCGTTATTTTATCAACTCAACACTTCTTCTCACAAATTTATCCAAATCGGCACCTTTGAGCATGTTGTTGGCCAACAGCGCCAAATCAACCATCTGTTTGGCCAATTTATTTTTCTTACCAAAATCGGCAAGTTTACTGCGCTTGTTCTCTTCGAGTTTAGCCAACTCATTGTTAACGCTCTCCAGTTTTTCTTTATCGGCCTGCGGAACCTCCTCCTCTTTTTTGCCCTCTTTGGCTTTTTCGAGTTTTTCAGCTTCCGCTTTTTTGGTTGCTATGTCAGCGTTTACTTTTTCAAGCTGGTCGCTCAGTTTTTTATCCTTGGCTTCAATTACTTTTTTCACCAGCGGATGTCCGGTATTTACTACCAAATTCAAACTGTCGGGCATATCGCCGTACATGTTCATTCCACCCTGGGCAGCGCTCATGTCTTTCATGCGGCGCATAAATTCGCTGCGGGTAATCACCATTGGATTGGCATTTTCGCCCAAATCTTTAAAATCAACAATAAATGTATGATCATTTTTTTCCGGAACAACGGCCTGGAAAACCGGTGAAAGCTCCTGCTTTTCTTCCCAGGAAAGTTCTTCTTTTTCCGAATCATCTTTCTTAATCAGATTTTCAGCCACATCGGCATCCACCCGCACAAAGCTGGTGTCGGTTTGCTTTTGCTCGAAACGATTAATCAGGTGAGGAGCCAGCACATCGTCCATAATCAGCACATCGTAACCTTTTGCACGCGCATCTTCCACAAAAGTGAACTGTTCTTCCTGGTTGGTGGTGTAAAGATGAACCACTTTTTTATCCTTGTCGGTTTGGCTCTCTTTAATCAGCTTTTCATATTCTTCGAAAGTAAAATATTTTCCTTCGGTGTTTTTGAACAGGAAGAACTTCATGGCACGGTCGTAAAACTTATCATCAGTCAACATTCCGTACTCGATAAAAATTTTCAGAAAATCCCATTTCTTTTCAAAATCTTCGCGGTTTTCCTTGAAAATTTCACTCAGCCGGTCGGCCACTTTTTTGGTAATGTGGTTACTGATTTTTTTCACATTCGAATCGCTTTGCAGGTAGGAACGTGAAACATTCAGCGGAATATCCGGTGAATCGAGCACCCCGTGCAGAAGTGTCAGGAATTCAGGAACAATTCCTTCAACCGAATCGGTGACAAAAACCTGGTTGCTGTACAACTGA
>JBNJGR010000335.1:0-3141 GCA_051747885.1 Bacteroidota bacterium | reverse complement strand
ATACAGGGAAATGGTTGAGAACGACAGGTACGAAAAAGTAAGTAAAGTGAAAAAGATTAAAACCAATACAGGAATGGAAGACTTCTGAACTTATTTATTCTCATAATACTGTTTCACAAAGTGTGTAAACAAAAATAGCGGGTATAGCTATTTATTGCTGGACCCTTTTTTCAAATATGACTAAGAAATGATTTAGAACAATGCACCAATTTTGGATTAGCATTGACTATTTTTTAGTTAACGCTGTCAAATTTGGAAACTGCTGGACGTTGACAGGTTAAAGTCACTGCAGACTTGTCAGCGTGCGAAGCTTTCCGACAAGTCGGAAAAGGCTTTGACAACGTCAAACAGATATAAATTACGAAATTTACTAAACTAAACGACATTAAATTATAATTTACGACCAAAAAAAACCCCGAGAACTCGGGATTAAAATTGAAAGCTTTTTTGTTCCGGAACCTGAACGATTTTTTGTTTTTCCTCCGAAAGCTTCCGGTGGATAAAACTTTCCTGTTTGGTTATTTGCCGGATGTGCGGAACGCCTTTTACGGTAGGGGCAATTTCCCAGGCAGCATAGAACTGGTTGGTAAGGCTGTTCATCCAGGCAATTTCGCCAAACATGGAATTCAGGCATAGATTTATTACAGCCATTTTAGCACAGTTTACATCGTTGTCGGCTCCGTAAAATGTTGCAAACCGGTTGATTTTTGCAAATGACATCAGCATACGGCCACTTCCGCATGCAGGGTCCAGCATTCGTTCCCTGAATTTCCCGTTGTGGGTTATGTTTGCCATAAGGTCACAGACATTTTCCGGTGAAAAGAACTGGCCGTTATGCCCGTGGCTGATATGGTTCATATAGAATTCACCCAGTACGTCAATGAATCCTTTTCCTGCAGGTCCGGTCATTTCAATAACCAGCGCTGCCAGGGCTTCCGAAAGGGTGTATGCTTCGGGTTTTTCATACCGGCGCATTATTTCCAGGTATTGTTCTTCCATTCTGCCTTGTGAAAATGCACAGACTACCAGGGAAACAAAATCAGAAAAAACGGCAGAAAGTCCGTGGCGTTGTGCCACGGAACTTATCAGATATTCAAACTTTTTCATTGGGATCTCCTTTTTAGAATGTGTAAGCATTGTTTGTTATTTCACTGGGTTCTTCTTTTTCAACGGTTGCAGAACCCCACATCTGGCGTATATCATCCATATCGAATTGTTTTTTGCCTATTTTACGGTATTCGCCATGATGCCAGTACCAGGCTGTCTTTTTGGGTGAAAACCGGAAACCGTGTTCTTTGAGCTGTTCTTTGATTGCTTTCGTTTCACCGGTAATCCATAACCAGCTGCCGATAATTTCAATTGTAATATTTGGAAGGAATATTACGTTGGCAATCATTTCGCGGAGTTCTTCCGAGGCTTCCGTTTCATATACTTTCCGTTCCTCTGAGAAATTTGCATTTGAGTTGATTAAAACACGGGAAAGTGTATCATACTCGTTGTTGATTTCCTGCATTGCAGCAGTATCGCCGCCTTTGTCGGGGTGATACTGAACTGCCAGTTTGCGGTACAGTTTTCGCAGTTCTTGTAAGTCTTTGATGTTTTTAAACCATTTCATGAGTAAAAATGCCCCTGCCCCGGGGACTTTTTTCGGCATTGGGCGGGCCGGTTATTAATACATTTGGCCATTGTCGGCCAATGAGATGTAATCATCGGTGGTTAATATCACATGGTCCAGTACTGAGATATCCAGCAGTTTGCCGGCATTTGAGATTTTCCGTGTGATTTTTAGGTCTGCATCTGAAGGTTCCAGTGTACCGGAAGGGTGGTTATGGAACAGAATCATTGAACTGGCATTTGCTTTTAGGGCTGATTGATAGATACACCGGACATCTATCACAGTGCCGGAAATGCCTCCGACGGATACCAGGTTAAAACCCAGTACCCTGTTTCCCCGGTTCAGGAGCATGATATAGAATGTTTCCCGGTATTCCATATCTTCATAGATAGTGCGAATGAGATCGGCTGCATCTTTGGAACAGGTGATTTTAGGCCGGTCCCGTGCAGGAACTTTGGTGGAATAACTGATTTTGATTTCAGCCACGTTGGTTGTGAATATTGAATTTGGTTTCAAAAGTGTTTGCCCCTGCCCTGGGGACTTATTTTGGCATCCGCCCGTAAACGTTCGGACAGGTCTGGCACGCCGTTTTAATTTTCATCGGCTTATTGAGCTATGCCGGATTCGTGCAAGGCAACCCATTAAGACACAGGTTTTGCGCCTTGCATTTTCCGGCAAGCGATGAATAATTTTGAGAAATTTAAACGGAGAAAGTGAGTTCAGGGGAAAACAAAAAAAGGGGACTAAGCCCCTTTGTCGTTGAGTTCTGTTAATTTTTCAAAGAATTTTTCTTTCAGGTTTACAAGTTTACCAAAGATGGAATGATCGCCGTTGTAATCCATGACGTAAAAGCGTGAAGCTTCGGGGTCGTTGAAAAATTCCTGAATCTGTTTTTGTGTTTCAATCGGGATAGCTGGGTCAACATTTGAAGGGTTGCCGTAACAAAAGGCGATTAAATCACCTTTTGTCCAGCCATCGAATGAAAAATCAATTTCGAATTTCATACTGATTTGTTTTAAAAGTTAAACTTAATAGGGATTACCAGTTCCGTTAAAGGCTGCTTCATCTGCTGCCATTGACAGGAATTGCCTGTATTCAGGTTTGCCACAACGGGTACACATGATTTTTTTCCCGCTGGGCCAGTAAAAGGCGGATTCACCTTTTTTGATAGTTGCATTGCATTTTGAGCAATTGGATGTAAATTTTGAATCGATTCTTCTTGGGTCATTGTTGTATCTACTCATGAGAAAAA
Organism: Bacteroidota bacterium; assembly: GCA_051747885.1. Taxonomy (GTDB): domain Bacteria; phylum Bacteroidota; class Bacteroidia; order Bacteroidales; family Prolixibacteraceae; genus Tangfeifania. The sequence goes on along the minus strand of JBNJGR010000335.1, from coordinate 274 downwards.
TGCCCCTGCCCCGGGGACTTATTTTGGCATCCGCCCGTAAACGTTCGGACGGGTCTGGCACGCCGGTTTAATTAATCTTCAGTTGGTAACATGATGAAAATAGCAGGGCTGGGATCATCAATATCCTGAGCTGTTATAACTGCTTTTAGTTCGACTTCCCTGTATTGTTTTCCCAGGTCTGATTGACGTTTTTCATTGGGCAGCCAGGTAGTGTCGGGAAACATGACAATCAGTTTAAATTTCATAATGTTTGATTGTTCAAGCCGTGCATTCA
>JBNJGR010000334.1:0-3142 GCA_051747885.1 Bacteroidota bacterium | reverse complement strand
TAACGTAAATCATTATAAAACATGTACCTACTTGGATTTGATGTTGGAAGTTCTTCCGTAAAAGTGTCGCTTTTAAATGGGGAAACCGGAAAATGCGAAGCCACTTCGTTTTATCCGAAAGAAGAGATGCCGATAACCGCCTATCAGAGTGGATGGGCAGAACAGGAACCTGAATTGTGGTGGAAAAATCTGAAACTAGCCCTGGCCGATGTGTTGAAAGAGTCGCAGGTAAGCCCTGATGATATTGAATCCATAGGTATATCTTATCAGATGCACGGGCTCGTGATGGTGGATAAAAACCACGAAGTAATTCGCCCTTCCATTATCTGGTGCGACAGCCGCGCCTCCTCAATTGGAGATCAGGCTTTTGCTGAAATCGGAGAGCAACGCTGCCTGGCCAGCCTGCTGAATTCGCCCGGAAATTTTACTGCATCGAAACTGAAATGGGTGAAAGATAACGAGCCACAATTATTTGAAAAAGTTTATAAAATCATGCTTCCCGGCGATTACATTGCTATGAAGCTCACCGGCGAAGCTCAGACTACAATTGGTGGTTTGTCGGAAGGAATAATGTGGGATTTTCAGAAAAATGGCCTGGCCAAGATGCTTTTCGAAAACTATGGTTTTTCATCTGATATTATTCCTGAAATTGTTCCCACGTTTGCCAACCAGGGACAACTCACAAAAGAAGTTGCGGCAGAACTTGGGCTTTCCACCAAAACGAAAGTCAGCTACCGTGCAGGCGATCAGCCCAACAATGCGCTTTCGCTGAACGTGCTGAATCCGGGAGAAATTGCCGCTACTGCCGGCACATCTGGTGTGGTTTACGGGGTAAGCGATGAGGTGAAATTCGATCCGCAATCGCGGGTAAATACATTTGCACATGTAAACTACAGCAAAGATGATCCGCGCCTCGGGGTGCTGCTTTGCATTAACGGCACCGGCATTCTGAATGCCTGGCTGAAACGACAGGTAGGAGCAGATTTATCTTACGAAGCGATGAACGAACTGGCTGCAAAGGTTCCAATCGGTTCAAAAGGTGTAACAATCCTGCCTTTTGGAAACGGGGCCGAGCGTGTACTGAACAACAAAAATATCGGTTCGGTTTTCAGTGGAATAAATTTTAATATTCATGATAAAAGCCACCTGTTGCGTGCTGCGCAGGAAGGCATAGTTTTCTCGTTTAAATACGGCATGGATATTATGCAGGGTATTGGAATCAATGCTTCTGTAATTCGCGCCGGAAAAGCCAATATGTTCCTGAGTCCTGTATTCAGAGATACGCTGGCTGGTGTTACCGGGGCAACCATCGAATTATACAATACCGATGGTTCAGTAGGATCTGCCCGCGGTGCCGGAATCGGTTCGGGGTATTACGCGTCGGCAAAAGAAGCATTTTCAAACCTCACCAAACTGGAAACTGTTGAGCCGGACAATTCGAAGAAGCAGGAATATGATGCAGCTTATCAGAACTGGAAAAAAATATTAGATAAATCGATTGGTTGAGTTCATTCAGTTGGGGACTCCAAGTCACCTGCTGAATAGGCAATTTTAAAAAATTATTCATTCATAAAAATTATACAAAATGGAAGTATTAAAAGGAAACAAAGAGTATTTTCCGGGCATTGGCCAGATTAAATATGAAGGTCCGGACTCAAGAAACCCGCTGGCTTTTAGGTGGTATGATGAAAACAGGGTAGTTGGCGGAAAAACACTGAAAGAACACCTGCGGTTTGCGGTTGCCTACTGGCATACCTTCTGCGGAACCGGCGAAGATCCATTCGGGCCCGGTGCCCAGGTATTTCCGTGGGACGGTGCTACTGATCCGTTGGATGCAGCCAAAGAACGCATGGATGCTGCTTTTGAATTCATCACAAAAATTACCATTCCGCATTACTGTTTTCACGATGTGGATATGGCCGGCGGTGACGGTTCTGTTTTCGATGTGGAGAAACGGCTAGGGAAAATGGTGGAAATTGCCAAACAAAAACAGGCTGCATCGGGCGTGAAGCTGCTTTGGGGAACAGCCAATGTTTTTTCTGACCCACGCTACATGAACGGGGCTGCCACAAATCCCGATTTCAATGTGCTTACAAACGTAGCTGCTCAAATAAAAAATGCTATTGATGCCACTATTGAGCTGGGCGGTACCAATTACGTATTTTGGGGCGGTCGCGAAGGTTACATGACTTTGCACAACACCGATACCAAACGCGAAATTGAACACCTGGCCAAGATGCTTTCAATGGCACGCGATTATGGCCGCAAGCAAGGTTTTAAAGGTACATTCCTGGTTGAACCCAAACCCATGGAACCAACTAAGCACCAGTACGATTATGATGCGCAGACAGTTATTGGCTTTTTGCGCCACTACGGTCTTGATAAAGATTTTAAACTGAATGTGGAAGTAAACCACGCTACACTTGCGGGCCATACTTTTGCGCACGACCTGCGCATAGCTGCCGATGCCGGTTTGCTCGGTTCAATTGATGCCAACAAAGGTGATTACCAGAACGGATGGGATACCGATGAGTTTCCAACCAATGTGTATGAAGTTACCGAAGCGATGATGGAAATCATTCAGGCCGGTGGATTCACCAACGGAGGTATTAATTTCGATGCAAAAACTCGCCGGAATTCTACCGACATGGAAGATATATTTATAGCACATATTTCAGGAATGGACGTTTTTGCACGTGCCCTGATTATCGCCGATAAAATATTGAATGAATCGGATTACCTGGAAATGCGCAAAAAACGTTATGCTTCGTTTGACGGTGGCAGAGGCGCCGATTTTGAGGCTGGTAAACTCACGCTGGAAGACCTGCATGAAATGGCCAAAGAAGTTGGTGAACCAGAACGTATCAGTGGCAAGCAGGAACTGCTTGAGCAGTTGATTAACTGGTATATTTAATTTTTTTAATAGGAGAAGAGTACTGTATTTTCTATTTGTGGAAAATAAATTTGGTTAAACGAAGCCTGGTTTAATGTTTGGCCGGGCTTTCGTTTTTTATCAGTAAACCAGAGTTCTAAAAAATATAATAATGAAGAATAACCGGTTATATATCATTGCAATTACATTTGTTGCTACCCTCGGCGGGTTGCTTTTTGGATACGATACAGCTGTAATTTCCGGTGCTGA
>JBNJGR010000333.1:0-3148 GCA_051747885.1 Bacteroidota bacterium | reverse complement strand
TCAAAAAGCTTTTCTTTCTCTTTTTTCAGCAATTCTTCGCGCAACCCGATAAGCGTGAGTCCTGTGTTTACCGAGTTTTTATTGATGATGGCTTTTGTTGACACGTTCGGGTCCTGAACAATTAATTTAATATTTTTAGCCGCTATGGGCAGCCGCCCGGAAATAACCAGTTCTTTCATGGCAGCATGCGTTTTCTCGATATCCTCTTTTCGGCAAATATTAAAAATCTGAATCTGTCCTTTTTTCCAATCAGGATGCCCTAAAATAATGAAGCTCAGTAAAATCATCAGGTTGGCATTTTCGGAATCAAACGAACTAATCCACACATGAATACCATTTTTATAATTAACCTCGCGCGGGCTGCTGCCCAAAATGGCAATATCGAAATCGCCTGAATTCACCAGCGAAAAATTATCGATAATCTCAGGCAAATCTTTCGGATTTTCTTTATCGTATTCAAAAATAATCATGTTATTCTCCATACCTGCAATTCCGGGAATTTGGATAGCCTGTGCTATGGCAGATGTATTTGACGGTGAAATCAGTGTGTCGATATAAACATGATTTTCGATACTGGTAACATGTTCAATCAGTTTTTTATGTTCTTCGCGCGCCTGCTGAACGGTTGATTTGGAATAGTAACCTACAATGTGGTGCAGGTATGTTCCGAAACCGTATTTGTAAGAAATCCAGTTAAGCAGCCTGAATGCTTTGTCGCGTTTAAACGTACTTTTTGAAATGCAAATGGCACTGGGGCGCCACTCCTTACTCTCTTTTTTGCTTTGCTTTTTTTGCAGCATCACCTGCAGGTTGCGATTAAGCTGAAAAAGCGCATTGGCAAAAATTGATGAAAATCCTTTGCGGCTCTTGTGGTAATGATCCACATATAAATAGATGAGTGAAATAAACAGAAATGCCACCAGTGCATATAAAGTGCTTATTTTGAACATTATCCACACAGCAGCCACAAACCCGGCAAACGAAATGTACCAGCGCGACCTGAACGAAGGACGATAGGAAGGTGAAGACCCAAAATGATTCAGAAAGGAGATGAGGCACAGCGAGCCATAGGTTACCATAAAAAACATGGAAATGATGGAAGCCACTGCGTTTACATCACCAGCAGCTACAAATACAAAAGCAATAACAGAAGTCACCAGCGAGGCGTTTACCGGTTCATTATCTTTTGCTGTTGCTTTCCCCAGCCAGCCGTTTAAACGCGATGAAGGGAACGCTTTGTCGAGTGCCAGTGCCTGTAACGTACGCGGTGCTACCATTACCGATCCCAGGGCCGATGATATTGTTGAGGCTGCAAGTCCCAGCGGAATCACAATTACCCCGGCAACAGCAATACGGGCCATAATCAGTTGATGATCCAACAGGTCTTCAACGGGAGCCGATTGCGCGAGCTTATACACCACAAAAAAGTAAACAATCATTCCTGACGACGTGGCAAGGGTGGTTCCCAGAGGTATGGCCTTCGACGGATTCTTTAAATCGCCCGAAAGCCCAACGCCGGCAGTCATGCCTGTAAAAGCCGGAAAAATAATGGCAAACACCACGAAAAAATCCTGCGGGTTGCGCAGTTCCGCTTTTGCCAGATTAAATGTTGATTCGTCGGCATGGCCTGTGTTTCCCAGGAAAAACATTACCAGCGAAATAAACAAAATGCCAACCACTACATAAAGCGCCTTTACCCCCAGGTTGGCGCCTTTCTTAATAATCAGTACAGCCAGCCCTGCCATAACCGGCAAACTAATTGCCTGCCGTGGCAGTGTAAAACCATAACTTTCAGAAATATAGTTGAAAAGAAATTCAAAGGATTCGGTAAATGCAATAACATAAAAAGCGACACTGATTGCCTGCGATAAAAAGAGCGCAATGCCAATGGTTGCACCGATGTTCAGTCCAAACGACCGGGAAATAATAAAATATTCTCCCCCACCCTCAACCCGTTTATTGGTGGCAATTTCGGAAATGGCCAGTGCCGTGGGAATGGTAACCATGTGGCCGAGCAAAATTATGAGTATTACTCCCCAAAAGCCCAATGTGCCAACTGCATAGCCAAAGCGCAAAAACAAGATAGCACCCAAAATGGTTGAAATCGCTGTAAAAAAAACGGGGGCAGTCCCAAATTTTTTAGGAATACTACTGTTCATTTTATTGATTGAAAAAGTTGTTTTTCATCTGTGCGGAAAGGTAAATAATCAAATTGAAAAAACTAAATTCTTGCATGCATAAACCGAAACCAATTTAATAAAATCGCACTTACGGTTCAATAATTTACCCGCACAGCAAACCCTTTTTCTACCAATTCCAGATTCAACGTTTTGGCATTGTCGGAAAGCTTAATGGTACCAATATAACGGCCGAATTTCCCGGTCGCTTTTTCTGTTTCAATAATCATCTGGTTATTATTGGCTGCCAGGCGCTGCTCAACAAACTGCATGGCCGTAATTCCGCGCCGGTATTCATCCGAATCTTTTTTCACCGAGTAAATTTCGGGAGTGTCAATGCCTGCCAGTCGTATGCGCTGGTGAGTGGTAATTTTAAATCCCAAATCAATTGTCACATCAATGGTATCGCCATCAACCACGCGTTCTGCTTTTGCTTTGTATTGATACATAATTTAATTTCCTGATAAAAATTTCTGAAACAAGTTACAAAAAAATAAAGTTTGAACCACGATTATATACTGATTAATGGATCACCAGAATTAAGAGAATGGAAAATTAGTGGTAATCGAGATAACATGTTATTAAAATACGTACCATTCAAGTATCTGGTATTTTTATTATATTGCCGCAGATAGTTTACAAATCCTATAAAAATAACTCAACGTAACGATGGGCAACGTTCCAAAAGAAGATCCAATTAACATCACTGAAAGCTCAGGGCCATTCCGTGAAATTTTTCATCAGAACAAGTCGGTAATGCTGCTGATTGACCCTGATACGGGAGAGATTTCAGATGCCAACCAGGCCGCACATAATTTTTACGGTTACAATAACCTTTTAAATGAAAACATTGTCAATATCAATCAACTTCCTGAAAAGAAAGTTTTCGATTTGATAGACACGGCCATCAACAAAGACAAAAACCATTTTATTTTCAAACACAAACTGGTTACCGGCGAAATAAGGGAGGT
>JBNJGR010000332.1:0-3174 GCA_051747885.1 Bacteroidota bacterium | reverse complement strand
TTTCAGCTTCTCCTGAATTTTCAAATTTTCAGCCGTCAGTTTTGCCGATGGTCCCCAAATGATTAAAGTAACTTCACTGAACCAGCCGGCAGTTTTAGCGGAATGAGTGTACATAAAGGCTACCCGCTCGGCCACATAAGGGTCGTCGCTGGTCCAGACAACTACCAGTTTATCGGAAGTGTTTTCCTGTTTTTCAGACTGTGCCATAACTTTAAAAGTATTGATGGAAATCAGAATGGTTAATGTGGTGAAGAATAGTGTTGTTTTCATTTTTATAAAATTTAATTTTCAGGTTTCAGATTTTTCAAAACTGCAAGTAAAAGATCAGCGCGTAACCGGGTTTTGTAATCGGGATTGATGTATTCAAACATAATTTTCCCTGAAGTATCAACTATAAATACCGATGGAACAGGAAGGAACCCTTCGTTCTGACCGCCAGAAAATTCAATTAATCTGTCAGTGGACCTTTCCGGTGCTTTAAATGCAATACCAATGGCTTTGGTTAATTCTCCGCCGCCATCGGAATAAAGACGGTAAGCCAGGTTTTGTTTTTCACCGGTAGCCTGAAGGTTCTCCGGAGAGTCGGGGCTGACAGCAACAATCTGGTACCCCAGGCTGAGAACCTCGTTTTGTGCTTCCTGTATTTCTGCCAGGTGCGCATTGCAATAAGGACACCAGCCGCCACGATAAAACAATAAAACAGTGGGTTTTTGCCCAATAATATTGTATAACTGCTGATTACTGCCATTAGTTGCTTTCAGTTCAACATCAGGAATTTTTTCACCAATTAATAAGGGTGAGATGTCTTCGGACTTTTCAGGCAATTGAGCCGATGCTATGAACGTTGCAAACCCTGCAAATAAGAAAATCACTAATAATTTTTTCATAATCGGTATTATTTTGAAGATGCTTCCCATTTAAAATCTTTAATCTGTTCATCAAGTGGAGTATGCGAAATATGATTCACATAGTTGCTGATAATTTTTTGCCCGATGCCCACAACAAGTTCCAGGGCATTTTTGCGGGAGTAGCCGGCATTTAGAAACTCCTGAATTTCTTCTTCCGAAGCCCAGCCGCGTTTTTCTACCATTATACCGGTGAATTTTCTCAGTGCCTGTAATTTGGAATCGTTAAGTGGTTGTTCGGTACGAAGCGCTTCAATCATTTCATCCGGCATTTTAAACATTTTTGCCATCATGGAATGAATGGTCATGCAGTAATGGCAACTGTTGCTGTAACTCACAGTAAGCCAGACAATATTTTTCTCGTCGTGACTGAAAGAAGTTTCAGTGAAAAGCTGGTTCATTTGAGTATAAGCTTTTAAACCCTCAGGCGATTCAGCCATAATCTTGTACAAATTCGGGATAAACCCGTTTTGTTTTTGCGCTCCTTCAAGAATTTCTTTCGAATCTTGAGGAGCTGTTTCCAGTGTGTGTAATTTAAATTGTGTCATAATTATTGTATTTATTGTTTCCAAGCAATTGCTTAGAAATTGATTAAAAAAATTATTTTATCTGTTTCAAAGCCACTTCAAGAAAATCTTTCAACTGGCTTTTTTCCATTGTTTTACCTGCTACCGAAATTCCCTGCATAACACCGAGGAAAAAACCGGCCTGTTTCTCAATATCTGTAGTTGCAGGGATTTCATTTTTTTTGACGGCATTTTCCAATACCCTTTGAATCATATTGCGGATAAAATCATAATAAAGGTTCAGTTCCCTGGCAACATCGGGATCTTTGTAGCCCAGTTCTCCTGCAGTATTTACCACGAGGCAACCTTTCTTATCTTCCTTCCCTTTTGTTGAGGTGGCGGCGCTGAACAGAAATTTTTCCAGTTCTGCAAAACCTGCTCCTTCCTGCAATAAGGGTTGAAACCTGCTTTTGATGACAAACTGCCGGTATGTACGCAAGGCGTTAATAAACAGGCTTTTTTTATTTTTAAATGAGGAATAAATGGAAAACTGGTTGATTCCCATCTCCTTTTCGAGCAAACGTACCGAAGTGGCTTCGTAACCATTAACCCAAAAAACATTCATGGCTTTTTCAAGCACCAAATCATCATCGTATGTTTTATTTCTTGGCATAATGAACCTAAATTATTCACAAATCTAAGCAATTGCTTTGAAACATCCAAATTATTTTTCTATCTTGCAAAAAAAACGATGGCTATCACCTTTATTCAGAATGCAGCACTGCTTGTAACCCTTTCCGTATTTTATGGATTAATTACCTGGTACAGGCCAAAGGAAAAAATTTATTTTCAGGCATTAACAGGATTTTGGTTCGGCATTGTTTCAATAGCTGCCATGATGATGCCCTTTGAATACATGCCGGGGGCCATTTACGACGGTCGGTCGGTTATATTAACACTTGCCGGGCTTTTTGGCGGAGGTGTAACTACACTGGTGTCGGTAATAATCGCAGGAGCTTTCCGCGCATACCTTGGAGGCGCTGGTATTTGGGCAGGACTGGTAACCATAGCTTTATGCGGGGTCACCGGTTTGTTCTTTCGGAGAATATTCAGGAATAAACTCAATAAATTAAGCTTATTGGTTTTGTTATTGATTGGGATTGTTTCACATGTAGTAATGCTGGCTTCCCAGTTGCTATTGCCAGGCCAAACGGCATTTCAGGTTATCAGCCGGATTTGGCTTCCGGTGATGCTGGTGTTTCCGTTAACCTTTACCATTATTTCAAAGCTTTTTCAAATAATCAACCTGCATATCAGGAATGAAAAAGATTTGAGAGTAGCTGAAGAATTGTACCGGACAACGCTTTTCAGTATTGGCGATGCGGTAATTGTAACCAGCATATCGGGGGAAATTATCAGAATGAACACCATTGCCGAAAAACTTACCGGATGGACATTGAATGAAGCCAAAGGGAAAAACTTACCTGAGGTTTTTAAGATTATTAATGAAGATACGCGCCGGGTTGTTGAAGACCCTGTAGACAAAGTATTGGAAAAAGGGCAAATTGTTGGTTTGGCAAATCATACTTTGCTGATTTCGAAAGATGAAAAAGAAATTCCAATTGCCGACAGCGCTGCTCCCATTAAAAACGAACAGGGCAAATTAACAGGGGTTGTACTTGTTTTTCGTGACCAGTCGGAAGAAAGAAGATACCAAAATGAATTAGCCCGTAGCGAGGCGCAATACCGCGAACTGGTTGAAT
>JBNJGR010000331.1:0-3174 GCA_051747885.1 Bacteroidota bacterium | reverse complement strand
AGCTCTTCGGCTGAAACTTCTTCGCCGGTAGCCGCTTTAACCAATGGCGGGCCCCCAATAAAAATTGTTCCCTGGTTTTTTACAATAACAGTTTCGTCGCACATGGCCGGTACGTAGGCGCCGCCGGCCGTGCATGAACCCATTACAACCGCAATTTGCGGGATGCCTTTTGCCGAGAGCCGGGCCTGGTTATAAAAAATGCGGCCAAAATCGAACCGGTCAGGGAAAACGTTGGCTTGTTCCGGCAGATAAATTCCTCCGGAGTCAACCAGGTAGATACAAGGCAGGTTATTATTCAGGGCGATTTCCTGCGCGCGGATGTGTTTTTTTATGGTTTCTTTTACATACGTTCCGCCTTTTACGGTAGCATCGTTGGCAACAATTATGCACTCGCGGCCGTGTACAACTCCAATTCCGGTTACTATTCCGGCTGAGGGAAAAGCATTGTTGTATTGATCGTAAGCCGCAAATGAGGAAAGTTCCAGAAAATAGGTTTTAGGATCAACCAAGAGGTCAATTCGCTCGCGGGCCAGTAATTTACCCCGTTCACGATGTTTTTCAATTGATTTTTCCGGTCCATGTGAGCAAACCTGCTGTAATCGTTCCCGGAAATTAGTCATTACTGATTCATAATCAGTGTTTTTTTTGGTTTCTGAAACTGTATTTTCCAGCGTTGTATTTTGTTTAACTTTTCCCATTAAGGTGTTAAATATTTTAATATTCAAAAATCTTCTAATATGACAAAATTAAAGACTTTAAGTTCATTTCAGTGATTCATATTTTTCATAAAAAAGAACCGTTAAAGATTAACGATTCTTTTGGAGGTAGAAAATCCAGCAGGCTAACTAATAGCCAGTAAGCTTATTAAGTTTTTTCAATGTGGTGTGCAATCCAGTCGCCCACCTGCGAAGTTTTGTATGCCGGCCCCTGGGCAATGTCTTCAGTTACAATCCCTTCATCCATTGAAGCGGCCACAGCATCGCGAATGGCTTTTCCTTCTTCCGGGAGATTGAAAGCTGTTTCAAACATCATGGCTGCGGAGAGGATGGTGGCAATTGGGTTGGCAATATCTTTTCCGGCAGCCTGCGGATAAGAGCCGTGAATGGGTTCGAAAACCGAAGTGTGAATTCCGATGGACGCGGAAGGAAGCAACCCGAGCGAGCCTGTAATCACACTGGCTTCGTCGGTTAAAATATCGCCAAACATGTTTTCGGTAACCATTACATCGAAGTTTTTGGGCCACTGAATAATTTGCATGGCTGCATTGTCCACAAACATATATTCAGTTTGAATATCGGGATATTTGGGCGCCATTTCCTGGGCCACTTCGCGCCACAATCGCGAACTCTCCAAAACGTTGGCTTTGTCGACCACTGTTAATTTTTTACGTCGCTGCCCGGCAAATTCATAGGCCAGTTTCAGGATACGTTCAATTTCGTCGCGTGTGTAAGTGTTGGTATCGAAAGCGGTATTACCGTTATCTTTCCGGCCTTTTTCGCCAAAATAAATTCCACCGGTTAATTCGCGGATACATACAAAATTTGCGCCTTCCACCAATTCACGCCGGAGCGGAGATTTGTGCAGCAACTGTTCGAATGTTTCCACCGGCCGGATGTTGGCATAAAGTCCGAGTTTTTTACGCATGGCAAGCAATCCCTGCTCGGGGCGCACAGTGGCTTTCGGGTTATTGTCGAACCGTGGGTCGCCAATCGCACCGAATAAAACGGCATCGGAATTCATGCACAATTCATGCGTTTCGTCGGGATAAGGATTTCCCACTTTATCGATGGCAACTGCGCCGGTCAGAGCGTATTCATATTCCAATTCGTGATTAAATTTTTTGGCGATTGCTTTAACAGTTTTCATCGCCTGTTCGGTGATTTCGGGCCCGATTCCATCGCCCGGGAGAATTGCAATTTTTAGTTTCATTAAATGAGTTATTTTTTTTTCGATTCTAATTTTGGTACTTACGAAATACTGTCCATAATTTTATCCAGTATCCCTGGTTTAAATTCATTTTCGATGATGTTCAGCATGCGGATAGTTGCTTTAATCGCCGCTGCATTCTGGTCCGGATCCAACCCTTTGGTTTTAAACTCACGACTGTTTTTCCATGTAATTACCGTTTCCACCAGTGCATCTGTTTTTCCGCCGGGCGGGATGGTTACTACATAGTCAATCAGTTTCGGGAACGATTTTCCGAGACGCTTGTAAATTTTTCGCAGTGCTTTTACAAATGCATCGTACTGGCCGTCGCCATCGCTGAATTCCTCAAAAACTTCGCCTTCAATTTCAAGGCTAACGTTGGCAACCGGCCGTAATCCCATGGTGTGGGTAACCGAAAAGTTTATCACCCTGATTTTTTGTTCTATCAGATCGTTTTCCAGGGCATCGGCAACAATGTAGGGGAGCTCATCGGAGGTAACTGTTTCTTTTTGGTCGCCCAGTTCAATAATCCGCTGAGTTACTTTTTTCAGTGACTCTGCATCGAGTTCAATGCCCAGATTTTCCAGGTTCTTTTTGATGTTGGCTTTCCCCGAAGTTTTTCCGAGTGCGTACTGGCGAATTCTGCCAAAACGTTCAGGCAACAAGTCGTTGAAATAGAGATTGTTTTTATTGTCGCCATCGGCATGTATTCCGCTACATTGCGTGAATACAAACTCGCCGATAAGCGGTTTATTTGTGGGGATACGAATTCCGGAAAACGATTCTACCAGTTTCGAAACTTTGTTCAATTGGCTTTCATTCACCCCGGTTTTCATTTTCAGGTGATCTTTTATGGTGGCAATTACGCTCGAAAGTGGCGCATTCCCCGCACGTTCGCCCAACCCGTTAATGGTAGTGTGTACGCAACGCATTCCGGCTTTTATGGCATGAAAAACGTTGGCAATGGCTAAATCGTAATCGTTGTGGGCATGGTAATCGAAGTTGGCATCGGGATAAGCCTCAATCATTTCGCGGCAAAAATCGTAGGTTTCATCAGGGTCTAAAATACCGAGTGTATCCGGCAGCATTATGCGGTCAACATTTTCCTCTTTCAGTTTCGAAATCATAAAATGTACATAGTCTTTTGAACTACGCATTCCGTTCGACCAGTCTTCGAGATAAACATTCACCCTGATGCCCATTTCCCCGGCATTGTGAATTACCTTTTTAATGTCGGACAGATGTTCT
>JBNJGR010000330.1:0-3197 GCA_051747885.1 Bacteroidota bacterium | reverse complement strand
AAAATCATGAGCGGAATCAGGCCGATATCGGCCGACATAAGCAGGTTGGCACCTTTAACAGCCAGAATAATCCCCAGGTTGCTCCACTTGAAATAAGCCACAAACTGGGCAGCAAAAAACACCAACACAAGATAAGTGGAAAGCGTTTTCATGGATTTGGACATTCCGTTCATCACATCGGCATCGTTCTTATATGCTCCGGTTGCAAGACCGTAAGCAACCCCCATTCCACCCGCAGTAATAAGTAGCATGGCTACAACTCCTTCAATCAGGGGTGAACTTAAAAAACCTCCGTCGGTTCCTCTGAAAAAACCATTTTCGGGGATTAAACCAATAAGTGTGATGATAAAAATTACAAAAAACGTGAGAGTGGCCATCAGCAACCCCTTTTTTTCCTTTTTGGAAAGTCTTTCAACTTTACTGTCCTCTTCTGAAACTTCTCCGGTATATTTCCCGAGCCGGGGCTCTACAATTCGCTCTGTAACGAATGTACCCGCAAAAGCTACAATAAAAGTTGAAGCTACCATGAAGTAGTAATTGGCGGTAGGGTTCACTACATAATCCGGATCAAGAATTTGGGCTGCCTCGGTGGATAATCCTGCCAGCAGCGGATCTATTGTTCCCAGCACCAGGTTGGCGCTAAATCCTCCGGAAACACCGGCAAATGCCGCGGCCATACCTGCGATGGGATGCCGGCCGACAGCGAGGAAAATAACACCGGCCATGGGAATCAGCAACACGTACCCCACATCGGAGGCCACATTCGATACAACCCCGGTAAAAACCAATACAAAAGTCAACAGATGTTTGGGCGAATTGAGCACCAGCAAACGAATAATGGCGTGCACCAAACCGCTTTGTTCGGCAACTCCAATACCGAGCATGGCAACCAACACAATTCCCAGCGGGGCAAAACCAGTGAAATTATCCACCATCTCCAGTAAAATACGGTGGATTCCGTCGTGCGACAACAGGTTAACAGGCCTGACAATTTCTTTTGTTCCGGGGTGTACCACTTCCCATTGCATGAAGTGCCCCAGTGCAGATATCAAGAGAGCTCCCAGCGCAAACAATGCAAAAAGTGTTGCAGGATGCGGCAGTGCATTTCCAAATCGTTCCGTCCAGTTTAATACTTTTCCTAAAAATCCTGAATTCCCTTTTCCGGTTGCCATTGCTTAATGCTTTCTTTAAAAAATTATTTTTATAAAAAATAATGTCGGCAACATTCACTTTTAATGAATATTGTCAACATTTTCAGAATGAGCTTTCGAAAAAACAAAAAAAACAGGAAACAGCCACATAAAAAAGTACTATTTCCTGCGAAATATTTTGATAACCTGCTTACCGCCACTCAATTTTTTCTTCAACCGCGCCTCTGCCGGGCGAGGGAAATTCCATTGAAATATTTCCTGCGAAAAAGAATCCAAGTAGTTTCTGCCCGGGTTGCAATTCCAAAATATTGTGAATCAAAGGCAAAAAAGGCGGAGATGCCCAAAATGCTCCCAATTCCATTTCGGTGGCCGTGAGCCACATATTTTGTACGGCCATGGAAACAGCAGCAACCTCTTCCCATTCCGGAATACGTTTAGCCTCGTCGCGTTGCATAATTATGGCAATGGCAACCGGCACACGGCTTAAATTATCCCTGAACTTTACGGCTTTCTGCATATTTACCTCTTCGCCGGAATTGCTTTTCTCCTGCAAATAGCTAAAAACATTCCGCGCTAACTCGTCCCTTTTCTCTTCCTGAAAAACAATAAACCGCCAGGGTTCTGTTTCTTTGTGGTTCGGTGCCCAGTTAGCATTTTCGAGCATCCTCGAAATTTTATTCTTGTCCACTTTTTCTTTCAAAAGAAATCGGGGTGGAGTTGCCCTGCGATTTTTAATAATTTCGTCAATATTCATTTTTCAAATCATCTTTTGTGAACGGCCTGAAAGGTTACTTAGTTTGTATATGAGCCGGGCCGCCACATTGGCATCCCATTCTGCATTTCCGGTTTCGCACACATCAAATCCAATGATTTTGCGCCCGCTGTCCACTACCTTTTTCAGCAAAAAAACGGTTTCCGGAAAATCCAAACCGCCCGGCACCGGTGTCCCGGTATGCTGACAAAGTTTTGGATCCAACCCGTCAATATCGATACTAACATAAACATCAGCCGGAAGTTCAGCCACAATTTCTTCGCACTGGGCATCCCAGTTTTTTCCTTTAAACTGGTTTTGTTTGACGGCATGGTCGAAATAAACAGCAATCCGGTCGCCTTCTTTTTGAATGACTTCCGTTTCCTCTTCGCAATAATCCCGGATTCCAACCTGCACCAGTTTTTTAAGCGATTGAATTTTCAATGCATTGTAAAAAACCGAGGCATGAGAATAGGTAAATCCCTCATAGCTGTTTCGCAGGTCGAGGTGCGCATCCACCTGGAGGATTCCAAAATCGGGGAATTTCTCCCCCACTGCTTTAATCGCGCCCAGTGGCACACTGTGATCGCCTCCAATGACAGCAGGAATTTTACCGGCACCAAGTACCTTCTGGGCACGGCGAAATATCCATTGGTTCATTTGTTCACATTCGCGGTTTATTTTTTCCAGTTCTTCCTGCATTCCCCGATTTTGAGCCAAATCGCCGCCATTTTCCAAAAAACTGATGTAGCTTGTCGACTGTTTTCGCAATTCTTTTCCCTTGCCGAGAAGACCTTCATCTAACGGCTGCATAAAAATTCCCAGCTTCCAGGCATCTTTCACATCCGGATCAAACAAATCCAATTGTGAAGAAGCATCCAAAATTGCTGAAGGTGCGCATGAAGTGCCGTCGTTATATGAAACGGTAACATCCCAGGGCACTGGTATTAACACCACATTTGCTGAATCTTCATCAAAAGGAAGGCCGATAAAATTTCCGTTTTTCAATCCGACACCGCTGGGGTCAAATTCTTTGTTTTGTAATGGGCTGTTCATCAAAAAATGTTTAATTTGCTGTTTTCAAAATTAATTTTTCAATTTACGAAATTACCGTCAATTGTTAAATAAAATTGTTTTAATCGATAATCATTTAAATAAACAAATAACATGAGTAAAGTTTTAATCATTGGTGCAGGTGGAGTTGGCCGCGTTGTTGCTGCCAAAGCTGCAAATAACCCGGAAGTTTTTTCAGAAATCATGCTCGCCAGCCGCACCGTTTCAAAATGTGAAACCAT
>JBNJGR010000329.1:0-3201 GCA_051747885.1 Bacteroidota bacterium | reverse complement strand
AGTCGGTAATTGAAAAACGCTGCTGCCGCGGGAAGTAATTGAAAATTTCAGGACTGATAACATGAATTCCACTGAATGCCATTTCGATGGCACTTTCAAAATTTTCAGGCAACGAAATTTTGGTTTCTCCGGTTTTTTTATTGATCCATCCCACAAGTCGCTGGTTTTGGTCGAATTTAAAGTAGCGCTGTGTTTTTCGATTTCTTACTACCAGTGTTGCCAATGCGCCTGACTTTTTATGTTCTTCGGTTACTACTCGAATACTCAGGTTGGTCAGGATATCTACATTGTAGAGGAGAACTGGTTCTTTTCCGGTTAACAGGGGAGCTGCTTTTTTCAGACCGCCGCCTGTTTCAAGCAATTCGTGGGTTTCGTTGGAAATTGTTACAGGCAGGCCAAAATCATTGCTTTCAATAAAATTTATCATCAAATTAGCGAAATGGTGCACATTCACCACGATTTCTGAAATGCCTTCCTTTTTTAATTTTTCAATGGCATGTTGCAATAATGTTTTATCGCCAATTTCAACCAGGGCTTTGGGTTTGTTTTGGGTTTCTTCTTTTAGTCTGGAGCCGAGGCCGGCAGCAAAAATCATTGCTTTCATACAAACGTTTTACCGAATTCTGTTCAGGCTTCTGATAAGCGCTTCATCTTTTCCAATGGCCCGGATGGCCAGATAATCGAGAATGATGGCAACCAGCGGAAAAGCCATGGGCACTTTGTAAGCTACCTGCGCATTGCTGAAAGCAGCGTATGTAAAATAGAAAAACAACCCAAAAAGGCCGAGTAACAAAATAATGGTAAAAACGACCAATCGAAGTTGCCGGATGCGTTTTTTGTACAAGAAAATAGCCCCAAAATGCAGCAGTGTAATGAGGCCGATAAAAACCATAACCGGCAGGCCGTCGAAAATCATATTCTCACCATTAAAAATTCCTTTTGCATTGAAAATATGCAGCTCATCATTTACAAGTATTTCAGCAAAATCGAGTTTGAAAAGTGTAGCGGTTAGCAAGCCGGCAACCAGTAAATATACAGTTTGAATTCGTTGAATCATGTTTTAAATTTTTCTGCAAAAATAGTTTTTTTCCTAATCGGCAATCATATCTCGCACACTTTTTCCACTTCGTCCTGATTGATATACCATAAAAATCCTTCTACTTTTTTAAAGCCTGAATCACGGAGCAATCGAGCGTAGCGACTTACCTGTTTGTTATATTTTCCGGGAATTTTTTCGCCCCATTTGTAATCCACAACTACTACATTTTCGCCTGAAATCATGATGCGATCCGGGCGGAACAGCTGTTCTGGTGAAATAATTTCCCGTTCGTTAAGCACTTTGTAACTTCCGTCAAACCAGTATTTTGTTTGTGGGTTTTGAATGGTTTCTGTCAGTTTATTTTTTATTTCGGCTGCTTCCTCGACATTAATTTTTCCTTCGTTTTGAGCTTTTTGGCAAGCTGCCTCAATATCATCAAATGTTTCAATTTCTGAAAGAATTTCGTGCACCAGTTTTCCAGTGTTTTTTACTGAATGATGGAGTTCGCCCGGTATCAGAAAATCTTCGCTGTTCAGCCTCAGTTTTATCCTTTCGCCCAAATTGTTAAAGTGATATTTTGCGATCCATTCTGAGTTGGATGAGGTTTTTTTGGCAGCAAAAACCGGAAGTTCACCATAACTGAACTGAGTATTATCTGTATTCCAGCAGGCTGCAAACGAGGTATCTTCCAGTTGCTCCAAGGCGAATTTTAAAAGATGGTTGATGGTTTTTCCCGGTCCTTTTGAATTATTTTTTTCATCGGGGTGTTCTGCGTTCACCATTAAAACTGATTTGGCCCGCGTGAATGCCACATAAACCAGGTTCAGCGTGTCGATATAAGCGTTTAGCTTTTCCTCGTAATAATCGTTGCTGAAAATTGTTTTTTCCAAAGCCTGGGTAGCCTTTACCGGAAGCAACGGAAAACGGTTGAAGGGCTCTGTTTCAGGAGTGCACCATAAAATGGGCGCCTGGTTTCCTTTCCATGAACTGTACCAGTTAAAATTGGGCAGCAGAACAGCTTCAAACTCCAGTCCTTTTGCTTTGTGAACCGTCAGTAACCTGATGGCATCTACATCTTCATTTACGCTTACCGGGCTTTTATAGCCGGTTTCGTTCCACCAGTGCAACAGGTTTGAAAGGTCGTTTGAAATTGAAAGTTTTATGTCGGCCGTCTGGTCGATAAAGGCCTGCAGAAATGGGAGTTCCGATTTCATTTGGAAAAGGCCAAAGAGGGAAGCAATTTCCATTACCGACTCATCGAGAGAAGCCAGCAGAACTTTCGATTTTACTCGCTCAATTGCAGGCTGTAGCTCTTTTTCAAAAACTTGTTCAAAATCAGTATTGAGCTGCCATTTTTCTTCCAAAATTCCGGACAATGATTGTTGTCCATTGGATTCCAATGCCGGTTTCAACCATGAGAGCCATAAGTTTAGCAGGGCTGCTTTTACAATTTTATTGTCTGGGTCAACCAGCAATTCAATAATTAAAATGACGAAATTAACGCCTTTGGAAGCGAACAGGAATAGCGACTCGTTTGAAATGACCGAAAGATTGTATCCGGCATTTTCCTGTTTTTGGGCAGCTTCAACAAAGGTTTCAATAATTTTTGTTCCTTCCCTGTTTTTCCGGATGAGGATTGCCGTATCAGCAGCTCGCAGCCCATTGTCCTGGAGTTGTTTCACCTGCTCAACCAGCAGTTCCGCCGATTGTTTTTCAAAATCATCTTTTTCAAGAAAATTAATTTGTGCCAGCCCGGTTGGATGGTTTTCGGTTTTTCCGGGCTGCTGAACAAAATGCTCGTATATGGATGAAAACTTGTTTTTGAATTTTTCATCATTGATATCAGCGAGCAGGTAGTTTTCGAATGTTTGTTTGAGCTGGCCAATTGCGGCATTATTGAAATCGATGATGTTTTGCCGGCTGCGCCAGTTATTTTTGAGTGGCTTTTCTTCGGGTTGAAAATGTGGAAAATCGGTGTTGATTTGTTCGTCAAGGATGTTCCAGTCGCTGTTTCGCCACCGGTAAATCGACTGTTTTACATCGCCCACCAGCAGGTTGGTGTTTCCCTCAGAAAGTGAATTGGAGATGAGTGGTTTAAAATTATTCCATTGCAACGCTGAGGTGTCCTGAAATTCATCCAGCATAAAATGACTGAACTGGTT
>JBNJGR010000328.1:0-3213 GCA_051747885.1 Bacteroidota bacterium | reverse complement strand
ATATCAATGTCGTTCATTAGATTGTAAAGCTGTTCTTCGCTCAGGTTAAAGTTTTTAAAGAATTGTGCAGCTTCGGGGCTGTCTTCTTCAAAACCACTCCTTGAAACGATAGCACAAACATCTTTCGGATAAATATCTTTCGGATCATCCAGGTATTTGATGTCGAAATTTGCCCATTTGAAATGTGGTTTCCAGCCGGTAATCACAATCCATTCGTCATCATTAACAGCTTTTTCCAAACTGGCTACCATAGCCGGCCCACTGGATGTAATTTGTTCAAAATCGAGGTCATATTCCTCAATGGCTTTTAACGTATTCGCGTGGATTCCTGCTCCACTGCCGATACCAATAATTTCACCGTCAAATTCATCCACATGGTCATTCAATTCTTCAATAGAATTAATATCGACATATGATGGTACAACCAATCCTGTTGTACCATTGCTGAACGATTCTCCCAGTTTAACCAGGTCGTCACCGTAATCTTCCCAGTAAGGGGCATGAGTATGTGGCAACCATGCATCGAGGAAAACGTCTCCTTTTGAATTTTCTTTTGACAACTCGCCGTAAATTAATCCCGGCTCCAGATTAATGATATCAACATCATACCCTTTGTCTTCAAGGGCAACTTTTGCCAGATGGGTGAAGGCAATTCCTTCTCCCCAGTTCGGGTATAATATTGTTACTTCTTTTGAATCTTCCTGTGAGCCTGACCCGCCACCGCAAGAGCTAATGGCAAAAGCAAGTCCCACTACTACTAATAAGCTCAGTAATTTTCTAAATTTCATCATAATTATTCGTTTTTTAAGGTTAATACTTATTTTTTACTTCCAATGGATTGTGTAATCCTGTCGAGTATCATTGCCAAAACAACAATACCCAAACCGGATTCAAATCCTTTTGCAATATCATTTTGTTGAATTCCCTGGTAAACAATGCTACCCAGTCCTCGTGCCCCAACCATTGAAGCAATTACCACCATTGACAGTGCGAGCAAAATTACCTGGTTGATGCCTGCGAGTATGGTTGGCATGGCAAGCGGTAACTGTATTTTGTATAAGATCTGGTTCTCGTTGGCACCAAATGCCCTGCCTGCTTCAATTACATCGCCCGGAACATTTCTGATTCCCAGATTGGTTAACCTAACTGATGGCGGCAACGAAAAAATTACGGTTGCAATAACACCAGGTGTATTCCCAACACTGAAAAAGAAGATGGCCGGAATCAGGTAAACAAAAGCGGGCATGGTCTGCATAAAGTCAAGAATGGGCCTTATAATAGTATCTGCCGTATTACTTTTGGCTGACCATATTCCAAAGGGGATGCCCAAAATTAATGCAATAATGGTGGAAACAAGCACCAGCGTTGTGGTTTGAATGGCCTCTTCCCAATAGCCCATCGCCCAAATCAGTAATAAACCGAGGATTACAAAAATAGTAAGCCCGTATGCTTTTTTAAGTCCGGCTTTGGTAAACATTTTATTGCCGGCCTTTACATAATAGGCGATAAAGGCTATCAATACCAGGATGACAACAAAAGGTATCGCAAGAAACAAATCATTCATGTTTTCCACGATCCATGAAATGCCATCGTCGATGGAGCCCCAAAGAAAGGATAAATTTTCTTCTAAAGAATTAATCCCTTTCTCGATATATTCTCCAATTGGTAAAATTTTTTCCATATTATAATTCGTTTGCTTCTCCAATTAATTTATCCATCTCTTTGTCGTTAAAGCGCGTTGACTCAATAATTAACGAAGTTTGTGTGACTAATCCAAGTAATCTTCCATCTTTTTCGTCAACAACCGCAAGCGGATGATGGTGCCCTGTAATCAGCGGCAGCATATCCTCCACTGTATAATGTTTGTAAACACTCGGAACTTCAGTATGCAAGGCACTTTCTACAGTTTTAGCTTTCTCTTTTTCAAGTTTCAGCATATCTTCAAGCCATACATAACCCATGAACTTTTCCTTGCTGTCTTCAACCGGAAGAACATCAACGCCTGCATCACGCATTTTACGTATCGCACCTCTCGGTCCGTCTTTTTTAAACTGCACCACTGTGGGCCGGTCGAACATTAGTGTTTCTGCTGTAATAATGGTTTTGCGATCTACTTTTTCAACAAAAGCTTTTACATATTCGGTAGCCGGATTGGTAAGTATTTCCTCGGCAGTTCCAATTTGTTCCACCACACCATCTTTCATAATGGCAATCCGGTCGCCCACTTTCATTGCTTCATCCAGGTCGTGTGTAATAAACACAATGGTTTTGTGCAATTTATTCTGGATTTGCAGCAATTCATCCTGCATGTCGGATTTAATCAGTGGGTCGAGCGCTGAAAAGGCTTCGTCCATCAACAAAACATCAGTGTCATTGGCAAGGGCTCTTGCCAGTCCAACACGTTGCTGCATACCCCCCGACATTTCTTTGGGATACTGGGCCTCGTAGCCTTCCAATCCAACGGTTTTCAATGCCTTTCTGGCTTTTTCCTCCCGTTGTTCTTTTGGCTCTCCCCTTATTTCGAGTCCGAAAGCTGCATTTTCCAGAATACTCCGGTGGGGTAGCAGCCCAAATTGCTGAAAGACCATACTCATTTCGGTACGGCGGGTAGTGAGCAATTGTTTGTTGGTATCACGGGTAATGTCATGGTCTTTAAAAAACACCCTTCCATCTGTTGGGTCATTTAAACGGTTCAAACACCTGATAAGTGTTGACTTTCCGCTGCCCGACAGCCCCATGATAACAAAAATTTCTCCCTTCTTAATCTCAAAACTGGCCTTGTTTACACCTACGGTGCATTTGGTCTTTTTCAGGATTTCAGTTTTGCTGTAACCCTGATTGAGAAGTTCCAGCGCCTCTTTCTTCTTTTTACCAAAAATGAGGGTCAGATCCTCTACTTTAATTCTAATATCTCTATCGTCGGCCATATTAATTATTTATTGTTTTTTAGAAATAGTATCCAATATTGATGTTAAAACGTTTGTTCCAATCCGGATCCGCTACACCTGAGCCTAATCCTTTTCCGAAATCGTCAGTCAGCCATGGCTGGTTTTTACCCATTGCATAGTCGAAATAGGCATAAATACCACCTGCACTTACAAGGAATCCGGGAATTAAATGTTCAGTGTCGTGGAAATTTTCATTTGTTTTATCAATCAAAGTATAGTCAACATAGGGTTGAATACTTGAAATGGGACCCCATTCAACCGGAAT
>JBNJGR010000327.1:0-3221 GCA_051747885.1 Bacteroidota bacterium | reverse complement strand
AAAGGTGCCGGTAACAGGCGCCTTTTTTTATTATAGCCGCCCAACTTTTGTTAAAATGAATTATCTTGTGTTGATAATACCAGGCAAAAGTATGGAGCTGACAATTTTACGGGACATTGTTATCATTTTCGCCCTTTCAACTTTTGTAAACCTCTTGTTTACACGGTTGAAAATTCCTACCGTTGTGGGTTACCTGCTTACCGGAATTATTGCGGGACCACACCTTTTGGCACTTGTTCATGAAGAACACAATATTGAAATTCTCGCTGAAATTGGTGTTGTATTTTTATTGTTTACCATTGGACTGGAGTTTTCGCTGAAACACCTTTTGCGCATTCGCAGAATTGTATTTTTTGGCGGATTGCTTCAGGTTACACTAACAGCACTGGTATTTTATTCATTGTCGTCGTTTTTGGATATTGAATGGAAAAGCAGCCTTTTTATCGGGTTTTTGGTTGCTCTGAGCAGCTCGGCTCTGGTGCTTAAATTATTGCAGGAACGTTCAGAACTCACATCCAATTACGGGCGGACAGTTTTGGGAATTTTGATTTTCCAGGATTTATTACTGGTGCCCCTATTGCTTTTTACCAATCTGATGGGCGATCCAACGGTGGATATTGGCAACGAACTTGGGTTGCTGCTGTTAAAAACTACCGGAATAATTGTACTGGTTTATGTGGGCAACCGCTGGCTGTTACCCAAACTTCTTCATTTTATTGCCCTTGCCAAAAACCAGGAGCTGTTTATGATGAGTATTTTTCTCATCTGTTTTGCCATTGCTTTGTTAACTTACCGAATGGGCATGTCGCTGGCATTTGGTGCCTTTTTGGCAGGGTTAATGATTTCAGAATCGGAATACAGTCATAATGCTTTCGGAAACCTGTTACCGTTTAAAGATACGTTTACCAGTTTCTTTTTTGTTTCCATTGGCATGCTGCTCAACCTGTCGTTTGTAACCGACAATATTTTGCTGGTTGCCGGAAGTGTTTTGCTCGTTATTTTCCTGAAATCAATAATTGCATCAATCACGGGTTTTGTGCTTGGGCACACTTTTCGGGGAATTGTTCTTATTGGTCTTGCGCTCAGCCAGGTGGGTGAGTTCTCTTTTATTCTGGCCAAAGTGGGGTTTAGTTACAATATTCTTTCAGAATTTTATTACCAGCTGTTTTTGGCGGTTACAGTAATAACAATGGCAATAACGCCTTTTTTAATGGGCGTTTCGCTTCCGGTGGCCAATATGTTTTTAAAATTACCGCTACCCGGATTTTTGGTTAACGGGTTGTTTCCGCTAAAAGAAGTTGATATTCCCGATTTTAAAAATCATTTGGTGATAATCGGCAAAGATCCCAGTGCACTGAAACTTTCCATAATGGCAAAACATTACAATATTAAACATGTTTCGGTGGTTTTCGACCCCACTGTGGCAAAAGAAAAAATGAATGCCGGCGACACTGTAGTTTACGGCGATGCTGTGAATGAACCTATTTTGCTGAAAGCGCATGTTGACAAAGCCGAAGAAGTGGTAATTTCAATTGGTGATATTATTCCTTCAATGGCCATTATTGAAAAAGTAAAAAAGCTGAACAGTAATGCTTTTGTGATTGTCCGTGCCAGTCACATCGAAAATGTACAACAACTTTATGAGCTTGGTGCTGACCAGGTTTTTCCCGAAAAATTTGAGATTGCCATTGACTTTTTCAACCGCGTGTTGATGAAGAAACTTTACCCGCAGAAAGAGATAAACCGGATGCTGGCCCATATACGAAATATGAACCTGGGGGCATTCAGTGAAAAAGATATGGTGAAGCGGACTTCCATTCTCGACGAACTTCCCAATGTAAATATTTCAGCAATTAAAGTAGAAGAGGGTTCAGTTGCCGAAGGTAAAACGCTGGTTGAAAGTGATTTGAGAAAGAAAACAGGAGTAACTTTGCTGGCTGTTAAAAGAGGCGCAGAAGTTATTGAACACCCCACGCTGAAAACCAGATTTTTAAAAGATGATGTTATTTATGTGCTGGGAAATCCCGAGCAGGCGAACCTGGCGGGTGAACTGTTTTCATCCTGATTTTTTCATGGAGTGGTTTTTACCAGTTTGTTTCCAATTTGGCAGTTCAAACATTTTTTGGGTTCACAATATCGGGTTTTCAATTCTATTAAAGCCTGTGTTTCAAACGCCGATCGTGGCTGAATTCCAAGGCCTTCCCAGTTTTTTACGATAGAATTTTTTTCGGCAGGCAGTTGTTCAAGGAAATCGAGCGCCCGGTTTTTAAGGTATTCCTGGTTTTGTTTTTCGCCGTAAACAAACAGAAAGGGCGCAACAACATTTATAATGAGCGTGTTTATCGACGTTTCGCCCAGTTCCTTTGGCTGGCTGCGAGTGGTGTTTTTGTTAAACTGGTAGTGCGAATCCCAGTAATCTGATGCTTTCACTTCAAATAAATTTTTCAGCCCGGGCAGATTATCCGTTTCAATAATTTTTGAAAAAAGGCCCTGCGATTTTTGTATCAGGTGTGCAAGCTGTGCAATGCGGATGGTGGGGAAGTTTACCGGCCGCAATCGCATGAATTTCCAGAGGTGAGGTTCAACAGTTTTTAAGTTGTATTTTTTGTAGAGGAATGAAAATTCTTCGCGCAACCTGATGAAATAATCATCGCCAATAAGCTCTTCGTTCAGCAACCCGGAAGTACCGAACAACAATGCTTCCAATTGGAAAAGGTTGCTTTTGTGTTTGGCCAGAATTTGCATGGGCACCGCTTTTGCCAGCAATTCAAACGGAATGGCATTTACTTTAAACCCGAACATACGCGCCAGCATCTGGTAAAAAGTTTCGTTCCAGTTGTTTTTGTTTTCGGTAAGGCGTTTCTCAATCTCGCCGGTTTTATTTTCCAGTCGCTCAATCATCAGCCGGTTGAATCCGAGCCTCAGCAAAACCGGATCTACCTGGTGAAATTGCTCCTGGCAGGCAATCCACGATTTGGAGTCGAGTAGTTTCCGGTAATTGCTGGTAAATTGTTCGGGCCAGGTAATTTCGAGGGTTGGAATTTCGGTGCCGTTCATCCGGAAAGTTGGCTTGTCGGCTTCTTCAACCACATGCAAGATTACATTTTCGTAAGCTTTGTCGATATTATGGTTGTGCTTTTCCCAGTCGGAGGCTTTTTTATGGATTTCAATATTTCCTGCCCAAAGTGTGTCGTCAATTTTTACCTGAGCATTGAAAAAAT
>JBNJGR010000326.1:0-3235 GCA_051747885.1 Bacteroidota bacterium | reverse complement strand
AGCGGAATGCAGGTGATGGGAATTCTCGAAACCCGCTGCCTCGATTTTGAAAACCTGATAATTTTGGGATTAAACGAAAACAAATGGCCGCGTAAATTCACAGCACCGTCGTTTATTCCTTTTAATATCCGCAAAGGTTTCGGGCTTCCCGGAATTGATGAGCAGGATGCCATGTACGCCTACTATTTTTACCGGCTGATTCAGCGCGCTCATAATATTTCAGCAACCTACAGTACGCTGAAGGAGGGGATTGGAACAGGTGAGTTGAGTCGTTACGGTTACCAGTTGCGTTACGATTCCAATCAAAAACCGCAGATGGTGAATCTCGATTTTCAGTTTACCAACGACCCTGCCGCACCAATTGTTGTTGAAGGTTCGGCCGGTAAACAACGCATTTTGCTGGAAAAAAATTCAACCGAAAAACCGCTTTCGCCCACTGCTGTAAATACTTACCTGCAGTGCAGCCTTCGGTTTTATTTCCGCTACATTTTGCAGCTGCCCGAGCCCGATGAAATGAAAGATGAAATCGACAGTCCTGTGTTTGGAAATATTTTTCACGAAACAGTCGAGCGGCTTTATCAGCCATTCGAGGATAATATGGTAAATGTATCTGATTTGGAAAAAATTCAAAAAGATAAAGTGCTGATAGAAAATGAAATCAGAAGAGCCATTGGAAAGCACTATTTTAAGCAGCCGGAGGGGAGCAAAAAACAGGTTAAGCTGGAGGGAAAAACAATTCTGATTTACGAAAACACCAAAATTTTCATTAACCGTTTGCTCGAAATTGACAAGCAGCAGGCGCCATTTCAATTAGTTTCGCTTGAAGGAAACTACCAAACAGAGCTGGAAATTAATTTAAACGAGAAAAATGTACCGGTTGTAATTGGTGGTAAAATCGACCGGGTGGATAAGGTGAATGGCAAACTGCGTGTTATCGATTATAAGACCGGGAACGTTGATAGTTTATCGTTTCAAAATGTGGATGAGCTATTTGAGAAAGATCTTGAGAAGCCGAAAAAAGAGATTTTGCAGGCCCTGATTTACAGCAAGGCTTTAAATGAAAATCTGAACGAAAAAACTGACATCCAACCCGCTATTTACAGCTTACGAAAACTGTTTGGTGAAAAATTTGAACCTGAAATTAAATTCAATAAACAGCCTGTTGTTTTTCAGGAGGTTGAGGATGAATTCACCGAACATTTGAAGCTGTTGGTTTCTGAACTTTTTTCGGATGAAACGACCTATTATCAAACACCACACGAAAAGTTGTGCCAGTACTGTCCGTATGCAAAAATTTGCCAGAGATATTAATCCGTCCAGCGGTTTTGATCCGCTTGACGGGTGAAGCTCCAAAAAACAATCTCCAAAATTTAAACAAATTCCAATAAATAAATTCCCAAAAATTAGTTAAGTGGTTGAATTTGTTTCTTTTCGAAAATTGAATATTGAAATTTGAAATTTATTTGGGATTTGAATAATTGTAATTTGGTGCTTACTCACCAGTGTATTTTCTGTACAAATCCGGCCGTAATTTTTTGGTGCGTTCCACAGCCTGTTCATGTTTCCAGTCGTCCACCAGTTTGTCGTTGCCGCTGAG
The DNA here is from genome assembly GCA_051747885.1 of Bacteroidota bacterium. Lineage (GTDB taxonomy): Bacteria > Bacteroidota > Bacteroidia > Bacteroidales > Prolixibacteraceae > Tangfeifania. The sequence goes on along the minus strand of JBNJGR010000326.1, from coordinate 1,638 downwards.
CAAAATATCCGGCACTTTCATGCCTTTGTATTCTGCGGGGCGGGTATAAACCGGCGGGCTCAGCAGGTTATCCTGGAACGAATCGGTGAGGGCAGAGGTTTCGTCGGACAAAACCCCCGGAATCAAACGCACTACACTGTCGGTTATTACAGCCGCAGCCAGTTCGCCACCTGTTAAAACGTAGTCGCCAATCGAAATTTCTTTGGTAATGAAATGATCGCGCACCCGCTGGTCAATGCCTTTGTAATGTCCGCACAAAATGATGATGTTCTTTTTCAGCGACAATGTGTTCGCCTCTTTCTGGTCGAACAGTTTTCCGTCGGGAGTGGTAAAAATGATTTCATCGTAATTGCGTTTGGATGTCAACGATTCAATGGCTTTTTCAATAGGCTGAATCGCCATCACCATGCCGGCTCCCTTGCTGAACGCATAATCATCCACGCGCCGGTGTTTGTCGTCTGAAAAATCGCGGAGGTTGTGTAAGTGAATTTCCGCCAGTCCTTTTTCCTGCGCCTTTTTTACAATGGAATAATTCAGGGGGCTTTCCAGTATTTCGGGCAAAACAGTGATAATGTCGATGCGCATAATTTTTTTTGCAAAAATAAAGATTTATTCGGGTTGTGCAGGTATTAAAATATTGCGCTGGTTGGGAGAAATGCAACAAGTATATAATCATTTAAGAATTTAAATATTTGCATAAGATGACATAACTGCAGATTGTTTTGTTAAGTGTGGTCATATTGACACAAAAGACAATTATGTATTAAATATTTTGGCAGAATTTTCGGGTTGGAATACGGATTGATAAGTGAAGTTTGAAATTGAAATTTTAAAAATTAAACAATAAATTTTAGGAGGAGAAGATATGAACTTAGTAAGATTTGAAAATCCGTACCGCACCGTAAACCGTAATTTAGTTGACGATTTGTTCAACAATCTCTTAAAAAACGATTACGACGAAAACTACCTGAACGATTGCAATTGCAAACCGGCTACCAACATCCTGGAAAAAAACGATACGTTCAAAATTGAACTGCAGTTGCCCGGTTTCAAAAAAGATGATGTTCAGCTGAATTATCATGAAAATATATTAACCGTGAAGGTTGAACTTCCTGAAAATAATGAAGAAGAGAATAAACAAGAGGAAGATTTCAAATACGAACATCGTGAATTCGGTGTTTACAATTTTGAGCGCAAATTCAGAGTTCCGAAAACTGTAGATGGCGAAAAAATTGAAGCCCATTTCGAAAACGGAATTCTGGAACTGGTACTTCCCAAAAAAGAGGAAGCACTTGAAAAAGCCCCGGTTGATATTAAAATTAACTAAAGCAGGGTAACAAGTAAAAGAAAAGGATAGGTAATTGAGCCTGGCATTTTATGCCGGGCTTTTTTTGTACCTTTTTTTGGGGATGTTGGCAAAGAATTTTTTTTAAAAACAAATTAAGTGTTATTTTTACTTTTTATAAACTTCGGAAAATCAACTATAGCAAAACAATAAAAATCATGCTTGAACAACTGAAAGAACAAGTATTGCAGGCTAATCTCGATTTGGTGAAACACGGCCTTGTTGTTTTTACCTGGGGAAATGTTAGTGGCATCGACCGTGAAAATGGCATGATGGTAATTAAACCCAGCGGA
>JBNJGR010000325.1:0-3238 GCA_051747885.1 Bacteroidota bacterium | reverse complement strand
AGCCGGAAATGACAACTTCATGGGAAATTGGTGCTGACCTGCGCCTTTTTAATGATAAAACAAGACTTGATATAGCCTGGTTCGCCACTTCGGTTTCTAACCAGATTGTGGATGTACGGGTTTCTCCGGCTTCCGGGAATATATTGCAAACCCGCAACGAGGGAGATATTCGCAATGAGGGAATTGAAATATCATGGGATCAAACACTTTTTGAAACCGATGATTTCCGATGGAATATGATTACCAATTTCGGCCGCAGCAGGGGAACAGTGGAAAGTCTTCCCGATCAGTTGGTAGAAGTTTATCATTATGCCGGACAGGTCAGCGACATCAGGCCTACGGCATATTTGGGCGGTTCAACAATGGCACTTTCGGGAAAAGATTATCTGAGAACCGACGACGGTCAAATCATTGTAAATGAACTGGGACAGCCAAAAATAAATGCCTCCAGCTCATTGCTAATCGGTAACCGCGAGCCCGATTTTACCGTTGGCTGGCTAAACCGCTGGAATTACAGGGACTGGTCACTTTCAGTAATGACTAACTTCAGGAAAGGTGGAGATGTGGTGAATGGCACACTCAGAAGTTTAATGTCAGGAGGCCAGGCCAAAATTCTGGAAAAATACAGGAACAGGGAAATTCTGATTGACGGAGTTGTTGAACAACCTGACGGAACTTATGCAGAAAATACGGTTCCGGTTGTTTTCGATCAAACATTTTATATGAACTATTATGCTCCCGTGGGTTCCAATTTCGTTGAAGAGGCTTCTTTTATGAGAATTGGGTATGCCACCTTAACCTACCATGCCAGTTCGCTGGCTGAAAAAATCGGAATCAAAGGATTAAGTTTTTCAGCAACGGGAAGAAACCTCTTGCTCCTTACCAACTATTCAGGCTCCGACCCGGTTATTAATTACACGGGGTCATCCGGAGGTACAGGAACTTATGGTATCGACTACTTGAATATTCCGAATACAAGGAGTTATACCTTCAATATTAGTGCAACCTTTTAAATCTAAAGAATCATGAATAAAATTAAATATATATTGCTATTACTGGTTTTAGTAACAGGTTTCTCGGGGTGCGAAGAGTACCTGGGCGACAACCGCGACCCTGACGGAGTGGATGTGGTACCGGTTAATGAAATTATGCCAGTGGTTCTCTTCTATTCTGCATTAGAGAATTACGACCACAGCGAATACGGCACCTACCTGGCCCAGTGCCTTACAACCGGAGGCCGCAGTCAAACCGGTTCTCATGCTTACCGGAGTGGGTGGGAATTCCTGGGAATGAACCGCCATCCGCAATGGCGCAGGCATTTTTACGATGTTGGTTCAAATGCCAAAGAATTGTTGCGATTTGCAGAAGAAGAAAATTCAATGAATTACGTTGCACTGGCAAGGTTGCTGAGATTACTTTCAACACAACAAACAACCGATGCTTTTGGCCCTATGCCACGTTCCGAAGCCTATCAATCATCTTCTCCCAAATACGATACACAGGAAAGTATTTACGAATGGATGAAGCAGGAAGCAGATGATTTGCTCGAGCTTTTTAACAGTCCTGAAGTAAAACAGGAAACCAACCGCCCGATGGGTATTAACGTTGACCGTGTTTTTGCGGGCGACATGGACAAATGGAAACAGGTGCTTTTGGCTGTGCAGGCCCGCATATTGCTGCGCGATTTACCCAATCTGAATACCGGCAATGCTCAGGCAGTCCTGAACGCTGCCGAACAGGCGCTGAACGGATGGTCTGATCCAGGATACAGTTTTGACGGTGGCTCAAGTGTGGAAAAAAACTGTATGTGGGGCAGAAACAACAAACCAGTAAACTCATGGGAAAGTCGTTCGAACGACCTTTTAGCTGCAATTCCTTCCAAATACCTGATTGAAAATATGATGGGTTATAATCCCGAAACCGAGGAATTTACCGATCCCCGATTGCCTTACATCATGGAGGCAAGACCCGATGACGATGACATAGTAAAATACCGATACCTCGAAAGTAATTCAGGTATGCCGCCAACCCATAAAATTGAATGGTATCCTGATTTATACGAATCTGTTCTTACCACTGACACTTCAACGATTACATTCATTACACGGGAAGAACTGCATTTTATTGCTGCTGAAGCTGCCTACTGGGCACAGGATAAAAACAAAGCAGCTATTCATTTACGCCAGGGAATTGAATCACACATGAAGCGCATGCAGTTACCCCAGGAGGAAATTGACACCTACCTGGGTAATTCAGAATTGGTTCCGGGTTCATCGAATATAGATTTACAACATATCATGACTGAAAAATACAAAGCCATGTACCTTCAGGTTGAACAATGGAACGATTTGCGCAGGTATGGCTACAGTAACGATTTAAACAACAAAACATTCGACAATACAATTATTTACTACGGCCTCCGCAGACCTCAAAACTTATTTGAGGCTTACTGGTCAAATGAAAATGAATGGATTCAGCGGATTAATTACGATCCGGAAACTGAAGAAAAGTACAATCGTGATGAGCTGATGCGGCTGGATGCGTTCAGAAATCCTGAATGGCTCAAAAAACCTATGATTTGGGCGCCACAAAACTAAAACAGAAAAGGAGGAAACAATGAATACATTAAATTCAAAAATAAACATTTACAACATGTTTAAGCTTTTTAAACCGGTTGCAGTACTTTTTTCTGTAGTGGTTTTTTTTACTTCCTGCGAGTTAAACAACCCGGTTGACGAAATTTCTTCACCCGGTTATATGGCAGCAAGTATTTACTGGGATATTCCTGTCACAAATGTTGCAGCCGGAAACGAAGTTGAATTTTATGCCGAATACTGGTCGGTTGAAGATCAGTTTGATTACGTAGGAGTTTGGTACGATGTGCATAAAAATATGAAATATATCCTCACTCACCCTGGAAGCGGATACTCATTCACGCTCGATTCAGCTGAACTTTCACGCGAGATGCTGGAAATCAAAACTTTTGAGCACTCAGCCGACAACTACGATGCAGAGAAGAAAGCCTACGTCATCGAGAATACATTCCCGGTGAGCTACACTTTGTCATCACTGGAATATAAAAACCCGATTGCATTTAACGATGAACAGTTCAACCAGCTTATTCCTGAAAAAGTAAAAATGCTTTTTCTGGATGAAGTTTTTCCGTTACTTACCTACGACGACCTCAGAAGATATTTGGTAACCGAAAATCAAATAGTGGATGAAGAAACTTTTTCTG
>JBNJGR010000324.1:0-3240 GCA_051747885.1 Bacteroidota bacterium | reverse complement strand
GAGTACCAAAAATTCTTAAAATACTGAATTTCGGAAATTAGATTTAAAGCACCGGAGCAATTAAAATTCATTAATTTTACAGAATAAATCAGAAAAAAATGAAAACCGAAAAAAATATTCGTTTTGAAACCAAAGTGGAAGCCAACGAACGGAGAATTCAGGAAGCGCTGAACCGTACACCACACGAAAGGCTGATGTTTTTTTTGGAGATGGTGCAGGAAATGCAGTTTTTTGAGACATCGAAACCTCACCCAAACAGATTTAAAAACAATTTTATTATTGAATAATTATGCTGGAAAATTTCCCTGATCGAGTAAAAAGATTTATTGAGTGCGCTCAGAAAAATAGCCTTGAAATATTACTTGTTGGTGGTGGAGCTGTAAATTTTCACGGTTATCAGCGTCACTCTGCCGATATTGACTTTTGGATAAATGCCACGTCCGATAACATGCATAATCTGCTAAAAACTTTACAAGATTTAGGATATGATATTCATAAAATTCCTGAACCTGTCCAAAAAAAAGAACAAAATATTTCATTAAAAATAAGTCCGGTTTTTGAACTTGAACTGATAACACAATTTAATCCGGGCAAATCATTTGAGGAAGCATTTTCCGATAGTGAAACAGTTGAAAAAGAAGGACTTAAATATCACGTTATAAATTTCAACGATTTGATTCAAAGCAAAATTACGTCGCCGCGTCCAAAAGACAAACTGGATGTTGAGGAATTACAAAGAATCAGAACGAATAAGAAATAATTCAACTATTCCATGGAGTAACCGCTTTCGCCCCAAACTCTTTAGCTGATATTTTTTCGATATGTACTTTTATAACACCTACATTTTTTACAGCGGGGGAATTGAATTTGAAGTCCCGGTCGCTGTACTGTGCCATAAAAAGCTCCAGACAACGCACTTTTTCATCGTAATCGTCCACAATTTCGACACTTCCTTCCACAATGGCCGATTTCGATTTTACGCGGTAGCTACACCCTACCCGCTCGTCCTGCCAGGCCAGCTCCTCGCCCAGTGTCCAGTTGATACAGACTTTCGGATTTTTTTTCAACGTTTCCCACATGCGGCCACTTTGTGCCGAATGAAGAATAACCGCATCGCCGTCAAGTGCAAAATTCATGGGCAAAACATAAGGTGTATCGTTTTCCGACATGGCCACATAGCAGGTTTTGCATAATTTTATTACCGCCTCAATTTCTTCTCTGTTTTCAATAAAAAGGGTTCGCATTAATTTTTAATTTATGGCCCGGCTTCCGAGCTTTTCCGACAAAAATTTTTCCACCCGTTTCAGGTTCATGTATTTCGATTGCTCTTCAATTACGTGGTCGAAATTATTTTCTTTGGCAGCCACGTCAATGGCCTTCTCAATTTCTTCCATCATCAATTTTATTTTCCGGAGCTTGTACTCATAAATAATTTTTGGAATAAGGAAATCGAGAATCTCCTCCTCCTTTTCGGTGTAGGCGCCTGCTTTTGTCCAGCGTTTGCTTTCAATAAATTTTTCAGAAAGAAGGTCGGTGGCCAGTTTACTCACTTCCGACTGGGAGTGATAAATAAAATGTTTCCACGGATCAAATTGTTCATTGTCGAGGTTAGCTTTCACTTCGTTAAAAATCTGGCGGAACAATTTATTCTCGGGTACCAAATCATCATTTTCCAGCTCCTTCACCATAAATTCACCCACTTTCACATTGCGCGTTTCATCAGGGTTTTCACCATCTTCTTCAAACAGAACCACATTGCAATGCTTTAACAAATAGCGCAAAAAAACCAGCTCCTCATTCAAAAATTCGGAAGGATCAATTTCCGGTACCAGGGTTTGCGGCTCCGCTTTTTGGCGTTGGTCGCGTACCTGTTCACGCCTCTCTTTTTTCCGCAGTTCTTCGTTCTGTTTGCGTTTTTGCTTCCTTACTTCTGAATACAACACCTCTTCATCCACATTGAGCAACTTGCTGCACTCCTTTATATAAACTGAGCGGGTAATTGTGTCAGGAATTACGGCCACCGAGCGGATTACATCAGAAATCAGCCGGGCTTTGGCCACCGGATCGTTTTCGGTGGTTTTCAGCAGCAGGCGTGTTTTAAACTGTATGAAATCGGTTTCGTTTTCGCTGATGTACTTCTGAAAACCACTGGCTCCCTTTTGTTTTGCAAAGGAATCGGGATCTTCACCATCGGGCAGAAGCAGTACTTTTACGTTCATTCCTTCTTCCAAAACAAGATCAATCCCGCGCATGGATGCTTTAATTCCGGCTTCATCGCCATCGTAAATTATGGTAATATTGGAGGTGAACCGTTTAATTAAACGAATTTGCTCCGAAGTAAGCGCGGTTCCCGACGAGGCCACCACGTTGGTAATTCCGGCCTGGTGCATGGAAAGCACATCAGTGTAGCCTTCCACGAGGTAACATTTATCGGCCCGGGCCATTTCGCGCCGGGCCTGGTAAATTCCGTAAAGTGCCTTGCTTTTGTGATAAATCTCCGATTCAGGGGAATTAAGGTACTTGGCCGCTTTGGGATCGTCTTTCAGAATGCGGCCACCAAAACCAATTACCCGGCCTGCCAGGTTGTGGATGGGAAACATCACACGGCCGGCAAACCGGTCGCGCTTCCAATCGTCGCGCACAATGGTGAGCCCGGTTTTTTCCAGGAATTCTATTTTGTAACCCTGCTTTTGCGCAGCTTCGGTAAATGGCGTTTTCCCGTCTGGACTGTAGCCCAATTCAAATTTTTTCAGGATATCGTCACGGAAACCGCGCTCACGAAAATAACTCAACCCGATTGTACGGCCCTCGTTTTCTTCCCACAGATAACGGGTGAAATATTTCTGCGCAAAACCGGAAACAATCATCAGGCTTTCCCGCTCGTCCTTCAGCTGTTTTTGTTCCTCGGTTTCCTCCTCCTCTTTTACCTCGATATTGTATTTTTTAGCCAGCCATTTCAAGGCCTCCGGGTAGCTGAGGTTTTCATGCTCCATAATAAAATTGACCGCATTGCCACCTTTTCCACACCCAAAACATTTAAAAATCCCCTTGGCTGGCGAAACCGTAAACGAAGGCGTTTTTTCGTTATGGAATGGGCACAACCCGAGCATGTTTACACCTCTTCTCCGAAGTGTTACAAACTCCGAAACCACGTCGGCAATGTCCGCCGCATCCAAAATACGTTCTATTGTTGCATGATCTATCACAACTGCAAATGTAGGAAAATTGGATGGAGATTAA
>JBNJGR010000323.1:0-3249 GCA_051747885.1 Bacteroidota bacterium | reverse complement strand
TAGTATTTCGTGGCTTCCCACTCGAGGGCACCGGTGTGGTCCGGGTTTATTTCAAGTAAAACGGAACTAACCGAATCTACCACTTCCTCGTTCTCAAGCTTTTTATTCATATCGAAAAATTTTTCGATATTCTCCCTTTCCCGCTGCTTTTTTAAGGGCAGTTTCTCCCAAACAGCCAGTGCTTTTTCGTATTGGTCGATTTCGTCGTATAACGAAAAAAGCCGGCTGTTCACTTCCTGATTGTCTTTTCCAAAATTATCATAGTAATATTCCAGCGCGGTGAGTTCTTTCGAGAGGTTATCCATATCCCTGAAAATTTCAGCAAGGGTAAGGTACATCTCTTCATCGGCATAACCTGCCCATCGCGCCTCATCAAACCAATCGGTTGCCTGGCTAATCATATCGGCTTTAAAGGCTGTTTTAGCGGCCTCAGCATATTCAGCACCTGTTATTTCATTTTCAGCTTCATTTTGCCCGTTAAAATAGGTTTTCCATTCCTCAACTGCCTGGGCGTAATTTCCTTCAGAAATGGCCTGTTCAGCATTTTGTTTATACTGCGTTAAGTTTTTGGGACCTCCACATGCTGCTGCAATTAAAACCAATGCAAGCAGAATACTATTTTTAATTTTCATATTTTTCTTCATTTGTGCAACAAAGCTATAATTTTTTGCGATTTTCGTGTGTGCCAAAATCCGTTCCATTTTTTAACGAGACGGTTCGCAAAATATTTGATACTCCAAAAAATCTTCATTATTATTAACATTTATGAACAATCTGTTTAACAAAACGTATTCCATTAAAAGCAGTTTCAAAAAATCAGGCCAATGCAGGAATTAAATACCGTTTATTTATGGGGAATCCGAATCGACGAGCCGGTGGTAACAGTAACCGATTTACTGGTATCATTTCTATGTTTTCTGTATGCTTATAAAATTCACAAATCGGGCAAAACCGAAAAAACATTTCTCTATTTCAAAATCTATTTTTTAACGATGGGAATTGCCACATTTCTGGGTGGTGTAATCGGTCATGCGTTTTTATATCTTTTTGAAAATTTTCGGGGCGATCTTTTTTACTGGAAACTGCCGGGCTGGATAATGAGTATGATTTCCATAATGTTTGTGGAACGGGCGGCCATTGAACACACCCGGATATATTTAAGCAAATCGATTGTCAACAGTTTTAAAGTGGTGAATATTATTGAGTTCCTGATTTTTCTGACACTCACTATCACCACGCTTAATTTCTTTTTTGTTGAATTTCATTCGGGCTACGGATTAATGTTTGTGGTGCTTTCGCTCGAAAGTTTCCTGTTTTACAAAACCCGAAACAAAGCCGGAAAATACATCCTCACCGGAATTGGTTTTGCCGCCGTGGCCGCGCTCATTTTTATGAATGAAATTTCGTTTCACCAGTGGTTTAACCACATCAGCGCCAGCCATGTTCTGATGGCAATTGCCGCCACATTTTTTTACCTTGGTGCCATCCGTATTGACATGTCGGGAATAAAGCGGTAACTTTATCCGTAAAAATGGAAATTCAAACTAAGCGACTGTCCCTGATTGAAATCTCGTGGGACGATCTTGAAAGGATTCACCAATTACATTCTGTTCCCGAAGTGGATGAATTCAATACGCTGGGTATTCCCGAAAATCTCGATGAAACGCGAAAGAATATTCAGACTTACATCGACAACCAAAAAGAAATGCCCCGCTCCCGTTTTTGCTGGAAAGCTATTCTGAAAGAAACAAATGACTTTATTGGCATTGCCGGAATGACTTTATCAAACGACCGGTTTAAAATGGGCGAGTTCTATTACAAACTTTTTCCAAAGTTTTGGGGAAATGGATTTGCAACGGAAATGGCAAAAGCCCTGATAAAATTTGGTTTTGAAGAATGCAAACTGCACAGAATCGAAGCCGGAGTGACCACCCAAAATTTGGCATCTATCCGCGTTCTCGAAAAAGCCGGAATGACACGCGAAGGAACGCGGCGCAAAATCCTGCCAATCAGAGGTAAGTGGAAAGACAATTTTCATTATGCCATTCTGGAAGATGACCCCAGATAAATAAATTTCCTAAAAAACTTATTTTTTCTGTAACATAAATCCCGTTGGCGAGTCTTAACCAAAAGCCAACTTTTATGAAAACGATGACAATGTTCTTCCTGTGTTTATTTTTTACTCAATCATTAATTGCACAGGAGATATCCAAAAAACGTTACATTGCCAACCAGGTAAACGGGTACGACATTAATGTTGACGGAAAACTGGACGAACCTGCATGGCAATCAGTGAAGTGGGAAAACCAGTTTATAGTGTATGAACCAAATGAAGGCAAGCCGCCGAATCAACAAACCGAATTTGCCCTTTTGTACGACGAGCACAACATTTACGTGGCCATTAAAGCCATCGACAAAAATCCCGACAGTATTTCAATGCGCATGACACGACGCGATGACATGGATGGCGACCAGGTGGGAATTGCATTTGATACTTACCACGATCGAAGGACCGCTTTTCTGTTTGCTGTTTCGGCAGTGGGTGTAAAAGCCGACTGGGTGATGAGCAACGACGGTGAGAACGAAGATTTTTCGTGGGACCCGATCTGGTGGGTCAATACATCAACCACTGAAAATGGCTGGAATGCCGAAATGCGCATTCCCCTCACTCAATTACGTTTCCGCGAAGGTGAGGAACAAATCTGGGGGTTGCAGGTTTTCAGAACTGTTTTCCGGAAAGAGGAACTTTCTACCTGGCAACACATGAAACGCGACGCTTCCGGCATGGTGTCGCAGTTTGGAACCATGAACGGCCTGAAAAATATTCAGCCTAAAAAAACACTCGATGTAATGCCTTATGTTGTGGCGCGCACCGAGCGTTTTGAGAAGAATCCGGACAATCCTTTCCGAAAAGACGGAAAAAGCAGTGACTTAAATGCCGGCCTCGATGCAAAAATCGGGCTCACCAACTACCTCACCCTCGACCTTACCATTAATCCCGATTTCGGACAGGTTGAAGCCGACCCGTCGGAAGTCAACCTTTCGACCCATGAAACATTTTTTGAAGAAAAACGGCCTTTTTTCATTGAAGGGAAAAACATTCTGAAATATAAACTGATGTTTGGTGATGGCGACCTGGCTTACGACGGGTTGTTTTATTCACGCAGAATTGGACGTCAGCCTCATTATTCGCCGGATTTGGAAGATGGTGAATACGCCAGAGTACCTGAATTTACGAGCATTCTTGGA
>JBNJGR010000322.1:0-3267 GCA_051747885.1 Bacteroidota bacterium | reverse complement strand
GTTGTGTTCATATTTCCGCGGTAACTGTCGGTGGCAAATGATTCATAAAAACCATCTTCTGCTGCAAGTTCTTCCGCCATTTTTCCCATCTGGAAATCGTCGGTTGACATGGAAGTAAGGTAATCCATTTTATCGCCCCGGTTCACGTTCAGGATCTGGCAAACAGGCCCCAAGCCGTGGGTAGGGTAGAGGTTGCCGTTACGCTGCTGGTTTTCTTTCAGGCGCCACATGTCCGAATAGGAACCTTTTCCGAAATTATTTTGCAGCAAATCGTGAATATAAGCACCTTCTGTATGTACAATTTCGCCAAAGAATCCCTGGCGGGCCATGTTTAATGTAAGAAGTTCAAAGAAATCATAACAACAGTTTTCCAGCATCATGCAATGCTTTTTTGTCCGTTCTGATGTTTCTACCAACTGCCAGGCTTCTTCTACTGTAACGGCAGCCGGTACTTCGGTGGCAGCATGTTTCCCGTTTTCCATGGCATAAACGCACATGGGTGTATGCAAATCCCAGGGCGTGGCAATGTAAACCAGATCAACATCCGGGCTTTCACACAGCTCTTTCCAGGCATCTTCGCTGTCAGTATATTCCTTTGCTTTGGGCAAATCGTGTTTCTCCAGAATTTGCTGGGCTCGCTCAACACCTGCCGGATTTATGTCGCACAATGCAGTAATTTTCACCCCTTCAATATTCGACATCCGTTCTACGGCCCCGGGGCCTCTGTTGCCCAGGCCAATAAAACCTATCCGAACGGTTTCGAGTTTAGGTGCTGCATATCCGCTCATATTAAACTGTTGCGGATGCGACTTATTTACTGATTCCTTGATGGATGAAAGGGCCGATTCACCGCTTCCATTGCTTTCGCGGCTACATGATGCTAATCCTCCTGAAAGCATCCCGGCTCCCGCAACGCCGGCAATCTGGAAAAATTTTCTCCTGTTTGTTTTCATCTTAACACGTGTTACTATTGATTTTAGTTTTAAATTTATTTCAAAAGTATATCGATATATATTGAAAAGTTTAAAAATACAAATTTATATTTCATAATCAACTGATTTTTTCAGAAAGTTAAATAGCACTGTTATTTTTTCTATATTAGTTTGCTGAAATTTTATTTATGTTTTTACTGATTGTGTTATCAGTTTCGTTTCAGGTAAAATTATTCAATTCTCACTAAATCAAGCTTTATGAAGAAGATTTTTTCTCTTTTGAGCATTTTCCTCATCTCTTTTTATGCGTGGCCGCAGGAAGATGTTGCAAAAACAGGATGGAATTTTGGTGCTTTGCCCACCATTACCTTCGACACCGATTTGGGATTTCAGTATGGAGCGTTGGTAAATTTATACAATTATGGCGACGGAAGTCGTTACCCCAACTACGACCACTCACTCTATTTCGAGGTGTCGCGGTTTACAAAGGGGAGTGGAATTAACCGGTTTTACTACGATTCGGATAAGTTGATTGAGGGCCTGCAAACTTCGGTTGATATCAGTTATCTTTCTGACCAGGCGTATGATTTTTACGGATTTAATGGTTACAATGCAGTGGTAAATTCCGGCTGGATTGACGATGAAGCAGAAGAGTATAAAAGCCGGATGTTTTACAAATACGACCGGAGATTGTTTCGGTTTAAAGTGGATTTGCAGGGCAATTTTTCGCAAAGCAATTTTCGCTGGGCTGCCGGCATAAATTTGTTGAATTTTTCTGTGGGCTCGGTTGATATCGACAAATTAAACGATGGAAAAGACGATGCTGAAAAATTACCTCCGCTCGCGGAACAAACCGGCCTTTATGAAAATTACCAGGAATGGAATATCATTCCGGAAGACGAAGCCGACGGCGGATTTGTGCCTACTCTTAAAGCCGGTTTGGTTTTCGATACCCGTGACAACAAACCCAATCCCATGAAGGGAATCTGGACCGAAGCAGTGCTGGTAGGAGCTCCCGAATTTATGGGAGCGGAAAGCGGTTTCGTAAAATTTAATCTCACTCATCGCCAGTATTTTACGCTTGTTCCTAAAGATTTGTCGCTGGTTTACCGTTTGGCTTACCAAACAACGGTTGCCGGACATACGCCGTTTTATTACCAAACACAGGTGATTACTTCTGTTTTGAAAGGCGCCAGCTCCGAAGGGCTCGGCGGTGCAAAATCGTTGCGCGGTATTCGCCGGAACCGAATTGTAGGCGATGGGTTTTTCTACGGGAATGTGGAAGCACGTTGGAAATTTGCCCGGTTTCAGTTTATAAACAATAATTTTTACCTGGGGTTAAACGGGTTTGTGGATTTTGGACGGATAACCAAAGAAATTGATACAACAATACAGAATGAATATGGATATGTAAAATCTGATTATTTCGATCTTGGTGCTGAAGCTATGCACTATTCTTATGGTGCCGGTCTGCGCATAGCCATGAACCAGAATTTTGTAATTGCCGTGGATTACGGTTTTGCTGCCGACGAACGCGATGGCGACTCGGGATTATACATTGGATTAAACTACCTTTTTTAAACTACAAATTATGAGAAAATTTTTCCCAACTTTTATTGTTTTGATGAGCGCTGTGCTCATTCAGTTTTCGTGCTCCACCAACGTGAGTACAGATGTAAATGGCCTTTCGGTGGATACACTGGAACTGGCAAGTGAAAAAATGCAGGAATACATTCTTAGTGGAAAACTGGCAGGTATTTCGGCATTAATTTACAAAAACGGCGGAACGGTTTACCGCGAAAATTTTGGCTATGCTGATTTAGATGCGCAACAGCCGATGGAAGACAATACCATCTTCCGGATTTTTTCGATGACAAAACCCATTACCGCAGTGGCTTTAATGACATTGTACGATGAAGGTAAATTTGAGCTCGACGACAAAGTTTCAACCTATATTCCTGAATTTGCAGCGACCAAAGTGTACAATTCTGAAACCAAAACACTTGAGCCACAGCAGGAAGAAATGACTATCCGGCACCTGCTGACCCACACCTCCGGAATTCCGTACGGCTGGGATCAGAATGCGTATGTTGATTCGCTATACCGCGAATCAGGTGCTGGCGGCTGGGAGGGCACCATTGGCGAAAAAGTAAAAATTATGGCATCATTGCCTTTAAAACATCAGCCCGGAACAACCTGGGAGTACGGCCTTTCAATTGACGTAGCAGGTTACCTTGTTGAAGTTTTGTCGGGAATGCCGTTTGATGAATACCTGAAAACTCAAATTTTTGAACCGCTGGGAATGGACGACACCGGTTTTTATGCTCCCGAAGAA
>JBNJGR010000321.1:0-3285 GCA_051747885.1 Bacteroidota bacterium | reverse complement strand
TTACTTAATTATCAGGAAAATCCTGTTTTCAAGACTTTGAATTTCAACTAAATTAAACTGGGTAAATTTATAATTGGAATCTTTGAAAATTTCAGCAAGTTTCATTTATGGCACTGGACTTTTGATTTCACAACTACAAATTTATCATTAATTTTGATGTGTGTATGGGTTAGGAAAAATGAAAAAGAAATCTATTACAGAACAAGAATTTGGGGAGTTAATTCATGAAGAAAAAGATATCACCAGATTTCAGAAAAATTAAAATCAGCGTAAACAGAAGGTTTTTTGTTCCCTCATCCGTCAAGTGGTTTCGGACCGCTGCACGGGTAAACGTCTCTTCTGTTTCTGAAAAATTGAAATTCGCCCAATTTCCACTTCATGCCTGAAAATTTCCATTATGTCATTAAAACATGATGCAGGTAACATTGGGGTTCATACAATTTGAATATCTTTGCGTACTTATACCTAAATCAATTAACTTTTTCTGAAAATGAAAATTCCGGGAACATTATTGTTAATTTTTACAGTCTCGCTGTTAAATGCAGCTCCCTTAAAAATTCTGAAAAACGACACAATAAATGATACACACAACAAAGATTTTGTTTACAATGTGAGAAAAGCGCAGTCGGCAATTATCATCGACGGTGCGCTTGGTGAACCCGACTGGCAGGCTGCCCAAAAAGCCGAACCATTTTACAGGGTGCTGCCCGTCGATACCGGCTTTGCCTATCAGCAGTCGGAAGTTTTAATGACGTACGACGACGAAGCACTTTACATGGCCTTCGTATTTTACGATACGGTTCCGGGGAAACGGATTATGGAGTCGTTCCGGCGCGATTTCAATTTTGGAAACAACGATAACTTCCTCTCTTTTTTCGATACATTTCTGGACCAAACCAACGGGTTTTCGTTCGGAATTTCAGCTTCGGGTGCAAAATGGGACGGCACCATGAGCGACGGAGCAAGGGTTAACCTTGACTGGGACTGCAAATGGGAAGCGGAAACAGTACATCATGACGACCGGTGGGTATCTGAAATGCGCATTCCATTCAAATCAGTACGCTATCCTTCGGGTGGCCAACGATGGAATGTGAACTTCAGCCGCCTCGATTTGAAAACCAATGAAAAATCGAGCTGGGCGCCGGTTCCGCGCCAGTTTCCAACAGCCTCGCTGGCCTACACCGGCGTAATGCGTTTTGATGAACCATTGCCAAAATCAAGAATAAATTTTTCGCTTATCCCCTACATCTACGGAAGCTTTGCCAACGATTATGAATTTGGCGACGGCGCAGAGTACGACAAAGATTTTGGCTTCGATGCAAAAATCGGGTTCTCCTCCGCGTTAAACCTCGACCTGACTTACAACCCCGATTTTGCCCAGGTGGAGGTGGATCAGCAGGTGACCAATATCGACCGTTTCGAACTGTTTTTCCCCGAAAAAAGGCAATTCTTCCTCGAGAACAGTGACCTGTTTTCAGGGTTTGGCTACCACACGGTAACCCCGTTTTTTTCGCGCAGAATTGGTTTGGATGCACCGGTTTTGGCAGGTGCGCGTTTAAGTGGAAAACTGGGCAACGACTGGCGCATTGGGTTCATGAATATGGCAACCCGCGAAACAAGCGAACACCTGGCACGCAATTTCACGGTGGCTTCTGTACAGAAAAAAGTTTTTGCCCGCTCCAATTTCGGGTTCATTTTTGTGAATAAAGAATACCTTAGCCAACCCGACAGCACCAATTTATTTAACCGAGTTGCAGGCTTCGATTACAACCTGGCCAGTAAAAACAATTTCTGGGAAGGCAAATTTTTCTATCACCGCTCATTCCAGCCAGGGAATCCCGACAAGCAATATTCACAGGGAGCACGCCTCGAGTACCAAACAAAAAATATTCAGGTGGAGCTTTCGCAAACATCGGTGGGTGAAAATTACCGCGCCGAAACAGGATTTGTTCCCAGAACCGGGTACAACTTTTTAGGACCTGAAATCCGCTATCTATTTGTTCCGAATAAAAACGTGGTAAGCCACGGTATTGAAATTGAACTGGAAAATTATTTCGATCCGAAATACAAAAAAATTGAACACATTTACACTTACAGCTACATGTTCGAATTTCAGAACCGGGCAAATCTGGAGTTCGGTTACCAGGATTCGTATGTTAAACTTCAAAAAGATTTCGATCCCACTCACATCAACGGACATTCGCTGGCAGCAGGGAGCAGTTACCGTTTTGGCGGGGCTTATATCAATTATATGTCTCCATCTAAAAACCTGTTTAACTGGCAGGCAGAGGCCGCAAAAGGAACATTTTACAACGGCAATATTCAATACATTCAGGGCCGGTTTGGCTATCGTTTCCAGCCCTATGTGAACCTGACAATGAATTTTAATTACACCGACATGGATTTGCCACAGCCGTTTGAGCATACTAAACTGTGGCTGCTGGGGCCCAAGCTCGATGTTACATTCTCAAAAAATATTTTCTGGACCACTTTTGTGCAGTACAACGAGCAACTGGATAACATGAATATAAACATGCGGTTCCAGTGGCGTTACCAGCCGGTTTCGGACATTTACCTCGTGTACACCGATAATTATATTCCGGGAAGCTGGACATCGCGAAACCGGGCACTGGTATTGAAAGTGACTTACTGGTTAAATTAGCCAGATAATTTTTCGAACTAAAGACGTATTTATTCTGTTTTACCAAAATGTTAAACCGATTGGACCGATTCTGAATTCTTTTAAACCTGAATAAATTCGATTATCTTTGCGCTTCTCAAAAACAAATCGTATTTTATTTGTTTAAATAGTAACGTTATAAACGCAATATAAAAATGAAAGTAACTGTAGTTGGAGCCGGAAATGTTGGAGCAACCTGTGCACAGATAGTTGCCGAAAAAAACATTGTTCAGGAAGTAGTTCTACTCGATATCAAGGAAGGAGTATCGGAAGGAAAAAGTTTGGATTTATGGCAAACAGCCCCTGTTAATTATTATGATACCCGGCTGGTTGGTTCAACCAATGACTATTCGAAAACAGCTGACTCTGATGTTGTTGTAATTACATCGGGTGTGCCCCGCAAACCGGGGATGAGCCGCGACGACCTCATATCAATTAATGCCGGCATTGTTAAAAGCGTTACCGAAAACGTAGTAAAATATTCTCCGAAAGCAAAAATTATTATCGTTTCCAATCCGCTCGACGTAATGACCTACGCCGCTTTCGTTACAGCGAAAAAACCAAAGAATGAAATAATGGGAATGGCAGGAATTCTGGACACGGCC
>JBNJGR010000320.1:0-3291 GCA_051747885.1 Bacteroidota bacterium | reverse complement strand
ATGAGGTAATGCGAAAACGAACTGTTTTTGAGCGCTTTGTTCATAATAAAATCGGGACTTACCGTGCAAATCATCGATTCCTCCAGCGTTACTGCCGATGCAATGTGGTTTTCTTCGGCAAACAAGGCACGGTACCCGATTATACCAAGCGGTTTGGCCATACGGATAATTTGCTCGCGACCGCCAACGCCTTCTTTAAAGATTTTAACTTTACCAAAAACCAGCATCATAAAACCGGTTGGTTTATCCCCTTCCTTAAAAACAAACTCGTTTTTTTTATAATGAGCCAACGAGATATGCTGCTCCAGTTCTTCCTTCTCTTCCTGATTCAGCAGGTGAAAAATTGATTTTGGATTATCCAGAATATCTTGTATCCCCAACTCAGAATTTAACATATATCAGTCAATAACATGTTTTAGAGCATCAAAGTTATAAATTTTGGGAAATTTGCCCCTTATTTTTGGTTTTATTTTATGCAAGTAGCGGACAATACTCCCTTTAAAACCATAAAATATGACTCTTGCTCCCCCTCAAAACGTTTTTCATTTTAATAACAGAAACAACCATTTCGGAAATGTGTGTTTCTCTACTGCCTAATTGAATGAAAATTTATTCTTGCCCGTCAATATCACACGGGATTCACCAAATGAACTCATTTATTCATCCAGCTAAGTTGTGGCCAGGTTTCCGGTCCGTCGTTGTGCTGAAGGGCGCCGGGAGTGCTTCGCCCTTTGGTTACAATTTTTGCCAGTTCACTGCGGTATTGTTCCACTATCTTTTCATTTTCTGCATGAAGGTTACTTCCTTCGGTACTGTCGTTTTTCAAATTGTAAAGCTGAACCGGGGGCAAATTTTCGATCCCTTCGGAATTGGGCCCGGGGGCACTCCACCCTCCTGAACCCTGACAAAAAATCACTTTCCGGTCGCCTTTTCGGTAAGCAAAAGAACCGTTTATGGAATGATGAACAATGCTTTTTCGCTGATTTTGTTTTCCGTTTAAAGCAGGTAAAAAACTGAAACTGTCTTCCGCCATATTATCCGGGATTTCTTCACCAATAATTTCGGCCACTGTGGCAAATAAATCGGTAGTACACACAAGTTGGTCCGATTTTCCCGATTTTACTTTTGCCGGCCAGCGGACTACATAAGGAACACGGTGTCCCCCTTCATAAATATCGGCTTTGTGCCCGCGGAAAATATAGCTGGGGTCGTGGCCTTTGGTGGCAAGCTGTTCGAAGTCGGCCTGGGGCGAACAGCCGTTGTCACAGGTAAAAATCAAGAGTGTGTTTTCTGCTACTCCTTTTTCTTCCAGGGCATTCATTACCTCCCCCACAACCCAGTCAACCATAATGACAAAATCGCCATACGGATTTTCCAGACCGCTTTTTCCCTTGAACTGTTCGGTAGGCAAAATGGGTGTATGCGGTGCCGGAAGGGGCATGTAAACAAAAAAGGGCTGTTCACTTTCAGCATTCTCCTTAATGAATCCGACTGTTTTTTCAGTGATATCCGGAAGCACCTGCTCGTGCTCAAAATCATCGGAGGTCAGCCCTTCGCGCCACCACGACTGGTCGCCGGTATTAACGGTTGTTTTTGTGGGAACCATGGTAGGCATATCATTTTCAACCCAAACATAAGGCGGCATATCGAGCGAACCGCAAAAACCAAAACTGTAACCGAAGCCATGGGTTCCGGGACCGTTCTTTACGGGTTTTGAAAAATCGACTTTTGGCCTGGCATTTAAATTATCGTGGTTCTTTTCATCTTCTTCCAAAATATGCCAGTCCCAGCCCAAATGCCACTTGCCGATGTAAGCGGTTTTATAGCCATTTTCTTTTAGAAATTCGGCAATGGTGGTTCTGTCCTGTTTAATCAGCGCTTTGCTGTAGCCGCTTAAAACGCCGCTTTTCAGTGCAGATCGCCAGTTGTAGCGTCCGGTTAAAATGCCGTAACGTGTGGGTGTGCAAACCGAGGAGCTGGTATGCGCGTCGGAAAACATGACCCCTTCTTCGGCAAGTTGGTCGATATAAGGCGTTCGTATCTTTGAATTCCCGTTGTAACAGGAAACATCGCCGTAACCCATGTCATCGGCCAGGATAAATACAATGTTGGGCGGGCTGTTTTCCTGCGTTTTTTCGGAACAGGAAAAAAGTGCAGGTAACAATAAAAAAAGCAGGGTGATTGATTTGATCTTTTTCATACTGGTTGATTTTAGGTTTTATTCATAAAAAGACTGACGGCTGTGTAATTATACTGCGCATGGAATAAATTGTGCCAAACGAATTAAGTTGGTTCCGAGCATTCAGGAGCAAAAGTGCAGTTGGCAAGTCCTTTTGCCAACTTACAAAAGTATATAAATTTATCCCGTTGTATAATAAACCGACTGGCGTAAAAATAACCAATCCGGTTCACTGTTCCTGTGGTTTTAGTCATTTTTTTCCTGTCCTATCTATTTCCAACAAATTAAGATTCTTGCTATTTTTACAAAAATGAATGGCTGCATTTTTATGAATTTCAATGAATTGATAGAAAAATACCGCACACTGCAAGCTGAGAACCAGCAGCTTAAAGAAAGAATACAACAGCTTGAAAATCAATCCGGAAAGAAGCCGGCAACTGAAAATGAAAAAGTTGAAAAAATTACAAGGAACCAGCCAATAACAAATAACCCTGATATTGCCTCAGATGAAATAGAAACCAAAACCATCGACAAACATTCATCTCCGGCTGATAAAGTTAATTTGTTCAAGTCGCTTTTCAGAGGTCGCGAAGATGTGTTTGCAAGCAGATGGGAAAACAACAAAAAAGGAAATTCCGGCTATTCGCCATCCTGTGGCAATGAATGGGTTCCAGGAATTTGCCAAAAACCTAAAATTAAATGTTCGGCCTGCAAAAACAAAGATTACCTGGAGCTAACAAATCAGGTAATTGAAAATCATTTGCGTGGTAAAATAGTCGCCGGAATTTATCCACTGCTATCAGACGAAACCTGCTGGTTTTTAGCGATTGACTTTGACGGTGACGACTGGCAGAAAGATATTACAACGATTCAAAAAGTTTGTTCCGAGTTTGCAATCCCGGTTGCCGTGGAATGCTCCCGCTCTGGAAATGGCGCCCATGCCTGGTTCTTCCTTAAGCAGCCAATTCCGGCCTCAACAGCCCGGAAATTTGGAAGCGCACTGCTCACGTATGCCATGAACCAGCGGCATGAAATTACTTTTAAATCGTACGACCGGTTTTTCCCCAACCAGGATACCATGCCCAAAGGCGGCTTTGGTAATTTAATTGCGC
>JBNJGR010000319.1:0-3314 GCA_051747885.1 Bacteroidota bacterium | reverse complement strand
TTGGTTGGAGTCTGGGCGCTGGTTGCCATTGCCGTAAAACAATGGCAGCTCAACAATGAAATTGTGATTGCAGCGCTCGCAGCCTCGGCCATTTTGTTTATTGCCGTTGCAATTCACGGCTTCAAAAACAGAAAAACATCGCCGTTCGAAAAATTGAAGCGCGGGGAAGTATAAAAGTTTTCATCTCATTAAAATTGTCTATTTCATTTGCATTCGATGGAACTCCCGATGAATTTTAATTATTCTTGTTTTTGAATTTGAATAATAAAAATTCATGTTCGTTTCGTGGTATATTTTTTTGCCACCAAGACACTAAAACACAAAATTTCACAAAGAAAATCTCCCCAAAAGATTTATAAATCATTCCTGTCACTGACGGCGAAATAAACAAATACTTAAAATATTCTTTCTTTCACGCAACCTTTTTCAGCCTGCCTGCATCTACCTTCCAGAAACTAAAATCTCAGCGTTATGAAATCACTCTACTCTCCTTCAAAATTGAAAACAGTTCTCTTCACTGTTTTCGCATTATTTTTCACCATCAATCTACAGGCACAGGAAGAACCAAACGAAGAAGACAAAACACTGTCGCCATTCTTTTTTGTAAAAGGAAATGATGACAACATCGACCAATTGCCGTTAAAATCAACGACTGCCAATGTAAATATCAGTGGCGTAATGGCCGATGTAACGGTACGGCAAACTTACTGCAACACCGGGCAGGTACCATTGGAAGCCATTTATATTTTCCCGGCATCGACAAAAGCGGCAGTTTACTCTATGCAAATGGAAATTGGCGACCGCATTCTTATTGCAGAAATCAGGGAAGCCGAGCAAGCTCGGGAAGAATATGAAGAAGCAAAAGAAGAAGGGAAAACCACCTCGCTGCTCGAGCAACAGCGCCCGAATGTTTTCCAGATGAATGTGGCGAATATTATGCCCGGCGACACCATAAATGTGGAAATGAAATATGTGGAGCTGATAACTCCCACCGACGGAATTTATGAATTTATCTATCCAACGGTTGTGGGACCGCGTTATGCCGAAATCTCGGCCGGTGAAGACAGCTCGTGGGTAGAGATTCCATACACTCATGAAGGAGAGGCACCAACTTATGATTTCGATATCAATGTGAATTTGAATGCCGGCATGAAAATCCAGTCGGTAGAGTCACCGTCGCATGAAACGCTGGAAATCGATTTTCCTTCTCAGAATTCTGCGATTTGCTCGCTTCCGGAAGAGGCAAAAAAATCGGGAAACAAAGATTTTGTGCTTCACTACCAGCTTTCATCCGACCGCCTGGAATCGGGCATGTTGCTTTATGAAGGGGAAGATGAAAACTTCTTCCTGACAATGGTACAGCCGCCCTGGCAGGTTTATGAATCAGAAATTCCACCACGTGAATACGTATTCATCATGGATGTATCAGGCTCGATGAACGGTTTCCCAATCAGTATTTCAAAAACAGTGCTGACAGATTTAATTTCGAACCTGAAACCAACCGATAAATTCAATGTGATGTGTTTTGCAGGAGGTTCGCAGGTTTTGTCGGAAAAATCGCTCGATGCCAGCCAGGAAAACATCGACAAAGCGTTGGACATGATAAGCAATAAGCAAGGCAGCGGTGGAACCAACATGCTGGCAGCGCTGAAAAAAGCTTTTGCTCTGAAAGGAACAGAAAATTATTCGCGCACTTTTGTGGTGGTTACCGACGGATACGTGACCATCGAAAAAGAAGCTTTCACGCTCATTCGCAATAGTTTGTCGGAGGCAAATGTTTTTGCTTTTGGAATCGGAAGTTCGGTAAACCGTTACTTAATTGAAGGGCTGGCCCGCGTTGGGATGGGCGAACCGTTTGTAATCCTCAACCAGGAGGAAGCGCCTGAAAAAGCTGAGAAATTCCGGAAATATATTCAATCGCCGGTGCTGACAAACATTGATGTCGATTTCAGTAATTTCCAGGTAAACAGTGTTGAACCACCTACTGTACCCGATGTTTTTGCAGAACGGCCCATCCTGATTTTTGGAAAATATGAAGATACGCCGCAGGGTTCATTCGAAATCAGCGGTTTATCAGGCAGTCACGATTTTCATCAGAAATTGTATGTAAACAACTATCCGCCATCGGAACAAAATTCAGCGCTAAAATATTTGTGGGCGCGCCATGTCATCCAGCAGCTCGACGATTACGGCCAGCTTAACCAATACGGCGAAGAGAATGAAGCAGTAAAAGAAGAAATCATTGAACTAGGATTGAAATACAACCTGCTCACCCGCTACACCTCTTTTATAGCGATCGATTCGCTCATCCGCAACACAGGAGATTCAACCGCAACAGTTACACAACCTTTGCCGCTTCCCGCCGGAGTTAGCGATTTAGCCGTAGGAAGTTACGGAGGTGGTGGCAATACTTCTGCTTTATATTCAGCAGATGCTTTTAAAAGATTTGGTGGGGAACAGCAAGTGGCTGAAAACAGATCTACCATCGACCAGGTGTATCCGAACCCTGCTTCTGAAAAATTCAAGGTCTGGCTCAGCATTCAGGAAACAGATAAGGAAGGCAGAATTGCGCTTCTTTTATTCGATAATCTCGGACATAAACTGGATGAAGTTGAAGTGCATTACACTGATGACGGGTACATTCGTGTTGGCTTTGACCTGGCAAATTATTCCGCTGTTAATGCAGGAGTTTACAGGCTCACATTGCTCATTGACGGGAAACCTATCGATTCAAAAAATATTGCGGTATCGCAGAATTAAAATTCTAAAACAATGATTGTTATTAAAAGCTAAAACATACTGAATAACATAAAAATTGCCCCCTTTTCTCTTCTTTTTTTGAAAAAGAAACTTTTACATTTGGAACTGAATCCTGCGGGAAGGCAAAGCTGACCTTAGGGAAAGAAATCAAAAGATAATGTAAATGGATCATGGTTTGATCCGTCCTGTCTTTTGAACTTCCCCAACTTTCTTCCCGCATAAAATTTTTATAAATGACTGATAGTCAGAAACGACTGGGTTTTGTCGGCATTATTATCGACAATCGCGAAAAGTGTTCAGGCATTGTAAATGATGTTTTGAGCGAACACGCCGAACTTATTTTGGCACGCACCGGGCTGCCCAATGCCAAGGGAAATACCTCAGTAATAACACTCGTTATCGATGCCACAACCGACGAAGTGGGCGTTTTAACCGGGAAGCTCGGTAGGATAAACGGAATTTCAGTCAAATCAGGATTAGCAAAAAGATAATATCAACTTAAAATAACAGACCATGTATAATGTACCAGCCGATTTTATAAACGAACAAAAAGT
>JBNJGR010000318.1:0-3316 GCA_051747885.1 Bacteroidota bacterium | reverse complement strand
ACAAAGACACGAAAACACAAAGAATCACAAAATTCTAAGTTTACATAATCAAAAAATAAAAATTTCAAATATGAATACAAAACGTAACTGGGAAACCATAAAAGAATACGAAGACATTTTTTTCGATTATTTCGACGGAATCGGGAAAATTACCATCAACCGCGAGCGGTACCGGAATGCTTTCCGGCCAACTACCGTGAATGAAATGAGCGACGCGCTGAATATTTGCCGCGAAGATCAACGCATCAATGTGGTGGTGCTCACTGGCGCCGGCGACAAAGCGTTCTGCTCGGGTGGCGACCAAAATGTAAAAGGCGAGGGAGGCTACATCGATAAAAAAGGCGTGCCTCGCCTGAACATCCTCGAAGTGCAGCGCCAGATCCGCAGCATGCCCAAACCGGTAATTGCCATGGTAAACGGTTACGCTATTGGCGGCGGACATGTGTTGCACGTGGTATGCGACATCAGCATTGCCAGCGAGAATTCCATCTTCGGGCAAACCGGCCCCAAAGTTGGCAGTTTCGATGCCGGGCTAGGTTCATCGTACCTGGCCAGCCACGTGGGGCAAAAGAAGGCCCGCGAAATCTGGTTTATGTGCCGTCAGTACTCGGCTGCCGAAGCGCTGGAAATGGGACTGGTAAACAAAGTGGTTCCGCTCAATCAACTCGAGGACGAAGTGGTGGCCTGGGCACAAAAAATGCAGGAGCACAGTCCGCTGGCGCTACGCATGTTAAAACTGGGTCTCAACGCCGAACTCGACGGACAAGTGGGAATCCAGGAATTTGCCGGAAACGCTACACTGCTGTATTACCTCACCGAGGAAGCGCAGGAAGGGAAAAATGCTTTTCTGGAAAAACGAAAACCCGATTTCCAGAAGTATCCGAAATTTCCGTAAATCGGAGTTACTAATTTGATTGGTTGTTCAAATATGATTCTCACTTATAAATATTTTTTTGGGTTCCCGCAGATTACGCAGAGAAACGCTGATTTATTATCAACCTCTGCGAGAATCAACGCAATTTGCGGGAAACTAACTTTTTGAGTATGCATGCAGCATTTTTATTTTACTTCATGGCAAGTTACCAAAAGGTAAGTTACAGTTTTGTTAGATAAATTCTATGGCAACACCAAAATCGTGGATAAAAGCCGCCCGCCCGCGCACCCTCCCGCTTGCGCTTTCGGGCATTATTATGGGCTGCGGACTGGCGTGGTTTTACGGCGCCATCGACGCCACCGTGAGTGTTCTGGCCATTGTCACGGCCACGCTCATCCAGGTATTTTCCAACTTTGCCAACGATTACGGCGACAGCCAGCACGGAACCGATAACGAATTCCGCCTCGGCCCCACCCGCACGGTGCAAAGCGGCGAAATCACCAAAAAAGAGATAGAAACCGGAATGATTGTAGTTGGCGGACTGAGTTTTCTGACTGGAACGTGGCTGGTTTATGCCGGAACGTGGCACCACTCGAAAGCTGCATTTTGGGGTTTTCTCGGGCTCGGAATTCTTTCGCTGATTGCAGCCTACTTTTATACCGCCGGAAAAAAATCCTACGGCTACATCGGACTGGGTGATTTGTTTGTCTTCCTGTTTTTTGGATTGCTGCCGGTGCCGGGTGTGTTCTATTTGAATGCCGGATTTCTGCCGGATTCAGTTTTTCTGCCGGCGCTGACCATCGGATTCTTCAGCACCGGCGTACTAAATCTCAACAACACCCGCGACATCGAAAATGATCGAAACTCCGGGAAAATGACCATCCCGGTACGGATTGGTGCCCGAAATGCCCGTTTTTACCACCTGGTAATAATTTTGGGCGGATGGATAGTTGCCCTCATTTTCACGCTGAACCATTTCCTTTCGCTGTGGCAATTCATCTACTGGATAACATTTCCAATTTTTATGTTTGATTTACATAAAATATTCAACATACAGAATGAAAAACAGCTCGACCCGTTTCTGAAACGACTGGCGCTTTCCACGCTCGCATTCACTTTGCTTTTTTGCATCGGTTTACTAATTTCGGTGAAATGAAAGTACAGTACAAAAAATATGAGCTGCATTTTAAACGCCTGGCAGCCACATCGCGCGGAACGTACAAAGCCCGTACGGTTTGGTACCTGATGCTGGAAGAGAAACATAAAACCGGAATTGGCGAATGCGCTCCGCTACCAGGTCTCAGTGCCGAAACGCCCGAAGAAGTGGAATCACTTCTGAATGAAATTTGTGTCAATCCAAACAATTATGTTAATATTTTAGATGCCGCTCAAAAAGTTTCCTCAGTCCGCTTTGCATTGGAAACTGCTTTGCAGGATTTAAAAACCGGAGGCCGCCAACTTCTTTTTCCTTCCGGTTTTACTGAAGGAAAACAGGGAATCCCCATCAATGGACTGATCTGGATGGGAGAACCTGAATTCATGCTGCAACAAATACAGGAAAAACTGAACGCCGGATTCCGATGCATTAAACTGAAAATCGGCAGCCTCGATTTTAAAAAAGAACTGGAAATACTGAAAAGCATCCGGGAAAATTATGATAACACACAAATTACGCTACGGGTAGATGCAAACGGCGCTTTTCTCCCGGATGAAGCAATGGAAAAACTTCAAAAGCTGGCACAATTTGACCTTCATTCCATCGAGCAACCCATTGCCGCCGGGCAGTGGAAAAAAATGGCTAAAATCTGTAAAAATTCCCCGGTGCCGGTGACGCTGGATGAAGAGTTGATTGGCATTCACGATAAAAATAAAAAAGAGAAGTTGCTCGATACCGTCCGGCCACAATTTATCATTCTGAAACCCAGTCTGCATGGCGGTCTTTCAGGTTGTGAGGAGTGGATTGAACTGGCCAAAAATCGCTCAATTGGCTGGTGGGTCACTTCGTACCTGGAATCGGACATCGGGCTGAATGCCATTGCGCAGTGGACATTTCAGCAAAATGCAAAAGGCCACCAGGGACTGGGTACCGGCCAGTTGTTTACCAACAACATTCCGTCGCCGTTAGAAATCCGGGGTGAAAAACTGTGGTATAATTCTAAAAAAAACTTCAACTTTCCTGAAACATTTTTCCAACCATGAAACTTTTTCCGGAACATATTATGTTGAATGGCACTCAGGTTTTGGTAGAAAATCTTCTTCAAGAGAAAAACCTAAAAAATGAACGCAAAGCAGAATTTACAGGGTTTCTAAAAGAGTGGTATTCTGAAAATAAATATATCGAAGTAAAAACCTCGGGAAGCACCGGCACACCCAAAATCATTCGTTTACAAAAAGAACTTGTGGCCGAAAGCGCCCGGCGCACTTTGCAATTTTTCCAACTGA
>JBNJGR010000317.1:0-3329 GCA_051747885.1 Bacteroidota bacterium | reverse complement strand
CTGGAGGTTTTTGAAGAAAACCGAAACAGGGGAGAACCACTTTACAACCTGCATTTGGAGGAATATGAATTGTTTTTCTATGCCAAAGACTCCGTCATTCAGATAAATACTTCTGAAGCGTATCAGAAGATGCTCAAAACAAAAAATATCTGGGTATATACAACCGAACCGGGTTATAACGGCATTCAGAAATACGGGGAAGGCATCGACACAGTTTTTTTTATTAAATACCGGGGGATGAATGAACTGAATACCGGATTTTTAAATCCGCGCACCCGGGGAAGCAACGTGAAAACGAATTACCTGGTCCGGTTAAAATAGATAGTGCATTTCGGAAGTTTCAGTGGGTGAACGGAAAGTTATTGAATAGTTCATGACTGTCGGGAAGCGTTATTAGAACATTGGAATCAACCGGTCTGACTAAAATATCATCAATTGTTATATATTCTCCTTTTATCCAAAGTTGAAGCGTATATCCCTGTTTCAGTTCAACGATCTCCTTCACGCGAATCCATTGTTCATATACATCATGCACTTCCCGTGTATTCGGTTGGATATTTACAGTTTCACTCCCGTTTTCATCCCTGATTGTAACTGTTGGCTGGGGGGTGCCATAAATGCGGGAATCGATGAACATCCAGAAGGAGAGTTCATATTTTCCGGGCATCAGGTCTTTATTCATTGTCTGGTTAAGTAACTGGGCTGTTCCCTTTTTTTTATAAAATGCGCCGGTTCCGCTAAATGCAATGTCGGACTTACTTTCCTCAAAATCAACATATGTAACCGAACTGTTCTTAACATCGGCTCGTAATTCTTCGTTTCCCGGGAGAGAAGCTTTTATTACTTCAACTTCGTTTCGCCAGTTTTGGTGGCTTTCATGAAAAACTTTCGGGGAAAGTGTGGAAAGGGTCATGTAGTCGTCTTCGTAAAGAATTTGTGCTTTCGACTGGAGCCATGCTTCCTGCGGGCTCATTTTTTCTTTGGTGCAAACCAGTAACAGCGGTTTGTTATTCATGTCGTTGATCCTTGTTTTTTCAATTGCCGGGTCAGCCAGCAGTTGAATGCTGCTTAGCGCATGCGTGAAAGATAATCTTGGAGAAAAGCTTTGTATCAGCGGAATTCCAGTATGGTAAGAACATTTCATGGCCTCTGAAAAGGCATTCATTCCTTTGTCGAACAAAAGTTTATCGCCGCAGGTATTGGCAAAAGGAAGGAACAAAATGGCTTGGAATTCATCCGGTGTTACACCAGATTCGCTGAACCTGGCCAAGTATTCATCATCAGTTGATTCAAACTTGTCGTTTAGGTTAAACAGGCCGGTGGTACTTCGTTTGATGTTGGTGCCGGCATCGATCGACCAGTAAGCCAAAACGAAGACCAGGATCAATACTCCTGCAAGATGAAATCCTTTTTTGCTTAAAAGGCGATACAACCGGTAGAAGAACCAGGCTGCATATACAGTAAAAACATAGTAAAAGATCCATGTAAACCGGCCGAGGGCTCTGAATTGTTTTATTGGTGGAAGTATTTCGAGTAAAAATCCGAATCCGTATTTGAAAGGGATGCACATCGAAAACAGCAACACCAGAATAGAGGCATAGAAATAAACGTGTAGCTTCTTGTCCGGTTTAAATATTTTCCAGCTGGCTTTTCGTTTTGACAAAAGGTTGTAGTAACCGGTTATAAAGATCGATACTGCAAGCAGCGAAGCCGGAAGCCCAACATAAGCCCTTCCTTCCCATTCAAAATTCATGTCTATTGTGTTGCCAATTAGTGTTTTCAGCGGGGATATAAATGGAAGGAAAACACTCAGGAATTCGGCATGGTAAACATCGAAACCATATGGATTTGTCGGCCGGTCAGCTACCCAGTCGGTAATTGTAACCAAGCCTTTTACAAGGATGAGTGGAATAACTGCCAACAGTAATAGGTAAAGTCCTGTGCGCAAAAATAGTTTCAGATTCTTCCGGTGGTTCCAGATTTCGATAAACAAAACCCCTAACAAAAAGATGGCATAAAATGATGCATAATAAGCGCTGGTGAATCCACCTGCAAGGGCCGACAAAATTAACAATGAGCTCCAAATCCATCTTTTTTTTCCTTCTCGCCACCGGATGAGCAGGTACCAGTACATGGGAAGGAAAAAGGCATAAACCATTTCAAAATGTCCGTGAATTCTGTGAAATTGTGGTGTCAACAGCAAAAGGATGACCGCCAGCGAAGCAGCATACCAACGCGGTAGTGCAAATTTTCGTAGAATCAGGAACAAAAACGGAACAGCTAAAATGAGTGAAATGATCATGGTCAGGTTAAGAATACCCACTCCATGGTTTTTTAGCGGATAGAGGTTTTTATCTATTAATTTTATTACCTGTACATAAAGTGGGTGCGAGTTAATGTATTGAAGGTGGTCTCCATACGGATAATTGATCCCATCGTGCCTTATCCCGTCATCATATTTTAAATAGTATGAAAAATTGAAATAGCTCTTCAGGGCATCACCCGATAATGAGTACAGGTAGGCATTCGGATGTTGAATTACCGGCTTGAATAGGAAAAAGAAAATGGTGGCAGTTAGGGTCGTTGCAAGCAATATGTAAGCAAATTTTTTTTTCATATTCCGGGCTGAATTTAAAGAGAAAAAATCTGAATGTTTTTATAAACACCGATTTTATTTTGGGTGTAGGGAGCAAAATCTTCATGCTGAATGGCTTCGGGTTTGTTTACGATCAGGTATTTGGCCCCGATTTGCTTGAAACGCTCTATCCGTTCGTGCACCTTGCCTTTCGTTTCTGAATAGCCGTAATCGGTAAAACCTTTTTGGTCCATCAGGTAGAGGGAGATGTTGATGCTTCCGTCGGGGATGCTGATCACCAGATCGTCCCGTTGTATTCCTAACGACCGCAGAAAGGGAGTAACCGTTTCAAGTGCCTCGAGGTGGTTTCTGTAATTGGCTTGTTTGTATTTCCAAAATTCAAAATCTTCTTCGCTTAGAAAAAAGTCCGTTTTTACCCAGCGGTCATTTGTGTCGTATTTTATCCGGGTTTTCATTGAAGTTTGAAATGTTAATGTAAATAAACCAAGTAATGCAATAACTTTAAATATCGTGCTGCCGAAAATTTTTGGGAAGTGTGTTTTTATTTCAAAAAGAAAGGAGAGTGTAACCAGCGGGATAAATACCAGCAAGTTGATCAGGTAGTAGTCGTGGATGTCCAATGCTTTGTACCACAGGAGTAAAAATACCGTTATCCCCAGAAAGACAATGCCCGTAAAAGGGATGGCCTTATTCCGGCTTTTGGGATAAAAAAAGAACAGGGAAATGAACATTA
>JBNJGR010000316.1:0-3330 GCA_051747885.1 Bacteroidota bacterium | reverse complement strand
TTTCTCCAATCAATAATATTTTAGTTATACAATTCAAAATTACAAAATAAATTGATTTTAAAATGTGAACAACTAAACTCTATAAATCAGGTTGAAGTTTTATAGAATCGTTAATTTCGGATGTTGAAACAAAAAGTAATACAATGCAAAAGAAACTGGAAGCATTCAGGGAGCTGCTCGAAATAATGGACGAGCTGCGTGAGAAATGCCCCTGGGATAAAAAGCAAACGCTCGAGTCACTTCGAAAACTCACGATTGAAGAGACTTACGAGCTGGGGGATGCCATTCTGAAAAATGATTTGGATGAAATAAAAAAAGAACTGGGCGATTTGATGCTTCACATTGTGTTTTATGCGAAAATCGGCTCCGAGAAAGGGGCTTTCCACATGGGTGATGTGCTGGAAGGAATCAACGAAAAGCTGGTTTACCGTCACCCGCACGTTTTTGGCAATGTGGATGTAGATGGTTCACCAAAAAAAGTGGAAGAAAACTGGGAGGCACTAAAACTGAAAGAAAAAGGCGGGAACAAGCGGGTTTTGGAAGGAGTGCCGGCTGCGATGCCTGCCCTGGTAAAAGCCAACCGTATTCAGGAAAAGGCCAGTGGTGTGGGTTTCGACTGGGAATACAAAGAGCAGGTTTGGGATAAAGTGAAAGAAGAAGTGGACGAACTGGCCCACGAAATTGAGCAGGTGGACAAGGATAAAATTGAGGCCGAATTTGGCGACCTGTTTTTTGCCATGGTGAATGCAGCCCGATTGTATGGCGTGGATCCGGAGGCCGCGCTGGAACGCACCAACCTGAAATTTATGAAACGTTTTAATTACCTTGAAAGCCAGACGCTGCTGAAAGGGAAAGACCTGCACCAAATGAGTTTGGCCGAAATGGATAAATACTGGGAAGAGGCGAAGAAAGAGGAAGCCCTATCCCAACCTTCCCCGGAAGGGAAGGAGTAGAAGCCCCATCCCAGCCTTCCCCCCAAAGGAAAGGAGATAGGAATTTCCATTTCAACTTTCCACGAAAGGGAAGGGGGCTTTGCTGTACGACCGTATTTTTTTAATTAATGCTATCCAGGGAAACATTTGGCACAATTACTTGGTTATCTCTTCAATTTAATCCTCATCAAATAATCATCTGCCGTCAGGTATAATTCTGAAAAACCTTCATTGAAAGCGCAGTTGGAAGTGGCCTGCCCGGTCATGACGGTTCCGAGGTGGGTGCCATCAGGTGAGAAAATGAGTAACCCTCCGGGGCCGGTGGCAAAAATCCAGCCGTCGGGGTGGACTTTCATTCCGTCGGGGAGGCCCTGGTATTTGGCAACTTTATCTGTTACATCATAAAAAACTTTTCCGTTTTTCAGCAGTCCGTTCTTATCCACATTATAAACCATCCAAATGGCTTTTTGAGGATCGGAATTGGCCACATACAATTTTTTGAAATCGGGCGAAAATGCAATGCCGTTGGGTCGCGTAAGTTCTTTGGTCAGCAATGTGATTTTGCCGTTTTTATCCAGCCTGAAAACACCTTGAAAATCCAGCTCTTTGGCCGGATCGTTCTCGTTTTGTTCCAGGCCGTAGGGCGGATCGGTAAAATACAAATCGCCGTTTTTGTGAAAAGCTGCATCGTTGGGGCTGTTCAGTCGCTTGCCGTTGTAACTGTCTGTAAGGGTGGTAAATTCAGCCTTTGGTGCTGAAACCGGGGCATTCATCACCGCCATTCGTCGGTCGCCATGCTGGCAAAGAACCAGTTTCCCTTCCGGATTCAGCAGCAATCCGTTGGAGCCCGGTTCGCCTTCGCGCTCCACAAAACCGGTGTAGCCGGCCGGTTTCAGGTACAGTTTTTTGCCATTTTCTTCCGACCATTCATAAATTGAATTTTTCGGGATGTCAGAATAAATCAGTTTGTTTTCGCCGGGCAGCCACAGCGGACCTTCTGTCCATTCGTGCCCTTCGGCAAGCGTTTCGATGTTTCCGGAGATAATCTTCATGAGAGCAGGATCATTCATTTTAATGATTCCCCTGTTGTTCTGTCCAAAAACTAACGATGTGAACAGGATAAGAAGTGGAACAGTGATAATTTTTTTCATGAGAATTGTTTTCATACAAGATACAAAAAAAGCTTAAGATCATTTCTTTAAAAGAAATTTCAAAAAATAGATGTAAAATATAGTAGACATTGTGTAAATAATATTTAACTTTGTGAATAGTTTATATTACATATAGTAAAGTTGTTCATACATTAAAACTTGAAGTCATGTCGTACAGAGAAAAGGAAAACATCATTAACATTTTCAGCGGATTGCTGATTACAGCCATTTTTGCCTGGGAGGTTTATCAAAGGCATCTGGATGGCCGGATTGATTTAACAGACGATTTTCAGTTATGGGGGAAATTGTTTCTTATTTACGCCGGTGTATCGATTGTAGCCCGGATTGTTATCTACATTGTTTTTCACATCATTAATGCGATTGCTACAAAAAACGATAAAATTCCGGAAGAAGATGAGCGTGATAAATTGATAAAGTTAAAAGCCACACGGAATGCTCACTACACATTTTCAATCGGATTTATGACAGCAA
Organism: Bacteroidota bacterium; assembly: GCA_051747885.1. GTDB lineage: Bacteria > Bacteroidota > Bacteroidia > Bacteroidales > Prolixibacteraceae > Tangfeifania. The sequence continues at coordinate 755 of JBNJGR010000316.1, read as the reverse complement.
TAATTTATCTGGCGATTGGATTTGCTCCCTATGTTATATTTATTGTATTTGTAATCAGTGGGCTGGTTGCCGAAATAATAGATAACGGTTCGCAGATGTATTATTACCGGAAAGGGGTTTAAAATGGCAAGACACAACATTCAGAACAATATCAGGCGGTTGCGGTTTGATGCCGGAGAGATGACGCAGCAGGAACTGGCCGACAAAACAGGTGTGTCGCGGCAAACCATTGTGGCTATAGAAAAGGGAAATTATTCACCCTCGTTGGAACTGGCTTTCCGGATTGCGCAAACTTTCAATACGCCGCTGGAGGAGGTATTTTCTTATGTGCATTCTGAGAAAAAATGAGGGAAGTGAAAATAGAGAGATCAACTTCAGACTAATGTTTTTAACCATGCCGCTCTTCAACGGGTTTTGGGATAAATGTACCGGGTTTCGGTTTTGCTCGCGGCCTTTCAGTGCAGGTATTTTTGCAGCAACCTCCCTCGGAGTGCATCCCCCTTTTGAATCATATCATTATTTTGGAATTCAGATTTTGATTTTCAAAGGGGGAATTCAAAGGGGGATTCAGAAATTTTATGCCGGGTTGAACCGGTTTTTCCGTTCAGAGGGTAAATAAATCCACCCCCAACCAAACAATTGTTGAAAAACACCGCAATTTTTTTTTGTTAAATCATTGCATGCCAACCCAAAACCAACTATTTTTAATCAGCTGATTAATCAACCGTGCAAAATGACCAAAAATGCAACAGGAA
>JBNJGR010000315.1:0-3356 GCA_051747885.1 Bacteroidota bacterium | reverse complement strand
GTGAGCTACGGCTGGCACAACTGGTGGCCGAGGTTTTACAACGAAGAATCGGTAGCCTGGCTGGCAAACGACTGGGGTTGCAATGTTGTTAGAGCAGCACTGGGTGTTGGACCCGATAACAGCTATCTCGATCGTAAAGAATGGTCGAAGGAAAAAATTGAAGCAGTTGTAAACGGCGCCATCAAAAACGATATTTACGTCATTATCGACTGGCACAGCCACGAATTTCATCAGCAGGAAGCGATTGAATTCTTTTCGGAAATGGCACAAAAATACGGCGACAATCCGCATGTTATTTATGAAATTTTCAATGAGCCGGTGCGCGACTCATGGGAAAAAGTGAAAGCTTACTCTGTTGAAGTAATTAAGGCCATCCGGGAACACGACCCGGATAATATCATCCTTGTAGGCAATCCGCACTGGGATCAGGATATTCACCTGGTTGCGGACTCCCCCATTGAAGGATTCGACAACCTGATGTACACCGTGCATTTTTATGCCGCCACACACAAGCAGGAATTGAGGGATCGCTGCCGGTACGCCATCGATAAAAACATACCGATTTTTATTTCCGAATCGGCAGGCATGTCAGCCAATGGCGACGGACCAATCAATTACGAGGAGTGGTATAAATGGATTGATTTTATGAAAGCAAACAAAATCAGCTGGGTGAGCTGGTCAATTGCCGATAAGGATGAAACGTGCTCCATGCTTCAAAAATCAGCATCCGATAACGGCAACTGGAAAAAAGAAGACCTGAAAGAATCAGGAATAAAAACCAGGGAATTGCTTCGGGAAATAGCCGGCTTAAAAGAATAACATAAAAAATTATCAGAATGAAAAAATTATTAATACACTACATTTTATTGATGTTTATAGGCAATCCAATCTTCGCCCAAAGATTTGAGGCCGAAGATGCAACACTGACTAATGGAGCTTACTCCGTTGCAAGCAGTAGTGCTTCAGGTGGTTATTATGTGGTACAAAAAGATGGTAACCTGGAGTTTTCTGTCACCCTCGAAGAAGAGAACTTTTTCAATATATATATCCGTGCTGCTGCGCCACATGGTGATAAAATTAACACATTTATCATTGATGATGCACGTGTGGATTTTTCGCTCTCGCAAAATAACAGCTACATTTCGCTGAAGGTAGTGAGTAACCTGAAACTTGATGCAGGAGAACATATTGTAAAAATTGAAAAATCGTGGGGTTGGATAAATATCGACTACATTGAATTTGAAATAGCAGATCAGGCTGAAAGGTTTAATGTTGGTGAAACCCTGGTTACCCCCGATCCTGCAGATAATGCAGCCAGACTTTACCAGTTTCTGCTCGACCACTACGGCCAGAATATTGTTTCGGGAGCAATGACCCTGCACAGCATGGATGAAATTAACTGGCTGAAATCAAAAACCGGAAAAGAACCGGCACTGATTGGGCTCGATTTTATGCACTGCGGCCGGGGTTACAGCTGGTATGATGATGAAGAACCCATTAATGACGCCAGAAATTATTATAACCGAAACGGGATTCCCGCCTTTTGCTGGCACTGGAAAGACCCATTGCGCCAAACTGAGGAATTTTATACTAATGATACCGATTTTGATGTATCGAAAGTTATGGATGAAAATTCGCCGGAATACCAGGCAATAATTGACGATATTGATTACATCTCCGGCTTGCTGAAAAAACTTCAGGATGATGGCGTACCTGTTTTATGGCGCCCTTTGCACGAAGCTGCCGGCAGGTGGTTTTGGTGGGGTGCCAAAGGTCCGGAGCCTTGCAAAACATTATACCGGCTTATGTACGACCGCATGGTCAACCATCACGGACTAAAAAACCTGATTTGGGTTTGGACCAGCCAGCCCAATGATTATGAGTGGTATCCCGGCCATGAATATGTTGACATTGTTGGGCGCGATATTTATGAGGGTGGCGACCACAGTTCCCAAATACTGGAACTTAATCAGCTGAATGACATGTTTGATGGTAAAAAAATTGTTGCCCTTACAGAATGCGGTTCGATTCCGGACCCTGATAATTTAATTTCCGATGAAGCTGCATGGTCTTATTTCATGCCCTGGTGGGGAGATTTTGTACGCGACAGCAAATACAACTCAGTTGATTTCTGGAACAAATTGTTTGATCACGAATATGTAATTACCCTCGATGAAATGCCGGATTTGAAATCGTATGAAACTACATCTGCTGAAGCTGAAATCCTACTCCCGGCTAATAATTCATTCAGGGTTTATCCTACAATTGTTACCAGCGAGTTGCATATTGAAAGCGATGAACCGGTTAATAAGGTTACTGTGTATAATTCATCAGGTCAGTTATTGAAAAAATACCAATTCAGCTCGGCAAAAACAGTACTTTCATTTTCAGCCTTCTCAAAAGGAATCTATTTAATTAAAGTTAATAACTATCAGACAGTTAAAATTTTTAAACAATAAAAATTTGCAATCTATTTCCGGTCCACTGATCCAAGTCCGTCGATAAATTCGGTGAGTTGGGGATTTCCCCTGTACTTAATTTTGCCTACACCTTTTATGGTTGCATTAAGGGTTTCGGTGGCATACACGCTTCCTGTGCCCAATCCTTCAATAAAAAAGGTTACGTCTCTGGTTTTCAACTCGTCAGCATCGACGTGGCCTGCTCCGGCAACTTTCACATCGAGCGATTCGGCAACGCCATCGAGTTCGAACATTACGCCCCCCTCGGTTTTTATCCCTATATTCCGGGCTTTTGCCCGGATTTCAATTTTTGCGCCCCCTTTAACATCAACCATAAAATCATCCAAATCAAGATATCCTCTGGTTTGCAGCTTAATGCCCCCTTCAATCCGGAGTCGTTCAAAATTTTTGAAAGTGATGTAAAGTGTTATCCGGCTGAAATCAAAAGGTTCCCTGTCCACATGCAGGTGCAGATATTCGTTCCGGTTATCAACATCCAGGTAATCGAAAGCCCCTGAATCCGATGCCCGCACTTCAAGCGAATTTTCATTTCCCTGAATAAGGTAAACCTTAAAAGCTCCTTCAAGAAACAACTCATTGAATCGGTCGATTTCGTATGTTCTAGTTAAATCGTTTTCCTCAAACCCTTCTGCCGGATTGGCTTTTGTAAATCCCACTGTTAGTAACAACAACATTGACAGGCTAAAAAATTGCACGGTTTTCATTTCAATTTCAGTTTTAAAATATTACGAAAGTAAAAGTAATACTTTGCCGGCTGTTCTACTTTATAAATTCGACGAACACATGCATTTAGAAGGTAAAATTTCGGTTTGGAATTAGATCAAACCATACGACGTACAAAAAACAAACCATACAAAACCAAAAGAAAAAAAGCTA
>JBNJGR010000314.1:0-3361 GCA_051747885.1 Bacteroidota bacterium | reverse complement strand
TGAATAATTTTATTAATTATCTTTACGGCTGTTATGAAGAAAAAAATAGCAAAAAAAGATAACGTAAAAGAAACCGGTTTCGCCCTGGGCAAAGAAAATTACAAACTTATGGCCATCGGTTTCGCGATAATAGTAGTTGGTTTTATTTTAATGATAGGCGGCGGCAGTGACGATCCTGAAGTTTTTAATCCCGAAATATTCAGCTTCCGCAGAATAACACTGGCACCGCTCCTTTTACTGTTCGGTTTTCTTTTCGAAATTTATGCCATCCTGAAAAAACCTAAAGACAACGACTAACATTTTCTGAGGATGAATGAAATCCAGGCCCTACTACTAGGCTTCCTGCAAGGTCTCACCGAATTTTTACCCGTAAGTTCAAGCGGCCATCTCGAAATCGGTCATGCCGTTTTAGGTATTCAAACAGGCAACCACCTGCTTTTTGCTGTAGTGGTTCATGTGGCTACTGTTTTAAGCACGCTGGTTGTTTTCCGGAAAGATATTTTGAATTTACTCACCGACCTGTTTGCCTTTGAGTGGAACGAATCGACCCAATACATTTCCAAACTGCTTTTCTCGTCAATTCCTGTTCTAATCCTCGGGCTTTTTTTTGCTGAACAAATTGAACAGTTATTTACAGGAAACCTGGTTTTGGTAGGAAGCATGTTGCTTGTAACTGCAAGCCTGCTCACTTTTGCCCATTTTGCAAAAAAGAATGAAAAACAAATTACCTGGGGAAAATCGTTTATTATTGGCATTGCTCAGGCTATGGCGGTAATGCCGGGAATTTCGCGCAGTGGCGCTACTATTGCCACCGGGTTGCTACTTGGCACCAAAAAAGATGAAGTAGCACGGTTTTCTTTCCTGATGGTATTGGTTCCAATCCTGGGATCGGCTGTGCTCGATATTGCCGATGGCGATTTATCACAAGGATTGGCTACCGGGGCAGGCCCGCTTATCGTAGGATTTCTGGCTGCTTTCATCTCAGGCTTACTGGCCTGTTCGTTAATGATTAAAGTCATAAAAAAAGGGAAACTCATTTATTTTGCCATTTATTGCTTAATTATCGGGCTAATTGCTATCTTTGCAGCCTGATTTCAGGGATTTTCACAAAACACTGTAAGTTAACGCATTGCGCATGACTCACCTAAAAAAAACGTACGATTTTTTGGGCGGCGAAGTTTTGCTGTTCGACAAAGACCTTAAATGGACCTCTTTCGACCTTGTTCAGCGGGTGCGCAATTCCCTGTGCCGGGAAATGGGAATCAAAAAAATGAAAGTCGGCCATGCAGGCACGCTCGATCCATTGGCCACCGGATTAATGATACTTTGTACCGGCAAAGCTACCAAACAAATCGAGTCGTTTCAGCACAAAGAAAAAGAATACCTGGCCACAATAAAACTGGGAGCAACCACTCCCTCATTCGACAAAGAAACCGAAGAAGACAGCTCGAAAGATTGTGAAAATATTACACGCGAACAATTTGAAAATACGTTGCAGAAGTTCAGCGGAGAAACCGAACAAATACCCCCCATTTATTCCGCAGTAAAAGTAAAAGGCAAAAGGGCTTTTAACTATGCAAGAAACGGCGAAGAATTAAAACTTCGACCCCGGAAAATTGTTATAAGTGAAATTGTTACAGAATCATTTGAATTGCCTTTTGCCACAATAAAGGTAAAATGCAGCAAGGGAACCTATATACGAGCCCTTGCAAGAGACATTGGAGAAGAATTAAAATGTGGAGCTTATCTAACAGAATTAAGAAGGACAAAAATTGGTGATTTTAAAGTAGAAGATGCACTAAGCATCGATTATTTCCTGAAAAACATTAATTCCTTTGTAACAAATTAAAGGTTGCTGCGTAAAAGGGGACTCCCTTAAACAGGCAAACCTTGCCGGAATTTTAAATTTGAAAGTTAATAAATTATAAATCAAAGAAATATAAAAATAGTTGCCCATGAAGTTATCGAAATTCAAGTACAACTTAGATGAGAAAAAAATTGCATTACACCCCGCCTATAACAGAGATGAATCGAGGTTAATGGTGTTAAACAGGGCAAAACGCACTATTGAACACAAAAGTTTTAAAGATATTCTCGACTATTTTGACGACAAAGACGTTTTTGTTTTTAACGACACGAAAGTATTTCCGGCACGTTTGTACGGCAATAAAGAAAAAACCGGAGCCGAAATCGAGGTTTTCCTGCTTCGTGAACTCAATCGCGAAATGCGATTGTGGGATGTACTGGTTGACCCGGCACGCAAAATACGCATTGGAAACAAACTTTACTTTGGCGAAAATGATGCCCTGGTGGCAGAAGTAATTGACAATACTACTTCGCGTGGCCGTACACTGCGTTTCCTGTTCGACGGACCTTATGACGAATTTAAACAAACATTATACAGCCTGGGCGAAACACCGCTGCCCAAATTCATAAACCGTCCGGTGGTGCCGGAAGACAAAGAGCGGTACCAAACTATTTTTGCCAAACACGAGGGAGCTGTTGCTGCACCTACTGCCGGCCTGCATTTCAGCCGCGAACTGTTAAAACGTCTCGAAATTAAAGGCGCCGAGTTCGCGTTTGTAACCCTTCACGTTGGGCTTGGCAATTTCCGCAGTGTTGATGTGGAAGACCTCACCAAACATAAAATGGATTCGGAACAAATCTGGATTAAAGAGGAAGCCTGCGAAATTGTAAATAAAGCAAAGGAAATGCGAAAAAACGTTTGCGCAGTAGGAACCACAGTAATGCGCACGCTCGAAAGCTCGGTTTCAACGCAAGGGTACCTGAAACCTTTCGAAGGATGGACAAACAAATTTATCTTCCCTCCTTATGAGTTCAGCGTGGCCAACAGCATGATTACCAATTTCCACCTGCCCTACTCCACACTCCTGATGATGGTGGCTGCTTTTGGGGGGTACGACTTTGTTATGGAAGCCTACAACGTAGCAATGAAAGAAGATTACCGCTTTGGTACTTATGGCGATGCCATGCTGATTCTCTAAAAAATTATTTGCCCGCCACAAATCAGGGGCGGTTACTATAAAGTTCAGGCAGCTGTCAGAAAACTGGTATTGTTTTTGACAGCTGTTCTGTTTTAAATCATATTGCCATGAAACATTTACTTTTTATCACTATCCTGTTTTTCTCCTTGTCGGTTTTAGCCCAGAACGCCGACGAAAATCGTTTTATTGAAGTGCGCGGCACTGCCGAAATGGAAGTCCAGCCCGATGAAATGATGCTGTCAATTACCATTCAGGAGTATTTTGAAGAAGAATTTCAGAAAAACAAGGAACCTGAGGATTACAAAACCAAAGTTCCGCTGGCTAAAATTGAAGATGGCCTGATAAAAAGCCTGCGT
>JBNJGR010000313.1:0-3367 GCA_051747885.1 Bacteroidota bacterium | reverse complement strand
TATTCGACATAGTATTGCTGATTATAATTTTGGTAAGCGTGGTGCTGGTCATGCTTGAAAGCGTTCCCGGAATCAGGCAACGTCACGGCGAACTGCTGACAATTCTGGAGTGGATTATCACACTCATTTTCACTGTTGAATATCTTGTACGCATTGCAGTGGTCAGAAAACCCTGGAAATACATTTTCAGTTTTTACGGAATTATCGACTTACTGGCTGTTTTACCTACTTATCTCAGTTTAATATTGATTGGCTCACAAAGTCTCGTTGTCATCCGCGTGCTGCGTTTACTGCGGGTTTTCCGTATCCTGAAACTCACCCGTTACACGCAGGCAGGGCGCACACTGGCCCGTGCCCTTTGGGCCAGCCGCGAAAAAATCAGCGTGTTCATCTTTTTCGTTATCATCCTGGTGGTCATAATTGGCACAGTGATGCACCTGGTTGAAGGGGAGGACGGTGGGTTTACAAGTATTCCCACAAGTATTTACTGGGCCATTGTTACGCTCACAACGGTGGGTTACGGCGACATCAGTCCGGTGACTGCATTTGGTCAGTTTCTCGCCAGTTTTGTGATGATTCTGGGTTATGCAATCATTGCCGTTCCAACCGGAATTGTAACTGCCGAAATGATTAATCCAACCGGAGAAAAAAACACACAGGTTTGTCCCAACTGTCTGCACGACAAGCACGATAACGATGCGGTGTACTGCAAAAAATGCGGCGTGAAATTAAATCTGTAACGGGAGAAGGAGTTTCCAACTCCTTCATTAATTATGGATTTGGAAAATCCATGTCCCCGGTTAACAACATTTCAATAGTTGTGGATATCTAAAACTGATTTTTCTGAAACAAAGAAATTCGTTTGTTTATTTTTGTGAATTGTTTGTTGGATTTCATTAATAAGAAACCCGATAAAAAAGATAAAAATATTCATGATTAAAGAAATTGAAACACAGCGAAAAATGAATTCCTTTCTTATGACTCATAATCTTGTGTCTTGATTCTAACTTGTAAAAAATGAAACAATATTTGCACCTGCTGGATACCATCCTGAAAAACGGAACAGAAAAAGGCGACCGCACCGGAACGGGTACCATCAGTGTTTTCGGGCACCAGATGCGATTCGATTTAAGCGAAGGTTTTCCGGTTGCCACCACCAAAAAACTGCACCTGAAATCGATTATTCACGAGCTGCTGTGGTTTCTGGCAGGCGACACCAACGTGAAATATTTGCAGGATAACGGAGTGCGCATCTGGAACGAGTGGGCGGATGAAAACGGCGACCTCGGGCACATTTACGGTTATCAGTGGCGCAGCTGGCCAACACCCGACGGCCAACACATCGACCAGATTTCGCAGGTGATCGATTCCATAAAAAACAATCCAAATTCGCGCCGGCACATTGTAAGTGCATGGAACGTAGGCGAACTCGATAAAATGAACCTGCCTCCCTGCCACATTCTTTTTCAATTTTATGTAGTCGACGGAAAACTGTCGTGCCAGCTGTACCAGCGCAGTGCCGATGTTTTCCTTGGCGTTCCGTTTAATATTGCATCTTATGCGTTGCTCACATTAATGGTGGCACAGGTATCCGGGCTTCAACCGGGCGATTTTGTACACACTTTTGGCGATGTGCACATCTATTCCAACCACATCGAACAAGTGAAACTGCAGCTCACTCGCGAACCGTATCCGCTGCCGGCAATGAAAATCAACCCGGATATCAAAAACATTTTTGATTTCAAATTTGAAGATTTTGAATTGGTGGGATACCAGTCGCATCCGCACATAAAGGGAAAGGTGGCGGTTTAGCCTCAAACTGAGTTCAAATAAATTTTGCATAATTGCTAAAATCAATCTGAGTAATTAACTACTTATTGATTTCATTGAAAATGAAAACAAAATATGGGGCTTAATAAATTAAATAAGATTAATTCATCGAGCACACTGATTCATGAACTATCTATTCTTATTGAAAAAACCAAAAGACAGTTAGCTTCATCGGCAAACAGTGCCCTTGTTTTACTTTACTGGCAAATCGGTAATCGTATCAACAAATATATTTTACAAAACAAACGTGCGGATTATGGAAAAGAAATTGTGTCGACACTGTCGACACAATTAAAAGAAAAATACGGAAAAAGCTTTGAAGAACGAAATCTGCGACGCATGATGCAATTTGCAGAGCAATTCAAAAATTTTGATTCTGTTTCAATACTTTCACAACAATTGAGCTGGTCACATTTTGTTGAATTACTGCCCCTGAAAACCATGGATGCAAAATTATTTTATGCAAAGATGTCGGTGCAGCAAAGTATGGGAATTCGGGAGCTTCGTAAACAAATTGCAAAAAAATCATATGAACGTACAGCTGTTATTAATGAACAGTTAACTGAGGACAGTAATATCCCATTAAACACATTTAAAGATCCTTATCTTCTCGATTTTTTAGAACTAAAAGAAGGCTATCTTGAAAAAGACCTTGAAATGGCATTACTAAAAGACCTTGAATTTTTTATATTGGAGATAGGTAAAGGATTTGCTTTTGTGGAACGCCAAAAAAGAATGATAATTGACGGTGAAGATCATTATTTGGATTTACTGTTTTTTCACAGAAAGTTAAACAGATTGGTTGCCATCGATCTGAAAATTGGAAAGTTTCATGCAAAAGATAAAGGACAAATGGAACTTTACTTAAAATGGCTAAATCGATACGAACGTCAGGAAAAGGAAGAAAAGCCTATTGGATTAATACTTTGCGCTGAAAATAGCCGGGAACAGGTGGAACTCCTTGAAATGCACAAGGATGGAATTGTAGTAGCTGAATACTGGACAGAACTTCCTCCTAAAAACTTGCTGGAGGCCCACTTACACAAAACATTGCATGAAGCCAGAGAACGAATTGAACGCAAAAAATTAAACGAACATGATTCATAAAAACATCTCGATAATCGTTGCCATTGCCGAAAATTTTGCCATTGGCAAAAACAACGACCTGCTGTTTCATTTGCCAAATGATTTGAAACGGTTCAAGGAAATCACCACCGGACACAGCCTGATTATGGGCCGGAACACGTTGCTTTCGTTGCCCAAATGGCCGCTACCTAACCGGCGTCACATTGTTATCACTGACAAACCCGAAGACAATTTCCCGGGCTGCGAAACTGTATTTTCCATCGGGGAGGCCATTGAAAAAGTTAAAAACGAAGAGGAAGCTTTTGTGATTGGCGGCGGAATGGTTTACAAACAGTTTTACCCACTGGCCGGGAAACTCTACCTCACACTTGTGCACGAGCCTTTTGACGCCGATGTTTATTTCCCGGAAATCAACTTCCCGGAATGGGAAGAAACCTCACGCGAAGATTTT
>JBNJGR010000312.1:0-3383 GCA_051747885.1 Bacteroidota bacterium | reverse complement strand
TTATCAAAAACATCCAATTGACCCCATTCCGAGAGGTTTAAATGTTCTTTCCCTTCAACAATATGCTTATTGATTACCCACGAAACCGGCGAAACATAATGATACCAAAGATAATTGGTTTGATTGGAATGGCAATCGAGGCAGGCATTGGTTAACAATGTTTGAATATTTTCAGGAATATCGGCCTGTTTAAAAAGGTGATCATTATTCATTTCGGTCCGGTTCTTTTCGGGTTGAAAAAACTGGGCAACAGCAAGCAAAACAATTAATATAATTACAATAATGCGTAATACTTTTTTCATCTCATTAAAATTGTTTATTTCATTTGTATTCGATGTAACTCTCAATGAAACGAAGTTCGGCCTTAAAGCCAATTTTAATTCTTTTTGTTTGTGAATTTGAAGAATGAAAATTCATGTTCGTTTCATAAAACAAGTAAAATAAATACTCCCGGCAAATAATACCATTTTATAGACAAATTTACTCAAAAATATTAGTGGTATAATGCCGATAGATGTTTAATAGTCAGCAATGAACGGAGTGATATTGCTGAGTAAAATAAAACACTAATCGGTATAATACCGGGAGCAGGTTGAATTTATTAATCTCCGATTAGGGCAGCTGCTTCACTTTTTGCCCATTTAGTTAATAGTTCAGCATCCTCTTCCGTCAGTTTTCTGTCAGGATAGTTTTCCAAAAACTTTTTGGGAGGCATTTCTCCTTCCTCAATCACTTCGGCAATATCCCTGAGCTTGGTGATTTTACGTACTTTCGAAAGGTCATTGAGTGTTTTAAAATCGAGTTCTTCTTTTGCATCTTCGTTTTTAGAGTCGGAGTTGTGGCAGCCAAAACACGATTTTTCAATTACTTTTTTAACGTCTTTCGGCATTTCAGGCTCATCTGGTGTAACATTGGAAATGAGCGAAGTGCTAATAAAAAAAGCGGCTGTAGAAAAAAGAATCAGAAAAAATCCAGAATTTTTCATTGTTTGAAATTTTAAAGTTTATACAATTTCCTATTAAAATACGTTATTTTTTGCAAAACGGAACAAGAATGAACCTGTTATATAAATAAAACACTTTCACCTTTGCATTGCATTTTAAGAAACAGATTTACAGTTCTCTTGGTTTAAATATTAACTTTGGCGAAAAAATTTATTACATGCGGAAACTTTTTTTCACGGCTTTTTTCGTGTTTTTCACGGCTTTTTTTGCCCACGCTCAGGTATCGCAGGGTGGTAACCCAATTGAACTGCCGGCACTTAAAAGCAAGGGAATTCCTGAAAAAGTTATGCCGCCTTTCAATCCAAAAGAACTTCAGCAATTAAATGCACCCAGTGAGAAAGAAACGCTGCTGAAACCTTTAAGATTTGCACATGGTTTCGACGTTTCCATTTCTCCTGCCAGCGACGGTCGATGGACCAATAATTTTCGCGGAATGGACATCTGGCAACTAAAAATTCACTCTGAAGGTGCATTTTCGTTAAGTCTCATTTTTGAAAATCTGCATTTGCCGACGGGAGCACGCCTTTATTTGTATAACGAAAAAGAAAATTTCTATATGGGGGCTTTCACTTCGGCCAACAACAAACCCTCAGGCAAATTTGCCGTAGCGCCTGTTGCCGGCGACGAACTAATTGTTCAGTACGAAATTCCGGCGGGGCACGATGGGTTAAACGATTTTACCATTGCACAGGTTAACCACGATTTTGTTGGGATATTAAAATACAGCGACCGGAGGCCAATGGGGAAAACTGCCGGTGATTGTAACATTGATGTAAATTGTGAAGCCGACGATGCCTGGCATGAAACGAAAGATGCTGTTTGCCGGATTATTACTGCAAAACAGGAGGGCACCCGGAGGTTCAGCGAAATTTGTACAGGCACATTAATCAACAATACGGCCGAAAACCAAAAACCTTATGTAATTACAGCAGCGCATTGCATTGAAAAGGCTGAATTTGCCGAAACATCAGTTTTTACATTTAACTACGAAAGCCCTTACTGTGCTCCACTTGACGGCGACCCTGGCAATTCTGTTTCGGGTGCAAAACTCCTCGCCATTTCCGACAGCCTCGATTTTGCCCTGGTTGAACTTACACTTGAACCGCCTCCCGATTACCGGCCGTATTATGCCGGTTGGGATTCGCGGGAAATTTTACCCGACTCCTCAACGAGCATCCACCATCCGCAGGGCGATATCAAAAAAATAGCTTACGACAGCGATCCTCCGGTTATCTCTGATTTCATTTCTGATTACACACCTGACGGTTTTTTAAGAATTAACCGATGGGAAGCCGGGGTTACTGAAAATGGTTCTTCAGGCGGTCCGCTTTTCAATCCAGAACAAAAACTAATTGGCACACTCACCGGAGGCGCCGCAACATGTAACAATCCGGTGCGCGATTATTTTTCACGTTTCAATGTTGCATGGGAATTTAAGTCCGACTCATCTAAACAGCTTAAATACTGGCTCGATCCTTTAAACAGGGGCATAAAAAGCGTTGAGGGAAAACGTTTTTATTCAGGTGAAAATTATTGCCTGGCATTTACAAACCTCACAACAGACGACAGCCACAACAATATTCCATTGCGCGATAAAAACGAATTTCTTGGTTACTGGGGCGGAACAAACAGCGTGGACATAACAGAATTCACCGAGCGCTTTTCAATTTATGGAAGTGAGCAACTTTCAGGAATTTCGCTTGGAGTGGGAAAAATTTACATCTCCAACCAGGAGCCGTTTTCTGATCGTGAAATAACACTAAAAGTTTATAACGGCAGCGATTTACCCGAAACGCTGATTTATTCCCAGCCGGTAAATATTAAATCGCTCGTGCCCGATGCCATGAATTATATCGGTTTTGAGGAAACGGTAGAACCGGCAGATACATTCTTTATCGGATTTGAGCTGAGCAACCTGCAGCCACTGGATACTTTTGTTGTTTACCAATCGCTAAGAGAGCCAGACATGGAAAATAATTTTTATTTCAAAAGAGATAACTGGTGGAATGTTTTTCAGGAGGCCAATACTGAAAGCTATTCCATGACCAATGTGTTTGAACTGGTTGCCTGCAATGTTGATGCGATGGTGAATGACACGCCGCTGGTAAACAAACCAATGGAAGCACTCATTTATCCCAATCCGGCGCATTCAAAATTTACGTTCGAAGCCGGGCAGGATATCCACCGGGAAAACATTAAAATTTACAACCTCATCGGCCAGGAAATTAATGCAGAATTTCACACTGTTTCCAATAAAAAAATTCAAATTGATTTGTCGGGGAACCAACCGGGTGTTTACTTTGTGCGCTTTAAAACAGCAACAGGAACCGTATCGAAAAAAGTAACCTGGGTTCCGCGGTAAAAATTGAATTATGCAAC
>JBNJGR010000311.1:0-3385 GCA_051747885.1 Bacteroidota bacterium | reverse complement strand
TAAATAATAAGAGCCTGCATCAAGGTATTCAAATGAAACCATTCCTTTCTGCCCGGTTTGCTGAAAAGCTACAGTTCCTCTTCCTGTGCCCGATTCGAGGTAAAAATTAACAAACGATGCTCGCTGGCTTGTCCAAAACGGAAAAATTACAAGGATAATAAACAGAAGTTGTTGCATAAAATGATTTTACCTTACATTTCTGATGGTTACCATTTCTACGTCATCAATTGCTTTTTCAACCATTTTTTGAAATTTTTTGGGTTTTTGCGCCCTGACTTCCATGGTAAAACTGCCGTTGTTGCCGCTTATTTCAAATTTTCCGATTTCTATCCTTTCCTCTGATAGAAATAATGCCAAAAAAGAATGAGAGCAGTAATGTTTTCATGCGGTTATAAAGATAAGTTTTAAAACTTAAATTATTGGAAATTTATTGTTTGAACTATTGAGCAACTAATCATTTTCTTCTTCAGTAATTAAAGGTGCTTCGTTTCTGATGATAACCATTTTCACATCTTCAGCGTACCTCTCAATCAGTTTTTCAAACGATTTTTCCGTAAGTGCCGAAACTTTCATGGTGACGCTTCCATATTTGCCATCAACTTCAAATTTTCCCACCACCAGGCGGCCCGGATCATTTTTGTCGGTTTCGTACAGGGGTGTGATGTTATCATCATAAAGATTTTTCAGATTCGAAAAACGGATCGTAAAAAATCCATCCGGTTCTCTCACAAAGTAAATATTTTTGTCTCTGTGATAGCCTACATGTAAATCATCAGGCAAATCTTCGCTTTCATTTGCCAGTTTTCCTTTTTGGGGTGGCAGTGCCATAATAATCCGGTACATACCTTTGTTCAGGTGGGCAAAAGTGGCACCACCCGCTTTGCCTGTTTTTTGAAACGCAACAGGAATGTCGCTTTTTTCGGGTTCAATATAAATAATTGCATTTTGTACAGGTTTTCCCGGCTTTCCAAATAGTGATTTTAATATTCCCATAGTTGTTATTTTTTATTCTAACTGTTTTTATGATAGTAGTAAAAAATATGATGAATTCAAAATTTTTTGCCATTTATTTTTAATCTGATGTTTTGTAACTTTCTTTTTATCAAAAAAATACAAGATGTGTCTTGAATTATTAGCAATAATGAATTTGAGACATTGAAGACAACATATTACTTTTTACCGGAGAAAACCAATTTTACTTTCAAACGAATTAGTTTGAAATTCCCCTATCTTTGCACTAAATTATTCAATATGAAGGGAAAGCTTTTTGGAAAGACATTAACTGAATTGCAGGAAGTTGCAGCAGAGCTTGGTTTGCCAAAATTCACGGCAAAACAGATGGCTGACTGGCTCTACAAAAAAGGTATTTCATCAGTTGAAGAAATGACCAATCTTTCCAAAAAAGCGCGGGAGCTGCTCAACGAAAAGTATGAATACGGATTAACGCAGCCAGCTAAAATTCAAGCGAGCATCGACGGTACCAAAAAATACCTGTTCCCCACGTATCAGCAGAAATTTATTGAAACGGCAATGATTCCTGAGCGGGATCGTAACACAGTTTGCGTGAGTTCGCAGGTGGGCTGTAAAATGGGTTGCCTGTTTTGCATGACAGGAAAACAGGGTTTTCAGGGCCAGCTTACCGCCGGCGAAATTGTGAATCAAATCAAAAGCATCGACGAAGCCAATGAGGTTTCCAACATTGTTTACATGGGCATGGGCGAACCGTTCGACAACCTGGAGGAGGTGCTGAAAAGTATTGAAATACTCACGGCCGACTGGGGATTTGCCATGAGCCCGCGTCGGATTACAGTTTCAACAATTGGAATTATTCCGGCAATGCTGCGGTTTTTGGAAGTGAGCGAAGCACACCTCGCAGTTAGTTTACACACTCCGTTTAACGACGAACGCCGAAATTTGATGCCGGTTGAAGTGGCTTACCCGATTGAGGAAGTAATTGCTGAAATTAAGAATTGGAGTTTTGGCCGCCAGCGCAGAATTTCGTTCGAATACATTTTGTTTGAAGGACTGAACGATTCTCCGCGACATGTGAAAGAGCTGGCCCGTTTACTTAGCGGACTGAAATGCCGCATCAATCTTATTCGGTTTCATCCCGTGCCGGGCACGCCATTAAAAAGTCCTGGCGAAGAAACTATCCAGCGCTTTAAAGACCAGCTCAATCAAAAAGGAATTTTCACTACCATCCGCGCCTCCCGTGGACAGGATATTTACGCTGCATGCGGTTTGCTTTCCACGAAAGAGTTGGTGAAAAACTGATGTTCGGAAAATCGGTTTCACTTCCTTACAAATAATCGTCTGATTTTTTAATACTCACAATCTTGTTTATTCAACAATCCCCTTCCTTTATTTAATGCAAAAAAACCTCCCCCAATTTTTATCCGGATTGTATTGAATTCTATATATACCAATAAACAACAAAAAACAGCAATAAAAATTGCAAAACATTAAAATATTCCTTAATTTTATTAGAAAATCAAAATACCATGACAACTTTCAAAAAAATCAGGGAAGTATTTTATGTACTGCAAGACAAAGAATCCTATTTTGCTGAGATTAACAACAAGCAATCGAACCGGTTGATTTTTAAGCAACTGCTTATTATTTGCCTTTTCGGGTTTATTTACGGGCTTGTAATGGGCAGTTACCACAGTGCTTTGCAGGCGCTGGTTGCCGGCCTGAAAATGATGGTGCTTTTTATTACAACTTTACTAATTTGTTTCCCCTCGTTTTTTATTATTCAACAGGTGCTGGGATCAAAAATGAGTTTCCGGAAGATGGTGGGGATTGTTTTGAGCGGCTTTGTGCTGGCTTCAACCATTACGTTGTCGTTTGTTCCGGTAATCATTTTCTTTCAAATTACGGGCAACAACTACCATTTTCTGCAACTTTTACATGTGGTGGTTTTTATTTTTGCCGGATTTTTTGGAATGAAACTGATACTGGAGGCCCTGAAATATGCCTGCGACAAAAAGAATGTTTACCCGCAGATTGGCGTAACGGTTTTTAAAGTGTGGATTGTTATTTTGGCGTTTGTTGGTATCCAGCTTTCGTGGAACCTGCGTCCTTTCCTCGGCGATAAAAACGAGGATTTTAAATTGTTCCGTAAATACCAGGGCAATTTTTATACAGCAATTGTTTATTCTTTCGACCAGCTCATATCGAAACATGAAACGGAGGATGCCGAAAAAAAGAAAGCCGACACCAGTTCGGTAACACCTGAACAAAAAGATACAGCAGATTTTTCATATTTTTTGGAAGATTAAGTTATGGATGAAATAATGACACTGGAAGAAGTTGCAAAATACCTGAAAGTAAAGCCCCAAACTATTTACACCTGGGCGCAAAACAATAAAATACCAGCTGCCAA
>JBNJGR010000310.1:0-3390 GCA_051747885.1 Bacteroidota bacterium | reverse complement strand
ATTCGATTCAGTTGACTGGAAAATATTCACTTTTTACCTCGAAGGGATTTTTGACATCTCTATACGCGACGAAGAACTGGTAAATCAGAGTAGTGTAAATGACACATTGAGCTATTTAAAAAACACAGCTTAGTTTTTTTGGGTGATTATTAAATTGTAATATGTAAAGAGGATCAAAATTTATTTTGATCCTCTTTTTTTTTGGGGAGTTAATAAATTTTTGAACGATTATTTTGTAATTTAGTTCATCAAATAAAAAAACATAAAAATGGAAAATATTGACTCGCTCTGGGAAAAATTTTACGATGCTGTAATGACATTTGGTCCCCGCCTGATAGGTGCCCTCATTGTTCTGGCTATTGGCTGGTGGATAATAAAAATCATCCAACAGACCTTGAAAAATGGATTTGAAAAACGCGAAATGGATTTATCTCTTCGTGGCTTTTTGAACAGTATTATCGGGATATTGCTAAAAACCATGTTGCTCATAAGTGTGATTGGAATGCTTGGTGTGGAAATGACTTCATTCATCGCTATTTTGGCTGCTGTCGGTTTGGCTGTTGGGATGGCACTTTCGGGCACATTGCAAAACTTTGCCGGAGGTGTAATGATTCTTTTGTTCAAGCCGTTTAAAGTGGGTGATTACATTACTGCACAAGGACATTCGGGAACAGTTAACGAAATTCAGATTTTCAATACGATACTTAAAACTCCTGATAATGTAACTATAATTATACCCAATGGTGAACTTGCAACCAACTCCATGACAAATTATTCAGTTGAAAAACGTCGCAGAGTCGATTTTCTTTTTGGAATTGGTTATGGCGACGATGTGGACAAAGCCAAAGCTGTGTTGAGAAAATTAATTGACGATGACAAACGTATTTTGCAGGATCCTGCACCATTTATTGCAGTTAAGGAACTTGGTGACAGTTCGGTAAATATTGTGGTTCGTGCCTGGGCCGAAGCTTCAGACTACTGGGCAATTTTCTTCGACATGCACGAAAAAGTGTATAAAACATTTGATAAAGAAGGCATTAACATTCCATTTCCGCAAATGGATGTACATATGCAAAAATAAAATTTCAGGGGACAAATACTGAAATTCTATCCTGATTAAAATGATTTTATAAGGGCATTGTGTTTTGGCAATGCCCTTTTTTATTGAAAACAGCTTTTAACAGCCTTGAAATCGAAAACTCATATACTTTAAAGCCACAAACGATTAAAATATATTCCGGCAATTTTTAATTTTGCACCCGGAATGAAAATCGGAAATCTCATATTGGAAGGTACCCCGCTGTTTCTGGCGCCCATGGAAGATGTCACGTACAAGTCGTTTCGGTGGATGTGCAAAAAATACGGCGCCGATGTGATGTACACCGAATTTGTGTCGTCGGAAGCGCTGGTTCGCGATGTAAAAAAGTCGAAGCAGAAAATGGTTTTGTTCGATTTTGATCGCCCGGTGGCTATTCAGATTTACGGGCACAACATCGAATCGATGGTGGAGGCGGCAAAGGTTGCAGAAGAAATGCAACCCGATTTTATTGACATCAACTTCGGTTGCCCCATGAAAAAAATCATCCGGCATGGTGCAGGGGCTGCCATGTTGCGCGATCTGCCCAAAATGCAGCAAATGGCTGCCGAAATTGTAAAAGCAGTAAATGTTCCGGTAACGGCCAAAACCCGGCTCGGCTGGAGTGCCGGCGACAAACCCATTTTAGAAGCCGCCCTGCGCCTGCAAGATGCCGGAATTGCAGCGCTGGCCATTCACGGGCGCACCCGCGAACAATTGTACACCGGCGTGGCCGACTGGACACTCATTGGCGAAGTAAAAAACCATCAGCAGATTCACATTCCCATTATTGGGAACGGCGATATAACTGGCGGCGAAAAGGCCAAATATTTATTGGAGCAAACCGGTGTGGATGCGCTGATGATTGGTCGCCCCGCCATTGGCCGCCCCTGGATTTTCAGGGAAGTGAAACATTACCTTCAAACCGGCGAAACACTTCCTTCTCCAACTGTAGCCGAAGTGATTGAAAATGTAAAGGAACAAATGCAGCTCAATCTGGAATGGAAAGACAACGAGCGCTCAGCCATTTTGATGATGCGCCGCCATTTTGCCAAATATTTTCCGGGGTTACCCAATTTCCGGGAATTGAAAATCAGGTTGCTGCGTGCCGAAACCAATACCGAAGTCACTGAAATTCTGGATGAAATTCTGGAGAAATACGGTGATGTAAGGCCGGATTATTCGGAGTAAATCCTTATCATTTTTGTTGAACCCTTTCAGGGTTCTGGTTTGGAGGTGATTAAACTTCCGTAGGTTGCACCTACGGCTATAATTGTATTATCCCTGCGGTATATTAGAAGTCGTTGCAGCTTTTTGCATGAATTTAGTTGGTTACAAAGAATCCGGAAAAACCACGAAGTGGTTTAATAACAATAGCCGCGGGTGAAACCCGTGGTTAATTATATCGTGCCGACAGAACCCTGAAAGGGTTCAATTTTTTACTCATTATCGCACCACCAGCTTTTGCGACGGGCTTCTTTTGTTGCCGTATTTCACAAAATAATGGTAAATCCCGCTTTTGTAATCCGAAACATTTAACAGAAGGTGGTCAGTGTGGTTGTCGATGAAAAACCGGTTAACCTGTTTGCCATTGTTGTCGAAAAGGAAAAGCGTTCCTTCCCGCACTTCAGGAGGTAAATTATAAGCCACCTTCAACTGCCCTGAAGTTGGATTTGGAAATGCTTTAAGATTAAATTCCGGATTTTCATTTTCCAGAAAGGCGCTCACAACTGGTGTGCCGGGCAGACTGTAAATGTTGGTCCACACCTTTTCGGGAAAAACCGAGAAGTCGTAACAATAGGAAAAAAGTTTCCAGGTGTTTTCGCCCGTTTTGCTGATGTAGTTGTAGAGCGCACCGTCGATGAATGTGAGTTGCGAACCGTCTTCGTTAATAATTTTGCTGTCGTATTCGTAATACTGCAGTGTCTCATTATATTTATAAAAAGTACAGAGCAATTCAATTCCGGCATCGTTATCAAACAGTTTTTCCGACAGGAATTTAATATCGTACAGATAAAAATTTGCCGGCACATTGCAGTTAATGGTTTTGAACAGCGAGTGGTCCGTGTTGTAAATGCGGCATTGCCCGTTGGGCACATCCATCATGTAGTATTTGAATCCGAGCGTTTCAAACTCAACTACCGATGTGGAGTAGTCGTATTTTTTTTCGAGGGTAACCTGTGCATTCAACATGGACAAAATGAGAAGGAAAAGTGCGGAAACGATTAGTTTTTTCATGATATTCAATTTTTACCTCATTAATTGCAAACCCTCATTTGCCGATTTATCACCCGGATTATTCAATTTTACTTTGT
>JBNJGR010000309.1:0-3395 GCA_051747885.1 Bacteroidota bacterium | reverse complement strand
CAAACATTGAAAGAGAAGGGCGTGGAAAAAACATTAATAAAGCTTTGCGGATTCCATTCCGAAAAAAACAGGGATCTGTTGAACAAACTGAAAATCCAGTTCCTGAAACTGGTAGAAAAAAGAATCTAAACCGAAAATTTGAAATTTTATAATCCAAGATGAACCCAAAAGAACGACTGCTGGCCGCCATCAGCCATAAAGAACCCGACCGCATCCCCATCGATTTGGGGGCAACTCCAAGCACAGGAATTTCGGTAGTTGCCTGGCAAAACCTGTTGAAATACCTTGGCAAAGAGCACCTTCAAACCTGGGTTTACGATGTGGTACAGGAAGTGGTACAACCCGAAATGGAAATTCTGGACCAGTTTGGGATTGACGTGCTTGATGTGGGCCGGAATTTTAACCAGGGTCCGGGTTACTGGCACAAACTTGAACTTACAAAAGGATATCCGGGATGGTATCCCAAATGGTTTCAGCCGCAGCTACAAAAAGACGGCTCGTGGCTGGCTTTTAACGATCTGGGAGAACCCATAGGCCGGATGCCGGTGGGGGCCACGTTTTTCGACCAAACCGTTTTCCCTTACCAGGATGGGTTTCCGGGAAATTACACGGAAATGGATTTAGCCATGAAACGCACCGTTTGGGGCGGCTTTGGTTTTACGCCCTGGGACTGGGCAGGTCAACCCGGTTTCTGGGAAATGCTCAGGGAAAAAACCCTGGATTTGAAAACTAAAACCGATAAGGCCATTCTTCTGGGAGTGGGCTGCAACTTGTTTGAATGGGGCACTTTTTTAAGGCGCATGGATAATTTCCTGATGGATCTGTTTTTAAACCCGGATGAAGTGCACCGCCTGCTTGACGAACTGATGAAACGGCACATGGATTTACTGGCCAACGTTTGCGAAGCAGTGGGCGACATTGTCGATATCATAAAATTTGGGGATGACCTGGGCACCAATAACGGCCCGCTGATTCCGGTTGAAACCTACCGGGAATTTTTTAAGCCGCGCCATAAAACGATGTGCGACTATGTAAAAAAGCATTCAACCATGCACACCATGCTACATAGCTGTGGAGGCATTTACGACTTGATTCCCGACCTGATTGATGCCGGGTTTGAAATTTTGAATCCGGTGCAAACCAATGCTTTAAATATGGAACCGTCACGGCTGAAAAATGAATTCGGAAGTGAAATCACTTTTTGGGGAGGCGGAGCTGATACCCGGATTGTACTGAACAATGCCACACCGCAGGAAGTCAAAGACCATGTAAAACACAACCTCGAAATTTTCACCAAAGGAGGCGGGTTTGTATTCAACACCGTTCACAATATTATGCCCGATGTACCCCCGAAAAATATCGTGGCCATGTTCGAAGCCGTTCATGAATTTTATTAAACAAAAAATAATAAATCAAACCAATAATTACGAATATGAAACGATTCAATGTGTTCTTTCTGACAATTGTATGTTTTTGTGTAATGGGCAGCATAAATGCACTGGCACAACAAACACATGGTCCGGCCGCCAACGCCGGCCAATCCGGTGACGCTCGTAAAGATACCATTCATGTTGTTGGGCACGCCCACATGGACATGAACTGGTTGTGGACTTATTTTGAAACCATGAAAATGTGCAATGATAACCTAAGGCAAACTGTCGCATTCATGGATGAATTTCCCGACTATACCATGATTCAAAGCCAGGCAGCGGTTTATAAATTTGTGGAAAAGGTTGACCCTCCCCTTTTCAAGCGTGTTCAGGAATACGTGAAAGAAGGACGCCTGGAACTGGCCGGAGGAATGTGGACAGAGGGAGACACAAACCTTTCCTCAGGCGAAGCGCTTGCCCGTTCCTTCCTGCTCGGACAACGGTATTTCAACCGGCATTTTGGAAAAATGGCAAAAGTGGGCTGGCTTCCCGATAATTTCGGCCATGTTTCGCAACTGCCTCAAATGCTAAACCTGGCCGGAATGGATTATTACTATTTCCATCGCTGCAAACCATACATGGGAAGTTTTTGGTGGGAAGGTACCAATGGTTCGAAAGTGCTGTGCTATGCCAACAACACCTATAACGGCAATATTACTCCGAACCTGAAGAATGAATTGCCTAAAATCGCCCCCGATAAAAACAGAATCCTGCACATTACCGGCGTTGGCGACCATGGCGGCGGCCCAACCCGTGACAATATTAAAATGGTACACGAACTGGATAAAAAACCCGATTACCCGGCTGTAAAATTTTCAACGGCAGGAAGCTTCTTCAACCGGCTTAGCAATGAAATGGAAGAGCGCCCCACCCATAAAGGCGAAATGCAGTTCATTTTTGAAGGATGCTATACCACCGTTTCCGAAATTAAATCAGGTAACCGAAACAGTGAGAATTTGCTCTATGGCAGTGAATTTTTCAACACGCTTCGCTGGCTCAACAACGATCCATATCCTCACAATGAATTAAATGGTCTATGGGAAACAGTAACGTTCAACCAATTCCACGACATCCTCCCGGGCTCCGCAATTTATGAAGCCAACCGGCAGGCAGTGGCGCGCTACACAGAGACTGAACGCTTATCGCAGGAGTTAAAAGACAAAGCCTTTTTGAAAATGGCCGATGAGGTAAAATTCCAGGAAGGATTGGGCCAGCCGGTAGTTGCTTTTAACTTGTTTCCTAAAAAACGCAAAACAATTGTTGAAGCCACTGTTTACTCGCATGAAGAGCCCGCTTCAATAAAAACCGCTTCGTGGGGAGCAAATTATTATGGGAAGAACTTCAGTCCCGTTGATAAAGAAAATGAAAATCCGGACAGTGGCGAAAATGAAAACTTCCTGGATCCGGATTATAATGCCGGACAGGCAGCATCAAACGAAAATTTAGCCACCGTTTTAGTCCGCGACAGCTCAGGAAAAACTTTCCCGGCGCAGATTACTTTCTCAAAACCCACACCTCCGGGATTTACTTCCAAAGTGCAATTTATTGACGAAGATTTTCCTGCCGGCGGGTATAAAACTTACTACATCGACATGATGGAAAAAGGCGAAACTGCTGAATCCGTTTCTTTCAACGAAAACACGTTCGAAACAGATTTCTTCACTGTTAAATTCAACATGAAAAAAGGCGCCATCACCAGCCTTTTCGATAAACGCACCAATTCGGAATATGTAAAAGAAGGCGGAGAACTTAACAAACTGAGAATTTACATGGAAGATAAAAAAGGAGGCATGAAGTCGTGGACCATCAACAAAATTGTTAATGAAGAAGATGTTACAAATGTTGAAAGTGTAAAGCTTATTGAAAGAGGCCCTGTAAGAACTTGCATTGAAACGGTTAAAACCTGGGGAAATTCACGGTTTATTGAACGGACTTACCTGTACAAAGCTTATCCGCGAATTGAAT